>DLSX01000088.1 GCA_002500765.1 Neorhizobium sp. UBA7851
CGCCAGCGGGTTATAGATCCGACGGGCGAAAAGCCGGGTACGGTGGTTGTCGATACGCCGAACCGCTTCCTCTATGTCACCGAGCCGGGCGGCACGGCGATGCGTTACGGCGTCGGCCTCGGACGTGACGGTTTTGCCTGGGAAGGCGAGGGTGTCGTCCAGTGGCGTCAGCCCTGGCCGCGCTGGAAGGTGCCGGACGAGATGGTTGCCCGCCAGCCTTCGCTCGCCCGCTATTCGGTCAAGGCCGGCGGCATGGATCCGGGTATCAAGAACCCGCTCGGCGCACGTGCGCTCTATATCTTCCAGAACGGCCAGGACACGCTTTATCGCCTGCACGGCTCACCAGAATGGCAGTCGATCGGTAAGGCAACGTCTTCGGGCTGCGTGCGCCTGGTCAACCAGGATATTCTCGACCTCTATACCCGTGTTCCCTACCATGCCCGCATCGTCGTGCATCAGGGAGCGCTCAGGGCAGCCTGATCGCCAAAGGCGGGGGTTCGGCGCGTGCATTCAGCTGCGCCGGGCGGCCCGGCTGGCTTTTGTGATCAGCTCAAATATTGTGGACGGAGCGACGATTCCCAAGAATTGCGGTACGGGATCAAGCGACGGTACCCAGGTGGAAAAGGATCGACTGCCGATCAAAGATGTTGATGGTCCGAAGCGGATATGGCCACGGCTCCTGCCGTCACCTTCCAAATTGACTTCGAGCAGCCGGTCCAGATCGATCGACGTGAACTTTGCAAACGGAGCCGATCGCAGGATCAGGATACGCTGATCTGAAACAGCGTATATCGTTCGGCTTCTTAGCTGGGCATCGAGGACGAACCGGCCAACGAGAAACAGCATGCCGAAAACAAGGAACAACGATCCCCATATATAGAAAAATATGGGTGCGCCTTGCGAGATGACGTTCCAGAGCCAAAATACGATGAAGCCGAGCCAGACTATGCTGAACGGGATGAGAAGAAGGTCGCGTCCTGTAAAAAGCAGCCCCTGAGCCGGGCGGCCATCCCAAAGTATTCTTTCGCCAGGCATCAATTTTGCCTTCAAAGCACTGCTGCTCATTCCAACACTCCCCACAAAATACCCCGGCTCGACATAGACTACCGGAGTTAATGCCTCGCTAAGTCAACTAGAAGTAATGCGCGCATGGCAACTACTCGTTGTCGTGTCGGGTTTCGCCCTGCTCATGCGTCCTTGGTTTGACGGCCGCTCGGACCGTTATGTTACGGAGGAAAAGTGATGACCCGTTATCTTGTCGCCGTTCATCATCCCGACGATTACGACCCCGCGGCGATGGAGGACGAGGCGATGCATCGCGATATCGACGTGCTCAACGAAGAGATGATTTCAGCCGGCGTCCGGCTGTTCGTCGGCGGGCTCAATCCGGTTTCGGCGGCGAGATCGCTGAAGGCGGGGGCCGATGGCGTGGTCGAGGTGACCGAAGGCCCCTATCTGAAAGCGCGGGAACATGTCGGCGGCTTCTGGGTGCTGGAAGCGGCCGACATGAATGAAGCGCTCGAATGGGGCCGCAAGGCCGCCATCGCCTGCCGGGCGCCGATCGAGGTCCGGCCGTTTCACTGATGCAGCATGGCGGGATGGCCGGATCAGCTGTCCGTCGATATTGTCACCGCCCTCCATGCCTCGATCTCCTGCTGCAACTGCGTGATACGTTCGGAGACGAATTTCAGCGCGTCGCTGCCGAGCAGCAATTGCGGCGGTGGCGTATCGGACTTTATCAGGGTCAGGACGGCCGCAGCGAGCTTGGCCGGGTCTCCCAGTTGTCTGCCGCTTTTTTCCTGCCGGCTCAGCCGGATGGGATCGAACAGCGCGTCGTAATCCGTAATCGACCTTTCCGTGCGGACCATCGATCGTCCCGCCCAGTCCGTGCGAAATGAGCCGGGGCAGAGCGTCGTGACATGGACGCCGAAAGGCGCCATTTCAGACCGCATGACCTCCGAAATGCCCTGGAGCGCGAACTTGCTGCCGCAGTAATAGCCGATGCCCGGCATGGTGATCAGGCCGCCCATCGAAGTGACGTTGACGATGAAGCCGCGGCGTCGCTGCCGGAACCGTGGCAGGAAGGCTTTTGCGACGGCAACAGCGCCGAAGACGTTGACGTCGAATTGGCGTCGCATCTCCTCGATCGGGGATTCCTCCAGCACGCCTTCGTGGCCGTAACCGGCATTGTTGATAAGAACATCAACCGGCCCGTGTTGCCGCTCGACCTGTTCGACGACGGCGGGGATGCGGTCGAAATCGGTTACGTCGCAGATGATGGTGTGAACCTGCGGCAGTTGCTCGGCAAGGGTCGTCCTCGATGCGTCCGATCTGACTGTGCCGATGACGGTGTGGCCCGCAGCGCTTGCAGCCGTGGCGATGGCAAGGCCGAATCCCGAATTGGCGCCGGTGATGAAGAAAGTCCTGTTCGTCATGAAATGCGTCCTCGATTGATTGATCGCAGGATTGGCAAATAGTATGATGCCGAGGTGTGTTCGACGGCAAATGCTCTGAAAATATTGCCAATTCCTATGAAGGAGGATGACGGAATAGCCGCCAGAGAGGAATTGGTTGCGCTTGTCACAAAGCTTGCTCCCCGCCATGGCTACAACGCCACGCGGCTTGAGAGCGTGCGACTGCTGCGCAGTGAGGCCATGCTCAACGACGTGCCGGTTCTCTACAGGCCCGGAGCGGTGTTCGTGATGCAAGGGCGCAAACAGGGACTGCTCGACGATCAGGTCTACCTATATGACGAGGAGCATTATCTCGCCGTCTCGATGCCGGTTCCGTTCCGGATGAGGTCGGCTGCCAGCGCCGAGTACCCGCTTCTGGCCATCTATGTCGAGTTCGACATGGTGCTTGCGGCCGAGATTGCGGCACAGGTCGCAACGCGTTGCAATATTGGCATCGACAGACCTCGGAGCCTGATATCCAGCCGGATGGATACCGGCATCATGGATGTGCTGCAGCGGCTTCTGACTGCTCTCGGAGATCCGGTCGAGGCTGCCGTTCTGGGCAGCGGCATTCTTCGTGAGCTATACTACCGTGTGCTTATCGGCCCGCAGGGCGGCGCGATGATTGCTGCCCTTCAGCAAGGCGGTGCTGCGGGTCGGATCGTCCGGAGCCTGGGCTTCCTCAGGAAAAACTATAGTGCCGGCGTCTCGGTTGCCGATCTGGCAAGCAATGCCGGCATGAGCGTGCCGTCCTACCACAGTCATTTCAAGGAACTGACCGGTAGCAGCCCGATCCAGTATATCAAGGCCATGCGCCTGCACGAGGCGAGGCTGATGATCGCACGCCGGGGAAAGATCGCCGATGTCGCGGCCTCGGTCGGTTACGCCAGTATATCGCAATTCGCCAGGGATTTCCGGCGGCATTTCGGGCGCACGGCCTCGGAGGAGATGAGGTGGGTCCGCCATCATCTCGGTGAGGTCGAGTAGGGTAAAGTGGCTTATTTAAGCATCGGCCAGGTGTCGGAAAGCTTGTAACCACCGGGGAACGGATCGGATGGATCGAGCATCAATTGAGATGTTCCGCTGATCCATGCGCGGCCGGTGATCGATGGCACGATCGCTTTTTCTCCGGCAATCTCCGTCTCCCTGACGATCTTTCCCACAAACCGCGTGCCGATGATGGATATGCCGGTCAGGCTGTCGCCCTGTTTCATCTGGCCGCGCGCATGGAGAAGCGCCATGCGGGCCGAAACGGCAGTGCCGGTCGGCGAGCGGTCAATCTTGCCGGGCTGGATGGCGACGACGGATTTTGCCATGAGCCGGCCGTCTTCATGATAGGGTTTTCCGGCAAAGAGGCAGAAGGAAATGTGATTCCAGCCGGTCTCTTCGGGATGAGAAAACCCGAGTTGGTCATTGGCTGCGTTGGTGATCCTGATGCCGGTTTCGGCGATCAGGCGGGCGTTTTCCGGAACAAGATCGATGCCGATCTCTTCCGGATCGACAACGACGAAGCTGTCGCCGCCATAGGCGGTATCGACTGTGATGGTGCCGATGCCCGGGACATCGAGCGATGTGCCGAGCTTTTGGGCAAAGCTCTTGACGTTGGTGACGGTAATCTTCTCGGCCTTGCCGTTTTTGCATTCGGCTTCGACCTCGACTAGTCCGGCCGGCGCTTCCAGCACCATTTTCGTCACGGGTTCGGTCATCGGGATGATGCCGCTGTCGAGCAGGACGGTGGAGACGCAGATGGAGTTGGAGCCTGACATCGGCGGCGTATCCTCCGGCTCCATGATGATCCAGCCCATCTGGGCTTTCGGGTTCTTCGGCGGCACAAGAAGGTTGACGTGACGAAAGACGCCGCCGCGGGGTTCGTTGAGGACGAAGTTCCTCAAGGTCTGGTCTTTTGCGATAAAGCGGGACTGTTCCCATATGGTATCGCCCAGAGGCGGGGCGACGCCGCCGACAATCACGTCACCGACCTCGCCTTCCGCATGGCAGGTGACGATGTGGATGATCCTGGATGAACGCATTGACTGTCCCCTGGGGATTTCGGCTTGCGGTTCGCAAGAGCCGTGCCGGAGATGTCGAATTCTCCGCATTCGAAAATATGCTAACCAGCAATAACTGCCGCGACAACATGTGGATGAAATAGATGGACCGTTTCGTTGTGATTTCCGGGTGTTCCGGTGGCGGCAAGTCAACGCTTCTGGNNGGAGCTTGCCGCGCGCGGTTTTGCCACGGTGGAAGAGCCGGGCCGGCGTATCGTCAAACGAGAACTGGCAGGCGAGGGGCGAGCGCTTCCCTGGGTGGATCTGGCAGCCTTTGCGCGACTGGCGATCGGGATGGCCGTGGCGGACAGGGCGGCGGCTGCCGGGAACGAGGGATGGACGTTTTTCGATCGGGGGCTGATCGATGCAGCCGTGGCGCTGGAAGAGGTCACCGGAGAACCGGTGACGCGGCGTATGAATGCAATCCATCCGTATAACCCGATGGTTTTCATGACGCCGCCATGGCCTGAGATCTATCAGGGTGATGCGGAGCGGCGCCATTCGCTGAATGATGCCGTGGCGGAACACGAGCGGCTTTGTGCCGCCTATCCGGCGCTTGGTTACGAAGTGGTGGTCCTGCCGAAAGTTTCCGTCGCCGAGCGGGCCGATTTCATTTTGAGCGCGCTTGGCTGACCGGCGCTATCTCTTCTTCGGTTTGAAATCGATGATCAGGGACTTGAGTTCGACTTCGCGGACGCGGTAGGCGGCTTCCTCCGGCGAGAGCCAGGCAAGTTCGCGCTGGCCGCGTTCCTTGTAGTTCTTTTCGATCTCCGTCACCTCGATCTGAAAGACGTCCACTATGCAGGGCGCGACATCGCCGTTGTCCAGCCATTTGAGATAGGTGTAACGGCCGATCGGCTTCTTTTTGGCGCGGCCGCGAACGCCGGCTTCCTGCCATGCTTCGATCTCGGCTGCTTCGTGCGACTGTTTTTTCTTCATCTGCCAGCCCTTTGGAATGATCCAGCGACCGCTGTCTCGCGAGGTGACCAGAAGGATCTGCAAGGCGCCGTCTTCGGCGTTTCGGCGAAAACAGAGGGCACCGCATTGCCGGCGAAATTCGTCGTTGAAAAGCTTCTGCGGCATCTGTGCGAGCTGCTGCAACAGCGTCCGTGGTTTCGGCGCCTGTTTGCCGCGCAGAGGCTTCTTGGTCTTCGTTGCAGGTTTCATGCCCGTCTAAATGCCGATTTTTGCAGTTGATTCCAGCGGTCCGATGGCTTTTATGACAGTTTTGTGACGGGCCTGATGTTGGCGCCGCAGCAGGGATTGTTGCCATGATGAGTATTTTCAGAAAATTGATGCCGCGCGAAGACAAGTTCTTCGATATGTTTTCCGAACATTCGCGGACCGTCGTGGAGGCGGCCGAAGCGCTTGGCGATCTTCTGAATGGCAAGGATGTCTATTTAAATTGCGAGCGCATCGTCATGCTCGAGGACCGCGCGGACGACATTACCCGTGACGTGCTGCTTGCCGTCCGGCGCAGTTTCATCACGCCTTTCGATCGCGGTGACATCAAGGATCTGATCCAGTCGATGGATGACGCNNATCGACATGATGCACAAGACGGTGAAGACCATTCGCCTGTTCGAGCAGTCCAGTTTCGATCCGCTGATGCAGCAGATGGGCGAGGAGGTCGTCAGGGCGGCGCATCTGGTGGCGGAGGCCATTCCGTTGCTCGACAAGCTCGGCGCCAATGCGCAGCGCCTCAGCGCGATTGCGGAAGAGGTGATGCGTGTCGAAGGCCGGTCCGACGATCTGCATGACCAGGGTCTGAAGGATCTCTTCCAGCGCTACGGCGCTTCCGGAAATGCGATGGCCTATATGATCGGCAGCGAGATCTATGGCGAGCTGGAGAAAGTCGTCGATCGCTTCGAGGATGTTGCCAATGAAATCAGCGGCATCGTGATCGAGAACGTCTGATGGAC
>DLSX01000231.1 GCA_002500765.1 Neorhizobium sp. UBA7851
GTACCATAGGCGAGGGCGGCCACGGCCTGCGCGCCGCCGACACGGTAGATTTCGGTAACGCCGGCGATGCGGGCAGCAGCCAGAACCGCCGGATTGATCTTGCCGCCGCCGGCAGGCACGACCATCACCAGGCGCGGAACGCCTGCGACCTTGGCCGGTACGGCATTCATCAGGACAGAACTCGGATAGCTCGCAGTGCCGCCCGGCACATAAAGACCGACGGCTTCGATCGCCGTCCAGCGCGAGCCGAGGCCGACGCCGATCGCATCCTCATAAATGTCGTCCTTCGGCATCTGCCGGGCATGGTGTTTTTCGATACGCTCGGCAGCAAGATTCAGCGCGTCGATGACGGCCGGATCGGTCTGCGCAATCGCCGCATCCACTTCGGCTTCCGAAATGCGGATCCCGTCTTTCGCCAGATCGACGCTGTCGAAGCGGGCGGAATAATCGATCAGCGCCGCATCACCGCGGGCGCGCACGTCATCGATGATGGCCTTGACCACGGCATTGACGTCTTCCGAGACCTCGCGTTTGGTCGATAGAAACGCCTTGAACTGCGCTTCGAAATCTACGGATGTCTGTTCAAGCCAGAGTGCCACGCGGGTCGTCCTTCCAGGTCCATGCCATCATCAGGCCGGACACACCCACATTGCTCAGGGATGGCGCGGCCTTGATGGGGTTTCCCACGCGCCGCCGATATCCGCAAGTGCGACTTCGATGCATTCGACATCCAATTCGATCGCGGCATTGCCGGAAAGCACCAGTTCGACCGTGCCTTCGGGACCTTCGCCTTTCTGGGCGAAGCGGATTGCCAGAAGCGAGAGCACATCCTCCTTGCGGGCGCGGTTGATACCGTTGGAGCGCACTGCCTCGACGCGCTTCAGGACGAGGGCGGCACGATGGCGCTCGAAGCCCTTGCGCTTGCCTTCCGCGGCCGCCCAGTCGAAGCGGTTCGCGGCGAGCGAAAATGCCTTCTCGGAGGCTGACCAGTGCAGATCGCCGACCTTGAACACCGCATCCTGCATATGGGCGGATATCACACCCAGATCATCCGTATCGAGAGCCAGAAGCTTCAACTCGGTCATTCGTCTCGTCCATCCTTGCACCGCCTATGCGGCTGTTGTTTCCCAGTCAGGAGATAGGATGGCGGCTTGGCGTAAACAACCGCGCTTGTCCACGTCTTCGGCCAAGAATGATGCAGGGAAACAAGATTTCGAGCGTTAGGGAGGTTGCTTGTCGAACCGAACGACACTCAGGAGCGAATGGGAGGGATATTTGCCCGGACTTGACAATAATGCCTGCGAGTATTCTAAAAATATGCAACCTAAAAGATAAGGCTAAATCCCTTTGGGAGGAGGGAAAAATGTCTATAATTCACATCGTCACGCTTTATTCCAATGCAGGTTTAGACTTGAATTTCTCCAAAGGGAAATTGCCGATTTATCGCATGGCCATCGAAAGCGCCGATCGCGGCGAACTCATCGGGCGCAGCTGTGTAACGGCCTTGCGCCAGCAGCATGCAGGGCTGGAGTTTTCTCATGACGTCCGTGCCATCGTCTTCGTGACACCACAGACACAGGTTTTCGAGGTCGTGTCGGATGTGCTGGAGATGGACGATACTTGATCGTCAAGAAGCAAGGCTGCCGATACTTCGCCGTCACACGCCGGAACGGATGT
This sequence comes from Neorhizobium sp. UBA7851, assembly GCA_002500765.1. Lineage (GTDB taxonomy): Bacteria > Pseudomonadota > Alphaproteobacteria > Rhizobiales > Rhizobiaceae > Neorhizobium. The sequence continues at coordinate 1,678 of DLSX01000231.1, forward strand.
TAAAAGGCTCATGTGTCAGGCCAAATCCATGACTGCCTGTTCCTGTCCGCACGACCGTAGTGCCTTGTTCGTTTTGACGATCGTGTGGATGAGCGCGTCATCATCGCGGATGCCCAGTTGATAGAATCGGATTGCCATCGCAGCCAACCGTTCGGCGGCCGGATCATGACGTGACATGCAGGCGATGTAGCGTGCCGTCTCGAAAATCGTCTGTAACCGCTCCAGTTCGTCGGGGCCGATCGGTTCGTAAGCTGCTGCCGTGTTGGACAATCTCATCCCTTGCCTCCCCCTCAAATACATTTTTTAGTTACGTCTAATAAATGTATTTTTCTCTCCGAAGGGAAAGCCCGAATGCGATATGGCGTTAGCGGAGAGTAAATATCCGCGTCTGGCCAGTGCTTGTCTGTATAAAGCATGATCTTCTATATCCGCGCTATGTGCTTTCAAGCGGCAGCGAGGGAAGATGGATCCGGGTTTCTTCGAGCGTGACGCGACGATCGTCGCACTAGAGTTGATCGGTACCGAACTGTATGTCGATGGCTCCGGCGGCATGATCGTGGAGACCGAGGCTTATGAGCCCGACGATCCAGCATCGCACAGTTTTCGCGGACAAAACGTCCGAAATGCCAGCATGTTCGGCCCGGCCGGCCATGCCTATGTCTACCGCTCCTACGGCATCCACTGGTGCCTGAATTTCGTCTGCCGGCCCGGCAGCGCGGTTCTGATCCGCGCCATCCAGCCGCTTGTAGGCCTGACGAATATGGAAGTTCGCCGTGGTGTCACCGATCCGCGTCTTCTGTGTTCCGGCCCCGGCCGTCTCTGCCAGGCACTCGGCATCACCATCGATCATGACGGAATGTCCCTGTTCGAACATCCGTTCAATCTCACGGCGCCAACCGAGCCGGTCGGTGTCGCGACCGGCCCCCGCATCGGGATTTCGAAAGCGATCGAAAATCCCTGGCGCTTCGGCCTTGCCGGGTCTGCCTATCTCAGCAGGCGTTTTCCCGGCTGACGAATTCAGCGGCGACCGAGCAGGCTGAGCAGACCACCGGTCGCAAGCCCGAGCAGCACACTGCCGGCCGCAAGCAACAGCGCATAGGACATGATATTGTCCGACAACCAGTTTGCCGTAATCAGCCTTGCATTGCTGAAGCTCAGTTCCTGTGTCGGCATGAAGCGGAACCAGCTGACCGGGACGCTCCCCATCTCTTCATCAGCACCGCTGTAGATCGCTATACGGCCGCTCATCTTTTCCCATTCCTCGCGGCTGGAAATGTTTCGCATACCTTCGTCGAGTTGGGTGCTGTCCGGTGCAAGAACCGCCGTCCACGTTCCTTCTCCGGTCGGATCGCTTTCCTGCGCAACGAGCAAATGAGCGGATTTCGGCGGCTTGTAGAGTTCGTCTGTCGGTGGTGCAAAGCGCAGGGCAGACAGCGACAGGTCGTAATTGTCTTTTGCCCAGTTGCTCAGGTCTTCGAACTGCCGGCTGAAGAAATTGCCGTCGGAACGCTGCTGCCAGTCCTGCAGGCTGATCGCCGGCTGGGTCACGGTCTGTGGCGTGATGTCCGGGCTCCAGCTGTTGCGGCTGTCCTGATCGATCTTCAGTTGGGACAGGACATTGAGCGGCATTTCCGAAATGCCACCCACGAAGATGGCGTTGCGGTCCGCCATCCGGGCGGCCGACATCGTGACGTTGAGCGGGATCACCCGATGCGAAGCGCTGGCGATCTTGCCGGCGAAGGTGGCGGCGGCCGAAAGCGTCGGTTCGTCGATGCGGCCGAGGAACAGCGATACCGGATCCTGTCCGAGGAAATAGGGAAAACCGATGCCGGCGGTGGCGGCTACATTCGGAACCTGGGCGATGCGGGCAAAGTCCGGCATGTGGAACTGCGATGTACCGAAGATCGCAAAACGCGGCTTTTCCTCGCCACTGGCGCCTGGACTGCAGGAAGCGTCGGAGGCGGTACGCAACGCGGCCTCGAAGGTGATCGTGTTGACGCCCGGCCTGAAGTGCCGGAGCGTCAGCTTTATCGGCAGCTGCCGCAGGATAGCCCCGCCCGACGAGGTGATCGGCACGGTGGAGGCGATGTTGCCGTTGACAAAGACGTCGAGATGGCTGCCCGGCAGGACCTCCGGCGTATAGGCGGCGTCCAGCAGGATACGTGCCTCGCCATAGGCGTTGGCGTAGAAATCCGCCGGCACGCCGATGGTAAAGCTGGTTCGGAACAGTCGTCCGGTAAATTCCTGGCTGCCGACACCAAGGGTCGCGAAATCGAGCATTGTGTCGGAAAACAGGAGCGGCGTGTCCATGCCCCGCCAGCTTTCCGTCGAAAGCGTGTTGAGCCTTTGCGTCGAGCGGCCGTCGAGAGACGCGACGAAACTGTCGATAAGCCCGTCGATCGAAGGCCAGTTCGGGCCGGAAAGCACCAGCGAGGATATGCCGTTGCTGCGCGGGTAGTCGACGAAGCTTGCGGCTGCGGAGTTGCCGGAGGCTGTAAGGTTCGGAATGACCGTTCTCAGTTCATCGGTCGTACCGATGAAAATCGCCACCTCACCGGGCTGGATTTCGCCATCCGCCTGCCTGCTGAATGTGAACGACTGGTTGGGCATTCCGGCAACCAGTGCCAGCCCCTGGCTGAGGCGCATCAGCGTATCGGTCGTGCCGAGCTGATCGAGAGCCGGGGCGATGACGCGGAAGCGGGTATTGCCCTTGCCGTCCACGCCTATCGCCCTCAGGTCATCCAGCGTGCCCAGACGCCGGCCACTGGCGCCGTCGAAGGACAGGTAGGTTTTGGAAGGGTCGACATCCGTCCACAATTCATAGGTGGATTCGATCGTGCAGTCGGTGCGGTGGCGTTGGCTGGTGCCGAAGCGGACCATGTTACCGCCCGCCTTCAGCAATCCGGCAGGAATCTCGAAAACCCGCTCGGCAGGCTGTTCGGCCGAAGCGATCGTCTCGGCTGCAACGACGACATCGTTGATCGTGATCGTCAGCTTGGACGTTTCCGGCGCAACGAAGATCGAGTTCTGATAGGCGACATGCAGCTTTGCCGCGCGTCCGGCCTGATCGGCCGTCAGATAGATTGACCAGGAGCGCTGCTCGATCTCGCCGTTAAGGCGCATATCCGCAAACGGCAAGAGATAGCGCCGTGACTGGTCGACAGCGCCGGCCGCTGCTGCCTGCGTCGCTTGCGACGATATTGGAGCGGCAGTGGGAGATGGCGGCTGGGCGCTCCACTGCGCAGGTGCGTTCTGCTGCGAAGGCGGCGAGGCCGGTCTCGCGAGCGGTTGCGTTGGAGCCGAAGACGGAGCCTGGCTTGTCGGCGCCGGCTGAGCAGGAGTAACCGGCACGGGATTGACAGGCACGGGAGCCGCCGCGGGAGGGGATAGCGGGGGCGTATCCTGAATGCCGCGGTCACGACGTTCCGTACCCATGTCGAAAGGCGTTGCACCCTGTTGGGCGAAAGCCGGAACGGCCGTGCAGGCGATAAGGGCGAAGGCAAGGAGCTTGTTCATGTCTATCTTCTAGCCCTTCTCTGCGCTGCGGGACTTGCTGAGATCCCGCATCAGATAACCGAGGCCGCGGCTTGTCTGGTAGACGGAAAGCCACAGGAACCACAACGTGCCACGCAACAGACCCGGATTGTTGCGGCGGGCGGTCTGGAACTGGGTCCACTGGGCGGAGTTGGCGAACATCAGGTCGGCGATCAGGCGGTGGTCGAGGGTCTTTTGCGGCATGTAGCGGCAGCCGACCGATGTGACGTCGCCGGTGCGGTCGAAATTGCGGATATCGACCGGCAACTCGCTCACCGGCAGGTCGCTGAATGGCTGGAACCGGATATGCCCGATCGTATCCTTTGCAATGCCCGTCGCGCCCTCGGTATAGACCTCAAGCTGAGCCCCATGCACCGAGACATTGTTGATCGTGGCCGTGTACCACTTTCCATCGATGCCGAATTCGCAGCGCCGGCTGATCTTGACGCGACGCGATGCCTGGCGTTCGCCGCGCTCTGAAACCACCCCTAGAGCGCAGCCGGCGATGATGATGTTGAGCAGGTTCCAGCCGGCGACGACAAGCGTCACGTCGGCTTTGAACGGTTCGGTGTAGAGCTTGTAGACGCTCATCGCGAAAGCGATGATCAGGATGAAGAAGATCACGAAGAAGGGTCGGCTGACTTCCGAAAGACGGCTGACCGAAACCGATTCATCCTTTGCCGTGACCTTGAAGGTCGGCTTGCGCGGGTTCAGCATGACCGAGATGACGGCCGGCAGCAGATGCACTGTCTGCACATATTCGTAGAGCTCTGAAATCCATGGCCAGCGGAACGAACCGTAGAGGTAGTTCTGCATCATCATGTTCACCGCCATGTAGGTCAGCGAATAGACGAGGAATTCACCGCCGGACGAGGTGAAGATCTGCAGGTCGAAGAAGATGTAGAACAGGGGCGCGAACAGGAAGATCGTCCGCGGGAAGGGGAACAGCCAGAACAGCGTCGACGACATGTAGCAGAAACGCTGGGCAAGCGAGAGACCGCGTTTCAGCGGCGGAAAACGGAAGCGCAGGATCTGCATCATGCCCTGCGCCCAGCGCGACCGCTGGCCGATGAAGCTGGCGAATGTCGCAGGCTGCAGGCCGGCGATCAGCGGGCGATCGACATAGATGCTATTCCAGCCGAGGCCGTGCAGGTCGAGCGCGGTTTCGCAATCCTCGGTAATGCTGACACCGGAAAAGCCGTTTGAGACCTCAAGTGCCTTCCGGTTGAGAACCGCCGCCGAACCGCAGAAGAAGGAGGCGTTCCACTTGTCGAGACCGCGCTGGATGATGCCGTAGAACATCTCGTTCTCGCTCGGCATCTTTTCGAAAGTCTGCAGGTTGCGTTCGACCGGATCCGGGTTGAGGAAAAAGTGCGGCGTCTGGACGAGGAAGAGTTTCTGGTCCTTCTCGAAGTAATGCACCGTTTCCAGCAGGAAGTCGCGCGTCGGCGCGTGGTCGGCATCGAAGACCGCGATCAGGTCGCCGGTCGAATGGGCAAGCCCGTTGTTGAGATTGCCAGCCTTGGCATGTTCGTTGCGCTCGCGGGTGAGATAGTTGACGCCCATCTCTTCGCAGAGCTGCTTCAGTTTCGCGTGACGCGCTTCGGCCGCGCGCGCATCGGCGACATTGCTCGCCTTGCGCTTCTGCACCGTGCCGCCGTCGTCAAGCAGCCATACGGTCAGCTTTTCCGGCGGATAGTCCATGTTGCGGGCAGCCGCCAGCGTATTGGCCAGAAGCTGTTCGTCCTCGTTGTAGCTCGGCACGAAGACATCGACCGTCGGCAGGTTCTCGTCGCTGCTGGAGCGGCTGCTCGGACGCGCCGGCGGCAGCGGCATGGCGACGACGAACAGGCTGAGCGACAGCATCAGCACGCTGTACATCTCGGCCAGATAGACGAGCATGCCGGGAATGAAGTTCTCAAGCTGGTTGACCGGCGGCAGCGTGCTCGTGGTGCGCCAGTAGACATAACGCAGTACCATGCCCGTACCGAAGGCGAGCGCCACCAGGCGCCATTTTCCGCCGACATCGAGAAGCTTGATGATCGCCATGACGGTGACGATCAGAATACTCGCGATCAGCTGCGTGCGCGTATTGATCGGCAAGGTGACCAAAAGGATGATCATGACCGTGGCGATGGCCCAGATGACCCCTGAATATAGTGTCCTCATGGCGGACTACCTCGATGAGAGCCGAATACGGACAACAGGATCAGCGGCAGACAACGTCTGCTCCGTCGGTTGCCATGGTGCATGATGGAGACGGTACAGCCACCCTCTGGGCGGCGGGCACCGTCGTGCCGGATGATGAGGCCGCGCCATAACCGTCGGATGGCCCGGTTGTCGACGAATAGCCATTGCCGAAAGGCGAAGGCACGCGGGGACCGCGCGGCTCAAGCTGCGGCTGCACGACAGGCTGTGGTGCCGCG
>DLSX01000095.1 GCA_002500765.1 Neorhizobium sp. UBA7851
GGCCGCGCAGAACAGCGCGATCGAGACCTACATCCAGCAGAAGGTCGACGGGCTTGCCGTCGTCGCGATAGACGTCAACGGCATCATGCCGGCCGTGCAGCAGGCCGCCGCCGCCGGCATTCCGGTGGTCGCGATCGACGCAATCCTGCCGGATGGCCCGCAGAAGGCGCAGATCGGTGTCGACAACGCCAAGGCCGGCGCCGATATGGGGAAGTTCTTCCTCGACTATGTGAAGAGCGATATGGACGGCAAGGTGAAATACGGCGTCGTGGGCGCGCTGAACTCCTTCATCCAGAACGTCCGTCAGGAAGGCTTCGAAAAGACCGTCAAGGGCGCCGAAGGTGTTGAGACCGCGGGCGTCGTCGATGGCCAGAACATCCAGGACAATGCGCTTGCCGCGGCCGAGAACCTGATCACCGGCAACCCTGACATGACCGCCGTATACGCCACTGGCGAACCGGCGCTGATGGGCGCGATCGCCGCCGTCGAAAGCCAGAGCAAGCAGTCCGATGTCAAGATCTTCGGCTGGGACCTTACTGCCCAGGCGATCGCCGGCATCGACGCCGGTTACGTCACTGCCGTCATCCAGCAGGATCCGTCCGCAATGGGCGCGGCCGCGGTTGACGCATTGAAGAAGGTCTCCGACGGCGGCACCGTAGAAAAGACAATTTCCGTGCCGATCACGATCGTCACCAAGGAAAATGTCGAACCCTACCGGGCCGTCTTCAAATGATATCTGACCGACAGCTCCCAACCGCTGTCGCAGGGGCCGGGGGAGGAGAAATCCTCTCCCGGCAATCCGGTGAGAGCGCAATTCGCCAGCCTCGAATTTCATTGAAGGGCATCCGCAAGAGCTTCGGCTCGCATCAGGCGCTGCGCGGCGTCGATCTCGACATCTTTCCGGGCGAGTGCCTCGGTCTGGTGGGCGACAATGCCGCCGGCAAGTCGACGCTGACCAAGATCATCTCAGGCACCTATATTCCCGATGACGGCTCGATCTCCATCGACGGTCAGGGTGTGCGTTTCAGCGGCCCGGCCGATGCCCGAGACCGCAATATCGAAATGGTGTTCCAGGATCTGAGCCTTTGCGATCATGTCGATGTCGTCGGCAACCTGTTCCTCGGACGGGAACTGACGAGGGGACCGTTTCTCGACCGCCCGCGTATGGTGACAGAAGCCCGGGCCATGCTTGACGCGCTGGAGATCCGCATTCCGCGCCTCGGCGCCAAGGTGGAGAAGCTTTCGGGCGGCCAGCGCCAGGCGATTGCCATCGCGCGTGCGGCCTCCTTCAATCCGAAGGTTCTGATCATGGACGAGCCGACCTCGGCCCTCGCGGTCGCCGAGGTAGAAGCCGTGCTCAACTTGATCAATCGGGTCAAGGCCAAGGGCGTATCGGTAATCCTGATCACCCACCGCCTGCAGGACCTTTTTCGCGTCTGCGATCGTATCGCCGTCATGTACGAGGGCACCAAGGTTGCCGAACGTGATATCGGCAAGACCGACCTGCAAGACCTCGTACAGCTTATCGTCGGAGGCAGACATTGAACTCCTATACCGAACGCGCCGCCGGCTCGCCGGTCGCGGACTTCCTCTCCGAACATGCGCAGGTCCTGTCGATTACTGCATTCTTCGTGGCCTGCCTTGTGTTCTTCTCCGTCACAACGGACACGTTCCTGACACTGGGCAACATTCTCAACGTGCTGCGCCAGGCCGCTCCCATTCTGGTCGTGGCGGTGGCGATGACATTGGTCATCATCACCGGCGGCATCGATCTTTCGGTCGGTTCGCAGGTGGCGCTGGTGAATGCGGTGGCTGCGATCATTCTGGCGATGGGTTACCCTTGGCCAACCGTCGTGATCGGCATGGTCGCCTTCGGTGCCCTGATGGGCATCGCCCAGGGGTGGTTCGTGGCCTATCAGGGTATTCCAGCCTTCATCGTGACGCTTGCCGGTCTCTCTATCCTACGAGGCTTCGCGCTCTGGCTTACGCAGGGTTATTCTATCCCGATCAAGGACGTTCCCGGCTTCTTCTGGCTCGGCCGGGGNNGAGTTTCTCGGTCTTCCGGTCCCAGCTCTGATCGCCATTCTTGTGGCGGCGATCGGCTACGTGATCATCGCATACACGAGATACGGCCGTCAGGTCGTAGCCGTTGGTTCCAATCTGGAGGCCGCGCGCCGCGTCGGCATGCCGGCAAAATGGATCGTGGCATCGGTATATATGGTGTCAGGCATCGCCTGCGCGCTGGCGGGACTTCTGATCGCCGCGCGTCTCGGTTCCGGTTCGTCTAATGCGGCGGTCGGTTTCGAGCTGCAGGTCATTGCAGCCGTCGTGCTCGGCGGAACCTCGCTGATGGGCGGGCGTGGCAGCATTCTTGGAACGGTGCTCGGGACGCTGACCATCGCGGTCATCGGCAACGGGCTAATCCTGATGCATATCTCGCCCTTCTTCACCCAGATCGTGACGGGCGCGATCATCCTCGTGGCGATCTGGCTCAACACCAAGATCTTCACCACCAACTTCCGGTTCGGCGGAAAGAAAGGGTAGGGGGCAGCATGAGCGAACTCTCAAAAGCTCATATCCGTTCGGGCAAGGTGATGACGGTGGCGGGGGCTATCCCCGTCTCCGACCTCGGCCTCACGCTGATGCACGAGCATATCCTCAACGACTGCCGCTGCTGGTGGCATGCGCCAAAGACGCCGGAGCGGCAATATCTGGCCGACAGTTTCGTCTGTATCGAGATCCTCAGCGAGTTGCATCAGGATCCCTTCGTCAACAAGCACAACATCACGCTGGATGACGAACCGCTGGCGATCACCGAGCTCAAGGATTTCGCCAGGCACGGCGGGAACACCGTCGTTGAGCCGACCTGCCAGGGGATCGGCCGTGATCCGCGGGCGCTGAAGCGTATCTCGGAAGGTTCGGGGCTCAATATCATCATGGGCGCCGGCTACTATCTCGGCTCCTCGCATCCGGCCAAGGTGGCCGGCATGACGATCGACGAGATTGCCGACGAGATCGTGGAGGAGGCGACGGTCGGCGTCGATGGTACAGATATCAAGGTCGGGTTGATCGGCGAGATCGGCGTGTCGTCGGATTTCACCGACCAGGAAGAAAAATCCTTGCGGGCGGCGGCGCGGGCGCAGGCGCGCACAGGCCTGCCGCTGATGGTGCATCTGCCCGGCTGGTTCCGGCTTGGCCACAAGGTGCTGGATATCGCAGAACAGGAGGGCGCGGAGCTTCGCCATACGGTGCTTTGCCACATGAACCCCTCGCATGACGATCTCGCCTATCAGGGCGAGCTGGCTTCACGCGGCGCCTTCCTGGAATATGACATGATCGGCATGGATTTCTTCTATGCCGATCAGCAGGTGCAATGCCCGAGCGACGAGGAGGCGGCGCGCGCGATCGTCAAGCTCATCGAACACGGCCATATCGACCGCATCCTGCTGTCCCACGATGTGTTCCTGAAGATGATGCTGACCAGATATGGCGGCAACGGCTATGCCTATATCCTCAAGCATTTCCTGCCACGGCTGAAGCGGCATGGCGTCACCGATGCGCAGCTCGACATCCTCATGCGCGACAATCCGAGATCGGTGTTCGAGGCCAAGGCCTAATCACCGGAACGACTGTAGAAATGGAAAGACAATGACCAAGAAAGTCCTCCTCGTCGGCGAGAGCTGGGTCAGCTCCGCCACCCATTACAAAGGCTTCGACCAGTTCGGCAGCGTCACCTTCCATCTCGGTGCCGAGCCGCTGGTGAAGGCCCTAGAAGGCAGCGAATACGAACTCACCTACATGCCGGCCCATGAGGCGGTGGAAAAGTTTCCCTTCGAGATGGAAGGGCTCGACGCGTATGACGTGATCATTCTGTCGGATATCGGCGCCAACTCGCTGCTGTTGCCGCCGGCGGTCTGGCTGCATTCCAAGACCGTGCCGAACCGCCTGAAGCTGATCAAGGCCTGGGTGGAAAAGGGCGGCGGCCTGCTGATGGTCGGTGGTTACTTCTCCTTCCAGGGCATAGACGGCAAGGCGCGCTGGCGCCGCACCGCGGTGGAAGACGTGCTGCCGGTCACCTGCCTGCCTTATGACGACCGCGTCGAGATCCCGGAGGGTACAGGGGCGGTGATCACAAAGCCGGACCATCCGACGGTTGCCGGCATGAGCGGCGAATGGCCGTTGCTGCTCGGCGTCAACGAGGTGGAAGTGCGCGACCGCGCCGATGTCGAGGTCGTCGCCCGGTTGCCGGAAGACCAGGGCGGGCATCCGCTGCTCGTCACGGGCACATTCGGCAGGGGATGCAGTGCCGCCTGGACGTC
>DLSX01000235.1 GCA_002500765.1 Neorhizobium sp. UBA7851
CGGGCGGCAAGCCGCGGACACCGAGGGGCTAAGCCGTGCGCATCGTAGGGGGTGAGTTCCGCGGCCGCGCTCTGGCCACGCCGAAATCGAATGATATCCGGCCGACCATCGACCGGACCCGCGAAAGCCTGTTCAATATCCTCGGGCACGTCTATCCGGACGCGCTCGACGGCACGCGGGTGATCGACCTTTTTGCCGGCACCGGCGCGGTGGGGCTTGAAGCTCTGTCGCGCGGCTGCAAGCAGGCGCTGTTCGTTGAAAACAGCGTCGAGGGCAGGGGCCTGCTCTGGGAGAATATCGACAGCCTCGGCCTGCATGGCCGGGCGCGTATTCTGCGTCGGGACGCGACCAGCCTCGGTTCGATCGGCAATATCGAACCCTTCGACCTGCTTTTTGCCGACCCGCCTTACGGCAAGGGGCTGGGCGAAAAGGCATTGCTTGCGGCGCATACCGGCGGCTGGTTGGCCGCGGGTGCTCTTGTCCTGCTGGAAGAGCGGATCGATGCCGAGATCGTCGTCGATCCGGCCTTCAAGCCGCTGGAAAGCCGGATGTTCGGCGATAGCCGCATCGAATTCTATCGATATCAGCCAGGCTGAACCACACCATGAACACGCGCCTCTCCCTGCCGGATCCGGATATTGAGAAAAGCGGGGAGGGCCTGCGTTATGCCGTGGCCTTCGGCGGCGGCGGGGCGAGGGGCATCTCGCATATCTGCGTCATCGAGGCGCTCGACGAACTCGGCATCAGGCCGGTGGCGATCTCAGGGTCTTCGATCGGCGCGATCATGGGCGCCGGCATGGCGTCCGGCATGCGCGGAAGAGATATCCGCGACTATACGGTGCGCACGATGGGCAACCGCAATTCGCTGTTCAACCGCCTCTGGACGCTCGGACCGGCCTCCATGCGCGACAAGCTCGGCGGTTTCCGTTTCGGCCATTTCAACCTCGATCCGATCCTCGATGCCTTCCTTCCGCCGGATATCCCGGAGGATTTTGCCGACCTGCCGATCCCGCTGAAAATCTCCGTCACCGACTATTACGGCCAGGCCGAAGTGGTGCTGGAAGAGGGCGACCTGAGAACGGCAATTGCCGCATCGGCCGCCATTCCCGGCCTGTTCATGCCGGTCTGGATCAATGGCCGGGTGATGATCGACGGCGGCGTTTTTAATCCCGTTCCCTATGAACAGTTGCTCGAGCTTGCCGATGTCGTCATCGGTGTCGATGTGGTCGGTGCGCCGGAAGGCGACGGCACCCATCCGCCGACCCGCATCGACGCGCTGTTCGGTGCCAGCCAGTTGACCATGCAGGCCTCGATCGCGCTCAAGCTGAAGCTCAACCCGCCGCACATCTTCCTGCGCCCGCAGGTCAACCGTTTCCGCGTTCTGGACTTCATGAAGGCCCAGGAGATCCTCGACGAAGCGAGCCACGTGAAGGACGAGCTGAAGCGGGCCGTCGATGCGCTGGAGGCGGCGGTTTCAACAGACTGAGTTTGTCGCTCCTCACCATTTCCCCAGCGACAGACCCGCATTTACCTCATCTATCGCCTCTTCCTGGACATTGACGCGCTTCGGCTTGATCAGGGGTTCGGGCTTGACCGGGCTGTTGAACAGCTTGTCCCGCCCGGCGGTGATGCCGTCGACGGCCTGGATCTGCAGGCGTTCCTCGTCGCGGCGGCGGATGTCTTCACGGATTTCCTCCGCGCGCGCCTCGGACATGCCGAGTGCCTCCAGCGTCCGGGCGCCGAAAAGCAGACCGGATTCCAGTGTCTCGCGCAATTCGTATTCGACGCCCTTTTCCCGCAGCCACAGGGAATGAACCCGGTCATAGGAGCGGGCGAACAGGCGGGCATTGGGAAATTCGGACTGGATGAGTTCGACGATCCTGTTGGTCGTCTCCTTCTTCTGGGTGGCGACGACGACGATCTTCGCCCGTTCTATGCCGGATGAGACGAGAACATCGCGCCGCGTGCCGTCGCCGAAATAGATGCGAAACCCGAAATTGGCGGCCTGGCGGATACGATCGGCCGAATCGTCGATCACCGTCACCTCGCTGCCGCCGGCAAGCAGGATCTGCGCGGCGATCTGGCCGAAGCGGGAAAAGCCGATCATCAGCACATCGGCGCCCGCGCCGGCAAAATCCTCGTCCAGTTCCTCCCGCGTCTCCCCGTGCATGAAGCGTTTGGCGAGTGCTGCCCCGAGCGGCGTCAGCGCCATGGAAAGCGTCACGATGGCGATCAGCATCGAGGCGGTCGAGGACGAAAGCAGTCCGGCGGCAGTTGCCGTGGTAAACAGCACGAAGGCGAACTCACCGCCCTGCGGCAAGAGGAAGGCGATCTGGATCGCATCGTTATGGGATGAACCCCAGAGCCGGCAAAGCCCGTAGACGAGAAACGCCTTTACCGCCATGAAGACGATGACGGCCGGAATGATGAACAGGATGTGGTCGACGATCACGTCGAGTTCCAGCGACAGGCCGACCGCGACGAAGAACAGCGCCAGAAGCAGGCCGCGGAATGGCTCGATATCCGCCTCCAGCTCATGCCGGTACGAAGACTCCGCCAGCATCACGCCGGCCAGGAACGCGCCCATCGCCATCGACAGGCCGACCATCTGCATCGCGGCAGCCGACCCGAGCACGACGAGCAGGGCCGCCGCGATCATCACCTCGCGCGCGCCGGTGCGGGCGATGATCTGGAACATCGGATTGAGCAGGTATTTTCCGGCAAGGATCATGGCCCCGATGGCGGCTATCGCCACGGCGAAGTCGACAAGCGGCGTCGCGGCCTGTTCCTCCGTTCCGGGCGCAAGCACGGTGATCAGCGCCAGAAGCGGCACGATCGCCAGATCCTGAAACAGCAGAACCGAGAACGAGCGTTGTCCGTAGCGGCTGTTGATATCGCCGGCATCGTTCAGAAGCTGCAATGCGAAGGCGGTGGAGGAAAGGGCAAGGCCGAAGCCGATGATCAGGCTGCCCTGCCATGTCGCCAGCCCGGTCTCGAAGGAAAGTGCGGCAAGCGCAAGCCCGGTGAGAAGCACTTGGACGGGACCGAGCCCGAACACATCGCCGCGCATCTGCCACAGGCGCGAAGGCTTAAGCTCCAGCCCGATGATGAAGAGCAGGAAGACGACGCCGTATTCGGCGACATGCAGCACCTCTTCCGTATCGGTGATGCGTTGGAACACCGGACCGATGACGACGCCGACCGCCAGATAACCGAGAACCGTTCCAAGCCCCAGCCGTTTGAACAATGGCGCGGCAATCACCGCCCCCGCCAGAAGAAGGAGCATTTCGGTGAACAGTGAGCCCGGTGCTGTCATGCGGAAACTTTCGATAGGCGGTATGGAGCGGTCAGGTTGTACGAAGGATGCGACAACCCGCTCAAGAAAAGGTGTGGCACACTTGATGCGCAGAAGCGCTCACAATAAATGGGACGGGAACGAAAGGCTTGCAAATATGAGCTCTGAAATTGATTCCGCCCAGCTTTTATCCCGTGCTTCCGAATTGATCGATCTGGCCAAGGCCGCAGGCGCCGATGCGGCCGATGCCGTCGTGGTGCGCTCCCGCTCCCGCTCCGTCTCGGTACGTCTCGGCAAGGTCGAGGGGACCGAGTCCTCCGAAAGCGACGACTTTTCTCTCCGCGTCTTCGTTGGAAGGAAGGTTGCCAGCGTCTCGGCCAATCCGGGTTTCGACATGAAGACGCTGGCCGAACGCGCGGTTGCCATGGCAAAGGTTTCTCCCGAAGATCCCTTCGTGTGCATGGCGGATGAGGATCGTCTGGCGAAATCCTATCCGGATCTCGACCTTTTCGACCCGACCGAGGTTCCGACCGACGACTTGCGCGAGGCGGCTCTTGCTGCCGAGGCTGCTGCGCTTGCGGTGAACGGCGTTACCAATTCCTCCGGTGCCGGCGCCTCTGCGGGCATGGGCGGCATGGTTCTCGTCACCTCGCACGGCTTTTCCGGAAGCTATATGGCGACCCGCTTCGGCCGTTCCGTCAGCGCCATTGCAGGCGAAGGCACGAAGATGGAGCGCGACTACGATTTCGACAGCCGCCTTTATGCCGCCGATCTCGACGCCGCTGACCTGATCGGCAGGCGCGCC
>DLSX01000158.1 GCA_002500765.1 Neorhizobium sp. UBA7851
CATCGCGCGCACGGCCGGTTGCGGCTATCGGTCGGTCAGCGCCACGACGGGCAATTCGGCAGCCCACCGTTTCTATGAACAGATGGAATTCAAGCCGCGGCCGGTAACCGGCATGCGCTATACGCAGGCGCTCGCCTGACGGGCATCTCATCTCGCGAGGAGGACGGACGAATGACAGCGATCGTGGTGGCACTCACACCGGAATTCGCCGACTGGGAATGCGCGTTGCTGATGGCGGTGGCGCGCAGCTATCTCGGCGTCACCGTGAAGACAGCGACCGGAGACGGCGGGCCCGTGACCTCGATGGGCGGATTGAACGTCACGCCCGACCTTTCCTTTGCGCAGGTCGCGCCGGAAGATTTCGATGCGGTAGTGGTGCCCGGCGGGCTTGCCTGGGAAAACAAGGCCGTTCCCGAGGGACTGCATGATCTCGTCCGCTCATTTCGTCAGCATGGAAAAATGGCGGCGGGCATCTGCGCGGCGGCCAGCATGCTTGCAGGCACCGGCGTGCTGAACGCGGTGCAACATACCGGCAACCGGCTGGGCTCACACCAGCAATACCCGGATTACGCCGGCTCGGACCTCTATGTCGACGGCCCGAAGGCGGTGCTTTCCAATGGCGTGGTCACGGCTGCGGGAACGGCGCCCTTCACATTTACGGTGGAAGTGCTGAAGGGGCTCGGGCTTTGGGACGCCACGGCTGAGGACGAACTTCTGCCGTTTGCGGCGGAGCATAGATAGGAACGATTATCCGGCAGCCTTTGACAACACCTCGCCGGCCCATTCATTGAGGCTCTTGCCGGATAATTCGGCGGCCCTTGCGGTGCGTGCGTGGACTTCCGGATCGATACGGAACATCACTTTGCCGGAATAGGGTTTAGTCGGTGCGCGACCCAGACTCTCGCAGGTTTCAAGATAATCATCGACCGCATCGTGAAATGCAGTCTTCAAGTCGGCGACGGTTTCGGCATGAAAGCCGATAATATCCGCGATACAGCGATATGGCCGACAAAAATCTCGTCTTCGGCATCGAACTCGACGCGAGCAGCATAACCCTTATATTGAAGACCGCTCATGGCTCAACTCCCAACTGCTTCAGAAAAAGCCGCGCATCTCTGACCTGATATCGCTTGGCCTCCTTGTCCGGGTGCGGCCGGTGAAAGAAAGCGACCAATCCGTTCTTTTCGAACCTCACGCGGGATCCGTTACCCTCGATGCGATTACAGCCCAAGGCCAGCGAAAGATTTTCGACGTCGCTCCATACAAGCGCTGGAGAAACCGGATCTCTGAACACGGCTTCGAGGTGCTTGCTGCATGCTAGCATTTTTTTCAAGCATTCAGCAGCTCACTGCGCCGGCACGGCCTTCAGATAGGCGGCAATTGCCTCCAGGTCGCTCTTTGGCAGATGCGCCATGTTCTTCTGGACCTCGACCATCGAACCGCCGGCGGAATCATAGTCCGGCGTGAAGCCGGTTTCCAGGTAGTTGACGATATCGGCTTCGCTCCAGGAGCCGATCGGGCCGCCGGGCGTTATGTCGGGAATGGTGCCCTGGCCTTCAGGATTCGGTCCGCCTGCCAGCCATTTCCCCGCCTCGAAGCCACCGAGGGCATTGCGCGGTGTGTGGCATTCGCCGCAATGGCCCGGGCCTTCGACGAGATACTGGCCGCGCTTCACCTTTTCATCGGCGGACGCAAGTTCCACACGCGGGGTGTCGCTGAAATAGAGGAACTTCCAGCCGCCGACCGCCATGCGGATGTTGAACGGGAAGCCCAGTTCATGCGGCGGGGCAACATTGGCGCTGGCCGGCAGGGTCTTCAGATAGGCGAAGAGATCGCCGATATCCTTCGGCGACAGGCGGGCATAAGACCCGTAGGGGAAGGACGGATAGAGATGTTCGCCGCTCGAGCCGATACCGCGGGTCATGGCATTGCCGAATTCCGCCAGCGTCCAGTTGCCGATGCCGGCATTCGGGTCGGGCGAAATGTTCGGGATATGGAAGGTGCCGAACGGGCTCGGCAGCGCACGACCGCCGGACATGAGCTTCAGCGCATCGCCTTCAGCGCCGGCCGCAGCATGACAGCTGGCGCAACCGCCCGTCCAGAACAGCTGCTCGCCATGCGCCAGATCGGGTGCGCCGAGATTGGCCCAATAGCTTTCCGGATGCGGCTCAGGTTTCGTCAACGCCCATGCGGTTGCGGCACCAAGCGCAATCACCGCAACGCCGGCCGCTGCTATCTTCGACCATGTGGAAGCCATGGCTTGTCTCCGGAATTCCATCCTGCAGATCCATCAACGGAGGCCGCGCAGACTTGCCGCGCGGCCTGCCGAAATCAATATGCTCAGCGTTTCAGACGATAGGCCTGGTGGCAGGTGCCGCAATTGGCGCCGAGCGTCTTCACCGCTTCGGCAACGCCTGCCTGATCGGCGGGCATGGAAGCCAGAAGCGTGTCGGCATCGCTGGCGAGCTTCTGGGACTTGGCCTTGAAGTCATCCATGTTGTCCCAGATTGCCGGGGCAGCTGCGGAATTGACTTCGGAACCGGCCGGGAACTGGTCCGGAAAAGCCTTCATGTCAGTGCTGATCGTGGTCAGAGCAGCCTTGACCGCATCCGCGTCATAAGGCTTTTCGCCCTTGGCGATTGCGCCGAGCGCGCCGACGGAGGCGCCGACCTGCTTCATCATCTGCTCGCGCTTGGCGACAGGATTGTCCTGAGCGACGGCTGCAGCCGCCAAGCCAAGACAGAGTGCGGCGGCGGTGATGGCGGTCATCCTGATCTTCATTCGAAATTCTCCTCGTTGCGTAGCAAGCCCAGCCGACGATTTACGCGCCGAATATTGGACCGGCTTATCCGCTTGAAAGAAATCACGTTCCCGTCAGGATGGAGGAATATCACAATCTGCTATTGAACACAGCGTTCACAAATAAAGCACAGTGACAGACAGATTACAGCGATTGATGCAACGCTTCCCATAGAGTAATCGCGGCGATCACGACGAGAATTCCTCCACAGCCACGACCGATCCAGACGGTGCCCGAGGGGTTGCCGACCAGCATGCCCCTCGCCCGGCCCGCCGCCACGGCGATCGCGCCATAAACGGCGAACTGGGTCCCTGCCGTCATAGCCGCCATGATGACGGCTTGTGGGGCGAGCGGGCCGAAATCGGGTTTGAGGAACTGCGGGTAGACCGCAAGCATGAACATATAGGCCTTGGGGTTGACGAGGCAGGTGATGACACCCCGACGAAAGGCTTCCCAATTGTTTGCCGTATCCGCACGGCTGACATCATTGACCACGATCGCGCTCCTGATCAGGGTGATGCCGATCCAGGCCATATAGAGCGCGCCGACCGCCATCAGCGGCGTGAACAGCACGGGCAGCAGTTTTGCCAAAAGACTGACGCCGAGCGCGCCATAGGCCGAATGAACGAGACCACCCAGCATCATGCCGGCTGTGGCGGCCAGTCCCGCCGCCCGGCCGCGGGTCAATGCATTGGCCAGAACGAACATCATGTCCATGCCCGGCAGGATGATGATGCCGAAAAGGAGGGTGAAGAAGAGCCAGAGATTTTCGCCGTAAGTCATGTCAGTTGTCGCACCATCGGGGTTTTAGCGGGTCACCGGTTTTCCTTGTTTTTCAGGCCGGTAGGTGGCGCTATAAAACAAGACAACTGACAGCGTTCTGTCAGTTGCATCTGACGCGGCGGAGAAATGTCATGCGCAAGGCGGCGCGCCTGTTCGAGATTATCCAGATCCTGAGACTTTCGAGGAAGCCGGTGACGGCGGCCGAGATCGCGGCGCAGCTGGAAGTCACCATCCGCTCGATCTATCGGGATATCGCCGCGCTTCAGGCCATGCGGGTGCCGATCGAAGGCGAGCGCGGCATCGGCTATATCCTGAGACCGGGTTTCACCCTGCCGCCGCTGATGCTGTCGATCGAGGAGACCGAGGCGATCGTGCTGGGGCTGGCGCTTCTCGACCGTACCGGCGACACGGAGCTGAGGCGCGCGGCGAGGCAGGTGAACCGCAAGATCGCCGCGGTCGTGCCCCAGCCGCTCGGCCAGACATTATCCGCCAACTCGCTGCATGCCTGGGGAACCGTCGCGCCAGCACCCGACGCGGTGGAGCTCGCCCTCGTGCGGCGGGCGATCCGTGACGAGCAGAAGCTGCTCATCGCCTACCGGGATGAGCAGGGCAATGCGACCGAGCGGGTGATCCGGCCGGTTGCGCTCATCTATTATTCGCAGACGGCAAATATCGTCGCGTGGTGCGAATTGCGCGACGCGATCCGCAATTTTCGTGCGGACCGCGTCGAACATTGTCAGGCTGTCGATGACTTCTTTCCGGGGCAAGGCGACCGGTTGCGCCAGGTCTGGACTGACGGATGGCAGCGACCGATCGCCTGATATCCGGATGCGCCGGGCGCTTCGGCGCCGCTCGCGCATCCGGTGCCGCATTATTTTTTCACAGCAATTCCGGACGCAAAACCGGCGACCACTGTTGCTGGAATTGCTTTAGTCCTTGCGCGGCAGCATGGCCGTCAGCGTTTCGTCCTTGTCGATGAAGTGATGCTTCAAGGCGAAGGCCGCATGACCGGCGACGACGATGGCCAGCGCCCAGGACAGGTAGAAATGCGCCGAGACGAGATAAGGCGTCAGTTCCGGGTTCTTGCCGCCAAGGCCGGGAATGGTGAAGAGGCCGGCAACCGGAATGGGATAGCCGGCAGACGAACTGTTCCACCAGCCGGAAAGCGGCACGGCGACCATCAGGAAATAAAGCGCGAAATGACCGAGATGGGTGGCCGTCTTCATGATGGCCGGCATGGCGGTGAGTTCCGGCGGGCGATTATAGGCGCGCCAGATGAGGCGACCGACGATCAGGAAAAGCGTCGTGGTGGCGATCGACTTGTGCAGGGTGATGGCCCAGATCTTCTGCGCCGTCTCGCCATCGCTGACGCCATAATGCAGCATGGCGCCGCCGTAATAACCGACACCCCAGGCAACCACGATGATAATCGCCATCAGCCAGTGGAGCAGCTTGGAAACGGAATTGAAATTCCGCGACGTGGGCCGCGTGAGGAGTCCTGTGTCTGTGGTGCTGGCCATCGTTTGGTCCCATCCCTTTGCCAAGTATTCATGGCATTCAGGGAACAGACTGACGGCTACAATGCCAAGGGTGCAGAAGGTCGCAGCAACCAGCGAAAGTTGCGAAACGTCATTTTCGCGACGGCTTTAAGAAGCCGCGACATTACGCCGTCATCTGGTTGAGAATATTCAATTTTAACCGATTGAACGGACCCGAAATGGGCATGGCACCCATGAGATGGCGCGGCGCTTTGCCTCACCTCAGGTTGCATATACGCATTCACAGCGCCAGGCTTCTGCTTTCCTCGCGCCCGTAGCCGATGACCTCGATGCGATCTTTAAACACCTCGACAACGGCAAAGGTGTTTTCGGTTTCGGTGTCGACCATGCCCTTGAAATTGACATACCACGTGGAGCCGGCGCGACCGAGATTGCCGACATGGTTATGGCCATTCAGATAGGCGATGACATTGCCCGACCGTTCGAACAGTTCGACAAGCCGTTCGCCGTTCCACAGATTGTGCTGGTTCTCGGGGTAAAGCGGATAGTGGCCCATGACGATGACCGCTTCGCCGCGTTCCCGCGCATCGGCCAAGGCCTGTTCGAGCCAGGCGCACTGCTCCTCGCCGATGCCGCCATTCCAGGGCATGGCGTTGATGGCGCCGGCTTTCTCCAGCGCTTCGAGACGTTCCACCGCCTCGGCATGGCGGGAATGACCTTGCGGGGTCGAAAACAGGCTCACCTCGTTGCCGTCGATGACCACGAAGCGGATGCCGCTGCGGGCAAAATCATGCCACGGCGCCGGCATGCCCAGACGTGCATGGACATCGGCCAGCCGCTGTGGTTCCACAGCGAAATCATGATTGCCGGGAAGCAGGATGTTTTCATGGCGCAGCCCGTCATAGACGGGAAGGATAGTGTCAAAACTGTCCCAGTCGCGATCGACGAGATCGCCAAGCGTCACGACGAAGGCGAGATCTTCGCCATTCAGCGTTTCGATCGCATCGGCCAGCTTTTTCGGGCTGTTGCGGTAGAACCGGTCGTATTCGAGCTTCGGTTCGACATCGGCATATTGGGGATCGGCAATGACGCCGAAGCGCAGGAGAGGTTTTTCAGAAGACATGGCGCGCAGTTAGGCCCGATCTGTGACAGGGGTGTGACGGATCATGTGCGCAGCGCTTCACTTCCCTCGATAAAGCCGACGTGAACATAACCGGTCGCATTGTGATCCATTCCATACGCGGCAGGCGTTAAGAGGGAGAAATCTGCGCGCGCGATTCGCGCCGCAGCCTATCCGTTCATGATCCCGGAATACCGATTTGCCAGCAATCACCCGCCGAAGCTTTTTGATCGCAACCCCTCTTCTTGCTGCAGGATGCGCAACTTCGGTGCCGCAGCCGGTGGCGGTAAAACCCTACATGTCTCCCCATTACGTGGCGATGTATGCCGCGATCGAGGGCGAACAGTTTCCGATCAAGGCGGCCGACCTGAAGCGCGTCGATCCCCGCTTTTATCGGCAGGAAGTCGCTTATCCGACGTATGAGCGGCCGGGCACGATCGTTGTCGATACCAAGAACCGCTTCCTCTATCTCGTGCAGGAAAACGGTCGCGCCATGCGCTACGGGATCGGGGTCGGCAAGGCGGGCCTGGAATTCGAAGGGGTCGGAACGGTGCAATACAAGCGCCAATGGCCGCGCTGGACGCCGACGCAGGACATGATCGCCCGCGAGCCGGAACGCTACGGGCCGCTGGCC
>DLSX01000157.1 GCA_002500765.1 Neorhizobium sp. UBA7851
CTGACTTCCGGTTCTGGCGCCTCAGGCTGCGGCTCCTCCTCCGGGGCGAGTGGAGACGGAGCGGGGGCTGCCTCCGACGGTGTCGGCGTATTGACGAGGGCCGAGCGCAGATACCAGTTCTCACCGGTACCCGCACTGACCCCGCCCTTGAACAGGTAATACTGGTAGGCGCCAGCGGCGACGTTGTTGGTCAGCGCGAAGGTGCCGTCGCCCGTGTCGGCGCCATTGATGCCCTGCACGACGAGAATGCCGTTCTGGGTGGTCAGCCCGCCCAGTCCGCCCTGGTTCTCGACCTCCAGACCGGTGATGCCGCTCGCCGTGCCACCCGAAATGATCAGCCTGTCCGACGGCGAACCGTCGGTCCCTAGTACAGTGTCGACGAACAGCAGGCCGTCATCGCCGACATAGTTGCCGTTGACGGTAAAGCTGTCGGTAGCGCCGCCGCTGCCATTGGTGAGATCGATGCGACCGCCATTGATCACGGTCGCCAGTGCACCGGCATCGAAGGCGGAGACCGCGGTATCCGCGCCACCGGAAAAGACGGTGCTCGTTCCATCGATGCTGAACGTGCCCGTTCCGGTGGAGGCGTCGCCGAGAACGAGGTCGCCGTCGAACATCATCTCGGTGTCGTTGGTGGCGTCGATCGTTTCCCAGCCGGAAAGCCGGCCGATGCCGTCCATGGAGACATTGTCGAGCGTCAGGCCGTCGCTGCCGGTGCCGCCGGAGAGCTGCGTCATGCCGCCCATATTGCCGTTGGTGAGATCGGTCAGCGTCGCACTGTCGTTTCCGGCCTCGAGCAGGATCGTGTTGTAGATGATGCCGCCGCTCCAGGCGAAGGTATCGTTGCCATTGCCGGTCTTGATGCCGTTGCCGATGCTGCCGCCGCTGACCGTGACGCTGTCATTGCCGTCGCTGGTGCTGATATTGCCGCCGATCGTGCCGCCCGAGATGATGATCGTGTCGGTGCCGAAGCCGGTGACGACGTTGCGGTCGATAATGCCGTCCGACATGTTGAAATAGTTGTTGTCGAGTTTCATGTTGACGCGGCCGATGCGTCCGCCGGTGATCACGGCATTGTCGCCGTCCTCGAAGAAATCGATGATGCGGCCGCCGGACATGAAGAACGTGTCGAAGCCGTCGCCCTGGCTGAGCGAGCCGATGGTTCCGCCCGTCATTTGGAAATCATCGATGGCGTTGCCCTGCTGGACATTGCCGGTGATCTGGCCGCCGGTGATGCTGAATGTGTCCGTCCCACCACTCTGGTCGATCGTGCCGGTGATCGTGCCGGATCCCATATCGATGCCGTCGGCGCCGTTGCCGAAGATGACGCTGCCGTTGATCTGTCCCGTCCCACCTGCCGGAAGCGTCAACGTGTTGTCGCCACCGGTATCGGTAAGTCCGGGGCTTATGCCGCTGTCGCAGACGTAACTGTCGTTGCCGATGCCGGCGACGAGAACGCAGGCCGCCTGCGCCGGAGGTCCGGAAACAAGAAAGGTGAGCGAAGAAAAGGGGATGAGCAGTCCGCCGCCAATCCATGAAATTCGCATCTGCCCGAATGCGGTCGGCATCGACTTACGGGTCATCGCGGCCCTCTAAGGATGTCTTGATCTGAAAATTTTACATCACTTGCTGAGCATCCACTAAAATACAAAGAGGTTGCAAGCGCCCGGAAATTGCGCTGCCTTTATTATACTCGCTCATAATTTTGACTTGAGATTCACCTTTGCAGATGTGGACAGGCGACACTGTCGAGGATGCAATACGCGCCGGTTTCCCTCTCGACTTCGGCGTTGGCCATGGACATCATGCCGGCTTGTTCGATCAATAGCCGGAATGCGCTAACCGGCGGATATGTAACTACGAATAGGGGGTGCCGATGTTGGAAAAGTTGAGACACGGATATCAGCTGCCCGGCGCCAGCGAGGCGGAAATTCGTAGCTGCGAAGCCAGGCTCAAGATAGTTCTCCCTGAAGACTACAAGGCCTTCCTGAGTGCTTCCAACGGGTTCAACGATGATATGGGGCAGGGATATCTCGTCCTCTGGAGCACCGGCGAACTTGCGGACGCTGACGGTTATGAAATCTTCGAGTTTCACAGCGATCGATTTCTAATCGGCTCGAATGGCGGCCCGACGGCCTACGGGATCATGGGTGGAAACTACATTGCCGTGCCGTTCGTAGTGGCGGGGCCCTGGAAGGATGAGGTGCGCATCCTGGGCAGCAATTTTGCAGAGTTCATTGCTGCAATTGAAAGCGGTGAGGGCTGGTAAGGGTCGTCGTTCAGGTCATCGCGAATGCGGCGCGGTTGCTTAGTCAAAAAGCAAAAAGGGCGGCCTTGCGACCGCCCTTTCCGTATTCTGAACCGGTTGGCTCAGACATAAGACCTTTCGGTCTTACATCATGTCCATGCCGCCTGTTCAGCGCGCTTGACGCGCTGAACCACTTTAAGTGTATGGGCGGCTTCACGGACAGTGCTGCAATCAGACCTTATGGTCTGATCACATCATGTCCATGCCGCCCATGCCGCCCATGCCGCCAGGCATGCCGGCCGGAGCGTCCTTCTTCGGCAGTTCGGCGATCATGGCTTCGGTGGTGATCAGCAGCGAAGCAACCGAAGCTGCGTTCTGCAGAGCCGTACGAACAACCTTGACCGGGTCGACGATGCCCATGGCGATCATGTCGCCATATTCAGACGTCTGGGCGTTGTAGCCGTAGTTCTCTTCGTTCTTCTCGAGGATCTTGCCGACCACGATCGAAGCTTCGTCACCGGCGTTTTCAGAGATCTGGCGAACCAGAGCCTGAAGGGCGCGGCGGATGATGTTGATGCCAGCTTCCTGGTCATCGTTTTCACCCTTGACGGTGATCTTGGAAGACGAACGGAGCAGGGCGACGCCGCCGCCGGCTACGATGCCTTCCTGAACAGCAGCGCGCGTTGCGTTCAGAGCGTCGTCGATGCGGTCCTTGCGTTCCTTGACTTCGATTTCGGTCGAGCCGCCGACGCGGATGACGGCAACGCCGCCAGCGAGCTTGGCAAGACGTTCCTGCAGCTTTTCGCGGTCGTAGTCCGAAGTGGTTTCTTCGATCTGCGCCTTGATCTGGGCTACGCGGCCTTCGATGTCAGCCTTCTGGCCGGCGCCGTCGACGATCGTCGTGTTTTCCTTGGAGATCGAAACCTTCTTGGAACGGCCGAGCATGTCGAGGGTGACGTTTTCGAGCTTGATGCCGAGGTCTTCGGAAATGACGGTGCCGCCCGTGAGGATGGCGATGTCTTCCAGCATGGCCTTGCGGCGATCGCCGAAGCCCGGAGCCTTGACGGCAGCGATCTTCAGGCCGCCACGCAGCTTGTTGACGACGAGCGTTGCAAGAGCTTCGCCTTCGACGTCTTCAGCGATGATGACGAGCGGCTTGCCGGTCTGAACGACGGCTTCCAGAACCGGAAGCATCGCCTGCAGGTTCGACAGCTTCTTCTCGTGCAGGAGAATGTAAGCGTCGTCGAGATCGGCGATCATCTTTTCCGGGTTGGTGACGAAGTAAGGCGACAGGTAGCCGCGGTCGAACTGCATGCCNNTCTTCGACGGTGATGACGCCTTCGTTGCCGACCTTCTGCATGGCTTCGGCAATGTCGTTACCGACCTGCTTGTCGCCGTTTGCGGAGATCGTGCCGACCTGGGCAACTTCGGCCGAGGTGGAGATCTTCTTTGCCTTGGCCTGCAGGTCCTTGACGACTTCTGCAACAGCGAGATCAACGCCGCGCTTCAGGTCCATCGGGTTCATGCCGGCAGCAACAGCCTTTGCACCTTCGCGAACGATCGCGCGGGCGAGAACGGTTGCGGTCGTGGTGCCGTCGCCGGCGATGTCGTTGGTCTTCGAAGCAACTTCGCGGACCATCTGGGCGCCCATGTTTTCGAACTTGTCTTCCAGTTCGATTTCCTTGGCGACCGATACACCGTCCTTGGTGATGCGCGGCGCGCCGAAGGACTTGTCGATTACGACGTTACGACCCTTCGGGCCGAGGGTTACCTGCACTGCGTCAGCGAGGATGTCGACGCCGCGCAGCATCTTTTCGCGCGCAGAGCGGCCGAATTTTACTTCTTTAGCTGCCATTTTGAGAGCTCCTGAATAGAGGTTTCAGCGAATTACGAAAAAGGTGTTGCCGGCAATCAGCCGATAACGCCCATGATGTCGGATTCCTTCATGATCAGAAGGTCTTCGCCGTTCAACTTGACTTCCGTGCCGGACCACTTGCCGAACAGGACGCGGTCGCCGACCTTGACGTCGAGAGCAACGAGTGCGCCCTTGTCGTCGCGTGCGCCAGAACCGACAGCGATGATTTCGCCTTCAGCCGGCTTTTCCTTGGCGGTGTCCGGAATGATGATGCCGCCCTTGGTCTTTTCTTCAGACTCGACGCGCTTTACGACAACGCGATCGTGCAGGGGGCGGAAAGTTGTGCTTGCCATTGTCTAATCCCTCGATCAAATGACATGGACAGGTCTTGGAAATAAGACCCGCGGATCTCGTTTAGCACTCCTCTAAGTCGAGTGCTAACCGGCTCCGAGATAAGGGTGGCCATCAGGTGAGTCAAGAACGGGCCCGAAATTTTCGTTGCCGCCCTGCAGCATGAAGCCGAACAGGATTAACGGCCTCGATGTCCCGACGTCCCGCATTGGGGCCTTGTTCGGGCAAGACGGCTTTTGCCAGGCGAGTTTGGCGTCAGCATGGCAGCCGCGTGACATGGACCGTCATACAGCCTTAACATGACATTTTTACTGAGGCGCTTCCGTTTGAGAATTTCGGTTTCGGGGAGGGGATATGGCGGCGATCGAAGGTCTGAGGAAATCGGATGACGCAAAGCCGTCTCTTGCCGAACTGACCGCCGTTTTCGCCCGTATCGGCCTTTTGAGCTTCGGTGGTCCGGCAGCCCAGATCGGCATGATGCACAAGGCGCTGGTCGAGGAAAAACGCTGGATCTCAGAGGAGCGGTTTCTCCATGCCCTGAACTATTGCATGCTTCTGCCGGGGCCGGAGGCGCAGCAGCTTGCGACCTATGTGGGCTGGCTGATGCACGGCAGCCGCGGCGGCATCATTTCCGGTCTTCTGTTCGTCATCCCCGGCCTCGTTGTCATCACCATCCTGTCGGCGGCATATACGCTTTATCAGGAAACGACCTGGCTGACCGGCCTCTTCTTCGGCCTGAAGGCGGCCGTGTTGGCGATCGTCGTCGAGGCGGTGATCCGCCTGGGCAAGAAGACCTTGAAGACCGGTTTTCTCTGTTCGATCGCCGCCGCGGCTTTCGTGGCGCTGTTCTTTTTCAGCGTGCCTTTCCCAGTCGTCGTTCTCGCAGCCGCGCTGGCGGGTTTTCTTCATGCCCGGCATGCGGGTTCTCAGGCCGTTGCCATCGATCTTGCCGACCTCCCGGCAAGGCCGCCGGTGGGCAGGGTGATCGCCATGCTCATCGGCTGGATCCTCGTCTGGCAGCTGCCGCTCGTGATCCTCTGGATCGTCTCGGCGCCGGATGCGCTCTCCAGCCTTTTCGCCTTCTTTTCGAAGATGGCGATGGTCACCTTCGGCGGCGCCTATGCGGTTCTGGCCTATGTCGCTCAGGTCGGTGTCGAGGATTACGGCTGGCTGAAGCCCGGCGAGATGCTGGACGGGCTGGCGCTCGCCGAAACGACACCCGGACCGCTGGTTCTCGTCCTGTCCTTCGTCGGTTTTCTCGTCGGTTTCCGCGAGGCTTTCGGGGTGATCGGCGGTGTGGTGGGTGCGCTTCTCGTCGCCTGGGCGACCTTCGTGCCGAGCTTCATCTTCGTGTTCGCCGGTGCCCCCCATATCGAGCGCCTGCGCGGCAATCGGGTTCTGTCCGGCGCATTGCAGGCGATCACGGCTGCCGTTGTCGGTGTCATCCTCAATCTGGCGATCTGGTTCGGCCTGCATGTTCTCTTCGGCGAGGTGCGGAGGGTCGAACTGATGCCGTCGATCGGGCTCGATCTGGCGTTTCCGCTCTGGTCGAGCCTCGATCCGATGGCGCTTGCCTTCTTCGCCGGCTCGGCCTTCCTGCTGTTCCATCTGAAGCTCGGCATGGTCGCGGTTCTGAGCCTCTGCGCGGCCGCCGGCCTGGTGATCCGGTTGCTTGCCTTCGTGTAACGGCGATATGAAATATCCCGCACTGCACGCAAATCTCCTTGCCATGACGGCTACGCTTTGCGACATCAGCGCGAGATATGACGGCCAGATTGGCAGAAGGTGATCGACAGGCATGGCAAAGCGCATCCAGAATCTGAGTGAAGTAATCGGCGGCTACGATGTGGTTCTGTCCGATGTCTGGGGCGTCGTGCATAACGGCGTCGCGGCCTTCCAGCATTCCTGTCAGGCGCTTGCCGCAGCCCGAAAGGCCGGCGCGACCGTCGTGCTGATCACCAATTCGCCGCGACCCGCCCCTGGTGTCATCGAGCAATTGAAACTGCTCGGCGTATCCGACGACACCTATGACCGTATCGTCACCTCCGGCGACGTCACCCGCCATCTGATCGCCGAAGGCCCGAAAAAGGTCTTTCTACTTGGCCCCGAGCGCGACATGCCGCTTTTCGACGGACTGGATGTCGAGGTTGTTTCCGCAGACGAGGCCGAAGCCATCGTCTGCACCGGTTTCTTCGACGACGAAAAGGAAGTGCCGGAAGATTATACCGACATGCTGACTGCCTGGGTGAAGCGCGATGTGCCCTTCATCTGCGCCAATCCCGATCTGGTTGTCGAGCGCGGCCACAAGATCATTCCCTGCGCCGGTGCCGTTGCCGCCTATTACGAACAGCTCGGCGGCAAGACTCGTATCGCCGGCAAACCGCATTTCCCGATCTATGACGCTTCGCTGGCCGCCGCCCGCGAAGCGCGCGGCGAGTTCGACAAGTCGAAAGTGCTCGCGATCGGTGACGGCATGCCGACCGATGTGCGCGGCGCGCTTTCGCAAGGCCTCGACCTGCTTTATATCAGCGCTGGTATCCATGTGGCGGAATATACCGTCAACGGCGAGACGGACGAGGCAATCCTTCAGGCCTGGCTGAAAAGCGAAAACGCCGCGCCGAAATTCTGGATGCCCAGGCTGGCCTGACCGGTCTTGCAATATCGAATAGACTGATCCGGACCTGCCCATGACCGTATTCCATCGCAACGAAAAGAAGGACCCGCTGCCCGAGGCGCTGAAGGGCGGAGTGGTCGCGATCGGCAATTTCGACGGTGTACATCGCGGTCATCGCAGCGTGCTCGAACGAGCGCTCGCGCTGGCCCAGGAGCGCGGCGTGCCGGCTCTGGTCCTGACCTTCGAGCCGCATCCGCGCACGGTCTTCAAGCCGGACCAGCCGGTTTGCCGGCTTACGGCCGCGCCGCTCAAGGCACGAATCCTCGAGGCCATGGGATTTTCCGCGGTTATCGAATATCCGTTCGACAAGGAATTTGCCGGCCGTTCGGCGGAGGAATTCATCCAGACCATTCTGATCGACTGGCTGGGCGCGAGCGCTGTCGTCACCGGATTTGATTTCCACTTCGGCAAGGGTCGCGAGGGTGGCCCGGCCTTCCTGATGGCTTCGGGCGAACGCCACGGTTTTTCCGTCTCGCTGGTCGATGCGTTTCGGGATGAAAACGCCGAGGTAGTGTCTTCGAGCCGTATTCGCGAACTGATTGCCGAAGGCGATATGGTCGGCGCCGCGGGACTGCTCGGTTATCGTTATACGGTCGAGGCCGAAGTCATCGACGGCCAGAAACTCGGTCGTGAGATCGGCTTCCCGACCGCCAACATGTCGCTGCCGCGCGAGGCGGAATTGCGCAACGGTATTTATGCCGTGCGTTTCCGCCGCCCCAATGGCGAGCTTTACGATGGCGTTGCCAGCTACGGCCGCCGCCCGACGGTGACGGACGATGGCGCGCCGCTTCTGGAAACCTATGTTTTCGATTTTTCCGGCGATCTCTACGGCGAAATCTGCGCCGTCTCCTTTTTCGGGTTCCTGCGCGAAGAGCTGAAATTCGACGGGCTGGAACCGCTGGTCGCGCAGATCAGGCGTGACGAGGAAGAGGCAAGGGCGCTGCTTTCAGGCGTAAAGCCGCTCGGCCCTGTCGATATGGACATTGCTTTCGCGCAGACTGCGAAAAACGGAGAATAACCATGGCCACCACCCCGCGCCGCCCGACCAACCCGAAGGATGCCGCCGAAGCCCTGTTCGCGCCGGTCAAGAAGACGGCGGCACCGGCTGTTGAAAAACGCGCGGCGCCCGCGGTGAAGGAACAGGTGACGATCAAGCTCGACAGCGCCGTGATCGAATATTTTCAGGAAGACGGCCCCGGCTGGCAGGATCGCATCAACGATGCGCTGCGCGGTGTAATGGCAGCCAATCCGAAGGATTGAAGCGCACAGCTTCTGACGGTTTGCAGTTGTTCGCGCCTCAAAGGCTATCTCAGAAGACGGCTGTCGAAAGGGTAATGCAGAACCGTTTCGATCTTCAGTCTTGCGGCATCTGCATGCCGGGGATTGATCAGGATGTTGTTCGCCACCGGAAGAACGACGGATGGTACCTTGAGCAGGCAGGTTTCGCCACGCGATAACCACGTGTCGCCGGTTTCCCGCGTCAGGGTTTCGTTCGAAGTATCGATATTTTCGGCAATCTGGATGGCCACATCATCGGGACACCGGATCTTGAGAAGCTGGAGATGTATCGGCAGATCGTCAAGATCCATGTGGACGAGCATTTCCAGCAAGGTTGTGGACGGATGATCGCTGCAATAGACAATCGGCATACCCCGATTGTGCCAGCGACCGGGAGCAAGCATTCCGCCGCGGCCCGACAGATCCGCGTAGTTGGAGATACGCCACAGGATCATCGTCAGGCATAAATGCCGTGATCGATCTGGTGCAGTGCCTGTTCGATCAGGACCGCGCCGCTTTCGGACTCGAGGAGATCGAGCGGTACGACATCGCCAATCGCCCTGTTCGGCTTGCGCAGCCAGCGTTGAGCACGTTCTCTTTCCCCCAAAACCTTTTCGGCAAGCTCCATCACCCTCACCACCCTGAGCGCACTGTCGTTTTCCTGCAGGGTCAGGGACTCGCCATTGGATATCCGGCGAGACAACGTTCTGCGTGGAGCAACGAAACGGTATAATTCCTCCATCGAGAATCCGAGCTTGGTGAGATCGGCAACCATGTTGCCGTCAAAAATCTTCAACTGCCCGCGGGAGGCGATTTCCAGCTGCTTGCGAATATCCTGATGCATGGAAGTCCTCGTGACGATGCTTCGTGCCATTCGCCCTTCAATGTAGTGGCATCTGGCCAGATCGTCAAATTCCGCCTCGGTCGTCTAGATGCCCAATTCCCCCTTCCTTTCCGCCATAAAACCCCGTAATAACCGCGGTCATGACAGATTTCCGGTCGGCTCAGATCAATATGATCATACGAATTATCGGCCCGGCTTTCCGCGCGCTGTAAGCAGCGGCCGGAAGGTCCGGGATTTTGGCGTTCTCAGACGCGCCTCCGCCACCGACATTTTTCCGCACGCGCCCCGTTGCCGGCGCCAAGAGACGATTGCCCAAAATGACCGATACAGCCGAAAAGCTCGATTACTCGAAGACCCTCTATCTGCCGGAAACCGAATTCCCGATGCGCGCCGGTCTGCCGCAGAAGGAGCCGGAAACCGTTGCCCGCTGGCGCGAGATGGACCTCTATAAAAAGCTGCGCGCTTCCGCCGCCGGCCGCGAAAAATTCGTGCTGCACGATGGCCCTCCTTATGCCAACGGCAACATCCATATCGGCCACGCGCTCAACAAGATCCTGAAAGACGTCATCACCCGCTCGTTCCAGATGCGTGGTTATGACAGTAACTACGTTCCCGGCTGGGATTGCCACGGCCTGCCGATCGAATGGAAGATCGAGGAAGAAAATTATCGCGCCAAGGGCAAGGCCAAGCCGGACCTGAAGCAGCCGGACGCGATGATCGAATTCCGCAAGGAATGCCGCGCCTATGCCGAAAAGTGGATCAAGATCCAGGGCGACGAGTTCAAGCGCCTCGGCATCGTCGGCGATTTCGACAATCCGTATCTGACGATGAATTTCCACGCGGAAAGCCGCATTGCCGGCGAACTCCTGAAGATCGCCATGAGCGGCCAGCTCTATCGCGGTTCGAAGCCGATCATGTGGTCGGTCGTCGAGCGCACGGCGCTGGCGGAAGCGGAAGTCGAATACCACGACTACGAGAGCGACACGATCTGGGTGAAGTTCCCGGTGGCTCCCTCTGTGGGGGACGTCCGCAAGCCATCCGCAGTCGCTTCGGTCAGTGAAGACCTGCACGATGCCCACGTCGTCATCTGGACGACCACGCCCTGGACCATCCCCGGCAACCGTGCCGTGGCCTATTCGCCAAAGGTCGCTTACGGCCTTTACGAAGTGACCGAAGCCGCCAACGAGTTTGGTCCGCAGCCGGGTGAAAAGCTAATCTTTGCCGATGCGCTGGCCGAAGAATCTGCCACCAAGGCAAAGCTTGCTTTCAAGAAGCTGCGCGGTGTTTCTGCCGAAGAGATGGCCGCCCTGACGCTCGCCCACCCCCTCAAGGGCCTCGGCGGCGGTTACGACTTCGCCGTCCCACTCCTCACTGGTGATCACGTCACCGACGATGCCGGTACCGGTTTCGTCCACACTGCCCCGTCGCACGGTCGCGAAGACTTTGACGCATGGATGTCGTCGGCCAAGGCCATCGAAGCTATGGGCATCGACACCCGTATCCCGTTCCCGGTCGACGACAGCGGCACATACACCGCCGATGCCCCCGGTTTCGAGGGTGGTCGCGTCATGGACGACAACGGCAAGAAGGGCGATGCCAATGATCGCGTCATCAAGGCGCTGATCGAGCGCAACGCGCTGTTTGCCCGTGGCCGTCTGAAACACCAGTATCCGCATTCCTGGCGCTCCAAGAAGCCGATCATTTTCCGCAACACGCCGCAGTGGTTCGTCTATATGGACAAGGACTTGGCGGACGGCACGACGCTGCGTACCCGTGCGCTCGCCGCCATCGACGACACCCGTTTCGTCCCCGCCGGCGGCCAGAACCGTCTGCGCGCCATGATCGAGCAGCGCCCGGACTGGGTTCTGTCGCGTCAGCGCGCCTGGGGCGTCCCGATCTGCGTGTTTGCCGATGAGGAAGGCAATGTCCTGCAGGACGAAGAGGTCAACAAGCGCATCCTGGAAGCCTTCGATGCCGAAGGTGCCGATGCCTGGTTCGCCGAAGGCGCCAAGGATCGCTTCC
The DNA here is from genome assembly GCA_002500765.1 of Neorhizobium sp. UBA7851. GTDB lineage: Bacteria > Pseudomonadota > Alphaproteobacteria > Rhizobiales > Rhizobiaceae > Neorhizobium. Next base: position 11,273 of record DLSX01000157.1, read on the forward strand.
TCGGCAACGGCCACGACCACGCCAAGTGGACCCAGGTCATGGACATCCTCGATGTCTGGTTCGACAGTGGCTCGACCCACACCTTCACGCTCGAAGACCGCCCGGATCTGAAATGGCCGGCCGACGTCTATCTCGAAGGCTCCGACCAGCATCGCGGCTGGTTCCATTCCTCGCTCTTGGAATCGGCTGCCACCCGCGGCCGCGCGCCTTACGACACGGTCGTCACCCATGGTTTCACCATGGATGAAAAGGGCCAGAAAATGTCGAAATCGCTCGGCAATGTCGTGTCCCCGCAGGACGTCATGAAGGATGCAGGCGCCGATATCCTGCGCCTCTGGGTCATGACTACCGACTATTGGGAAGACCAGCGCCTCGGCAAGACGATCATCCAGACCAATGTCGATGCCTATCGCAAGCTGCGCAACACCATCCGCTGGATGCTCGGCACGCTGGCGCATGACGAAGGCGAAGAGATCGCCTATGCCGAATTGCCGGAACTCGAAAAGCTGATGCTGCACCGCCTGTCCGAACTGGATAAGCTGGTGCGTGAAGGCTATGACGCGTTCGAGTTCAAGAAAATCGCCCGCGCTCTGATCGATTTTTCCAACATCGAACTCTCGGCCTTCTATTTCGACATCCGCAAGGACGCGCTCTATTGCGACGCCCCGTCGTCGCTGCGCCGTCGCGCGGCTCTGGCGGTTATCCGCAAGATCTTCGAATGCACGGTGACATGGCTGGCCCCGATGCTGCCCTTCACCACGGAAGAGGCATGGCTGTCGCTGAAGCCGGATGCGGTTTCGGTGCATCTGGAGCAGTTCCCCGAGGTTCCGGCCGAGTGGAAGAACGAAGCCGTTGCCGAGAAGTGGGCGAAGATCCGCAAGGTCCGTTCTGTCGTCACCGGCGCACTCGAAATCGAGCGCAAGGACAAGCGTATCGGTTCGTCGCTGGAAGCGGCCCCGGTCGTCTACGTTGCCGATGCCGAATTGCTGAAGGCACTGGAAGGCCTCGAATTCGAGGAAACCTGCATCACATCGGCCATCACGATCACGTCAGGCGAAGGCCCTGAAACGGCCTTCCGTCTGCCGGAGGTCTCAGGCGTCGCGGTGGATCCGAAGCTGGCGGAAGGGGTGAAATGCGCCCGTTCGTGGCGTGTGACGACCGATGTCGGCTCCGATCCGGCCTGGCCGGATGTGTCGGCACGAGATGCGGCAACGCTTACCGAACTCGCCAAGCTTGGCAAGTTGTAATGTCATGAACCGTGCCGGATGATTGCGCTTGAGCGCTTCATCCGGTATTCCTGCCTGAAATTGGCCGGATTTATCCGTCAGGTGGATGGCAATAGTCTCTTAGGCGTCGAGGCGGGCGTCTGTGGTAGGGGTTTGATGAAAACGACGAAAACCTTGCGTATGGCCTTCGGCATGGCCGGTATTCTGGCTGCCACCGTAGCACTGTCCGGCTGCATGGGAAGCCCCACTTACGGTACCGACAAGACGGCCATGGAGCAGTTGGGCGACGACCTGACCTCGGCTATCGATATTGGTGGTGATCGCGCCAGGGAAAAGGCCAAGATCCGCTACAACCCGCGTCCGTCGCTGGTTGTCGCCAGCCATCAGGAAGGTGGCGATCTGCCCGCGCCGCAGCAATCGCTGGCCAACCGCGAAAACAACCCGAACTGGGTGGAATCGCCGGAAGAAGCGCGCGAGCGCCTGCGCCAGGAAGCGACCGACAATCAGGACAATCCGCGTTACCGTTCGCCGCTTCTCGCCGGCAAGGGCCAGGCCGGCCAGATGACGGAATCGCAGAAATGGGAAGCCTTCCGTCAGGCCAAGGCCAATGCCAGCGATCCGGGTATCGCCGGAACCCGCCGTTCGATTTCCGATCCGCCGACGCAGTATCGCACCGCTGATGCGCAAACCCTTCAGGATCTCGGTGAGCCGGAAACCAAGAAGGAAGCGCGTCGCAAGAAGGAAGCGCAGGCTGCTTCCACTGGTGGCTCTTCCTGGTGGAAGCCTTTCCAATAAGGATCGGCCGTTGAGGCCAGTCTTTACCGCCGCGAGCGGAAAAAGCCGGTAAGCAGCTCGGCTGCCGGTACTTCGGCAATGCCCGAATACACTTCCGGCGCATGATGGCAGGTGGGTTGCGAGAAGAACCGCACCCCGCTTTCCACCGCTCCCCCCTTCGGATCGTTTGCGCCGTAATAGAGGCGGCGGATGCGGGCGAAGGATATGGCGCCGGCGCACATGGTGCAGGGCTCCAGCGTCACGTAGAGATCCGCTCCGCCAAGCCGCTCGCTTCCGACCTTGGCTGCCGCCTCGCGGATCACGGCGATTTCGGCATGGGCGGTAATGTCGTTTTCCGCACGGGTGCGGTTGCCCGAACGGGCAATGATCTCGCCGTCGATGACAAGCACGGCCCCGACGGGAACCTCGCCGCGTTCGGCGGCGTTCCTGGCTTCTGTCAATGCGGCATCCATGAAGCCGTCGCACTTTGGCATTTCAGCGATTTCCTCTTAACCCGGCTCGCATGAACTGGTAGGAAGCATGCAAAGCGAAGCGCGCCCGCGGGTGTGCATCCATCTGGTCAACACGAACAAGTATGTCCGGAATACTCCGTCGACATCCTGCTTCAGGCAAACAACATATGAATTCAAAAGACAAGCCGAAGCGCGGCGAAGCGAAAACCTTCGTTCGCGAAATCAAGCCAAGGGCTGAAGGCAACGCAGTTTCGAAGTCCGGCGCCAAGAAGGACGCCAAGCCTGGCTTCAAGTCGGGCGGCAAGCCGGGTGCTGCCGCAAAGCCGCGCGCCAAGGCGGAAGGTGCGGTCAGGAAGCCGGTTCGTTCGGCCAAGCGCGAGGAATTCGTGGGCGAAGGTGCATCCGCACCGTCCGACGGCAAGCCGGAGCGCATTTCCAAAATTCTCGCCCGCGTTGGCGTCGCCTCGCGCCGCGATATCGAGCGAATGATTCTCGAAGGTCGCGTCACGCTGAACGGCAAGCTGCTCGACACGCCGGTCGTCAATGTGACGCTGGAGGACAGAATAGAGGTGGACGGCGTGCCGATCCGCGGCATCGAGCGCACGCGCCTGTGGCTCTATCACAAGCCCGGCGGCCTGGTGACGACCAATTCCGATCCGGAAGGCCGCCCGACCGTGTTCGACAACCTGCCGGAAGGTCTTCCGCGGGTTCTCTCCATCGGCCGCCTCGACATCAACACCGAAGGCCTGCTGCTACTGACCAATGACGGCGGCCTGTCGCGCACGCTCGAATTGCCGACCACCGGCTGGCTGCGCCGCTACCGCGTGCGTGCCCATGGCGAGGTCGATCAGGAAGCGCTGGACAAGCTGAAGGACGGTATCGCCGTCGAAGGCGTTCTCTATGGTTCGATCGAAGCGACGCTTGATCGTTCGCAAGGGCGCAACGTCTGGATCACCATGGGTCTCCGCGAAGGCAAGAACCGCGAAATCAAGAACGTGCTCGGCGCGCTCGGCCTCGAGGTCAACCGCCTGATCCGCATTTCCTACGGTCCGTTCCAGCTGGGCGACCTGCCGGAAGGCGAAGTGCTGGAAGTGCGCGGCCGTACCCTGCGCGACCAGCTCGGCCCGCGCCTGATCGACGAATCCAAGGCGAATTTCGAAGCACCGCTCTATAACGAGCGCGTTGCCGAAGACGACAAGCCGCAGCGGGACGAAAGAGCCGAACGTCCGGCCAAGTCCGAGCGCGGCTGGGCCGGCGAACGTTCCAATGATCGTGGCGGCGACCGCGAAGAC
>DLSX01000004.1 GCA_002500765.1 Neorhizobium sp. UBA7851
GTCGGCGCGAGCCTGACCACGACCGCCGAAGGCGCGCAGGGTCGCACCGCGACGGCACAGGAACTCGAAGCACTGCTTTGCGCCGTGGAGGCGAAGGCCGGGTAATTTCTGAAACGACATGATCGAAAGCACAAGGAGACGGGCATGGTGACGAAGGTTTTGCTGGTTGGGGAAAGCTGGGTCAGTTCGGCAACCCACTACAAGGGGTTCGACCAGTTCGGCAGCGTGACCTTCCATCTCGGCGCCGAGCCGCTGGTTGCCGCACTTCAGGGTGATGAATTCGACATCACCTACATGACAGCGCATGACTGCGTCGAAAAATTCCCCTTCACGCTTGAAGGCCTTTCCGAATACCAGGTCATCCTGCTCTCCGATATCGGTGCTAATTCGCTGCTCCTGCCGCCCGCCGTGTGGCTGCATGGCAAGCCGGTTCCCAACCGCCTGAAGATCATCCGGGAATGGGCCAGGGCCGGCGGCGGGCTCGTCATGGCCGGCGGTTATTTCTCGTTCCAGGGCATAGACGGCAAGGCCCGCTGGCGCCGCACGCCGGTTGAAGAGGCGTTGCCCGTGACCTGCCTTCCCTATGACGACCGGCTGGAGGTTCCCGATGGTTTCCACGCAGTCGTCACCGGACCGAAGACCCATCCGATTCTCGCCGGCGTCGAAGGAGAATGGCCCCTGCTTCTCGGAGCAAACGAGGTTGTCGCCAAGAAGGGCGACGGCGTCGAGGTGCTTGCCACACTCCCGGAAGAGGAAGGCGGGCATCCGCTTCTGGTCACCGGCGGTTACGGCAAGGGTCGCACGGTTGCCTGGACCTCCGATATCGGGCCGCATTGGGTACCGAATGAATTCGTCGCCTGGGCCGGTTACGCGACGATCTGGAAGAACATCCTTCGTTGGGCCGCTAACACCGCCGGCAACGCCAAGTGAACCCTGCCGCAAACGCAAAGGACAGCACGATGACCGCTCCATTCCTGCGCGCAACCGGGATCACCAAGCGCTTCGGCGCTCTCACCGCGCTGAAGGGGGTGGATCTCGAGATCAACGGCGGCGAAGTGCTGGCGCTGCTCGGCGACAACGGCGCCGGCAAGTCCACCTTCATCAAGATCCTCGCCGGCGCGCATCCACAGAGTGACGGCGAATTGCTGGTAGAAGGCGAGCCTGTCCGGTTCGCCTCGCCGAAGGACGCCGCGAGCTCAGGTATCGCGACGATCTTCCAGGAGCTCGCGCTGTCGGAGAACCTGTCGATCTCGGAGAACGTGTTTCTTGGGCGTGAGCTCAAGCGCTCGGTACTGGGCGTGCCGTTTCTCAAGCGCAAGGCGATGCGCGAGAAAGTGGACGGGCTGCTGCACGAACTCGACGCCCATATTTCCGATCCGGAAGCGCCGGTCGGCAGTCTTTCTGGTGGCCAGCGCCAGGCGGTAGCGATCTGCCGGGCGCTCAATCTTAATGCCCGGCTCGTCATCATGGATGAACCGACGGCCGCATTGGCCGTCGCTGAAACCCGCAAGGTGCTGCAGCTGACCCGCAAGCTTGCCGAACGCGGCTGCGCTGTCGTGCTGATCAGCCACAACATTGCCGATGTCTTCGAGGTTGCCGACCGCATGGTCGTCTTCCGCCGCGGCCGGAAGGTCGCAGAACGGCGCAAGGAAGAGACAAATCCCGAAGAGATCGTATCCCTCATCACAGGCGCTCATCCCGACGTGCGGGCGCTTGAACAAAACAACCAATAATGCGCGTCAAACCGTTCCAGAGAGGTTCCCAATGCTTCCGAAATTCAAGAAAGTTCTTGCCGTATCCGCATTAACGCTTTCGCTTGGCTCCTCCGCCTTCGCGCAGGACAAGCCGAAGGTGGCCTTCGTGCCACAGTTGATCGGTATCCCCTACTTCAACGCCATGGAGGCCGGCGGCAAGCGCGCGGCGCAGGAACTTGGCGTCGACTTCATCTATTCCGGGCCGGTCGATACCAACCCGGTCGACCAGCTGCAGATCGTCCAGAACCTGATCGACCAGGGCGTCAGTGCCGTATCCGTAAGCGTGCTCGACGCCTCCGCGATCGCACCGGTGGTCGAAGCCGCAAAGGCGAAGGGCGTGAAGCTCTTTACGAGCGACAGCGATGCTCCCGATAGCGGTCGTGCCGTCTACGTCGCCCAAGCGACCGACGAGGGTCTCGGCACCACGATCATCGACGAAATGGTCAAGCGCGTCGGCGAAGACGCCAAGATCGGCATCGTTTCGGGTGAGGCGACCGCCTCCAACCTCAATGCCTGGATCGGCTTCATGCAGAAGCAGGCCAAGGAAAAATATCCGAAGCTGACGCTGCTCGAGCCGCAATATGCGGGCGGTACGGCCCAACGCGCTGCCCAGATCGCCAGTGACCTGATGACCGCCAATCCGGATATCAAGGGCATCATCGCGGTTGCCTCCTCGACATGCCCGGGCGTTGCCCAGGCGATCGAGACAGCCGGCAAGATCGGCACCGTCGTCGGTACCGGCTATTGCAGCCCGAACACCGCCCGCTCCTATATCAAGAGCGGTTCGTTCGGTTTCTCGGTTCTCTGGGACCCGGCGCAGCTCGGTTACCTGACTGTCTGGGCCGGCAAGCAGCTGATCGACGGCAAGCCGTTCGCGGCCGAGAACACCGTCCCGGGCTTTGCCTCGCCGGTCACCTACAATGCCGACAGCGGCATCCTGCTGCTTGGTCCTCCGGCCGTCTTTACCGCGGATAACGTCGACAAGTTCGACTTCTAAGCCCGGATGCGTTCTGCAATGCGACAGTCAAGTCGACGTCTTCTCGCCATCGGCGGACGTGAATGGGCACTGCTCGGTGCCGTCATTCTCGCCTCGATCCTCTTTTCTGTCGCGTCGCCGTATTTCGCGACGGCAGGCAATGCCGGAACGATCGTTCGCAACAGCACGGAGCTGATGCTGGCCGGTCTCGGCATGACACTGCTGCTCGCGATGGGCAGTATCGACGTGTCGATCGGCATCCTCATGGGGCTTGCCGCGATCGCCGTCGCCCATGCGCTGCTGGCGTCGTTCGCGCCGGCGCTGGCATTGCTGATCGGCC
>DLSX01000236.1:0-23390 GCA_002500765.1 Neorhizobium sp. UBA7851
CCAAGGGGCGCAAGCGCCTCGAAGCTCTGATCGCCGAGCGGTCCGGTTTGCAGGAGCAGATCGCCTGTGACGCGCTTGCCATGGCAGGCGGATGGTCGCCGATCGTGCATCTGATGTGCCAGCGCGGCGCAAAGCCCGTCTGGTCCGACGAGGCGCAGGCTTTTCTGGCGCCTGATGTCGGATCTGCGTTTGTCGCCGCCGGTTCTGCGGCAGGACATGGCAGTATTTTCGAATGCCTCAGGGATGGTGCGGCCAAGGCAACGGCAATTGCCCGCGAACTCGGCTTTGCCGCCTATGAAATGAATGTTCCCGAGGTCGAGGGCGAATATGATCCGGCGTTCGCGCCGGTCTGGTATGTCCCGGGCGCCAGGGACAAGGCCTTTGTCGATTTCCAGAACGATGTGGCGGTGAGCGATCTCGGGCTCGCCCAGCGCGAAGGGTTCCGCCATATCGAACATACCAAACGTTATACGACGGCCGGCATGGCGACCGACCAGGGCAAGCTTGGAAACGTCGCCACGATCGGTATCGTGGCCGGCATGCGCGGCGTCTCGCCCGCCGAAATCGGCACCACGACCTTCCGGCCGTTCTATACGCCGGTGTCGTTCGGCGCCTTGGCAGGTACCTCGCGCGGCGAACATGCCGCTCCCGTCCGTATCTCGCCATTGCATGAATGGGCAAAAAAGAACGGAGCCACCTTCGTTGAGGCTGGCCTCTGGCATCGATCCGCCTGGTTTGCGCGGGAAGGCGAAAAGACCTGGCGTGAGAGCGTCGACCGCGAGGTCAGGAATGTCCGCAGCAATGCCGGGCTATGCGATGTCTCGACGCTCGGCAAGATCGAGATTTTCGGCAAGGATGCGGCGGAGTTCCTGAACCGCATCTATTGCAACAATTTCCTCAAGCTGCCGGTCGGCAAGGCGCGTTATGGCCTGATGCTGCGCGAGGACGGGATGATCCTCGACGACGGCACGACGAGCCGGCTTGCCGAAAATCATTATGTGATGACGACGACGACCGCTTATGCCGCAGAGGTGATGTCCCATCTCGAATTCGCGTCGCAGACCTTCTGGCCAGATCTCGACGTTCGTTTCGTCTCCGTAACCGACGAGTGGGCGCAGATGTCGCTCGCAGGCCCCAAGGCACGGACGATCATGAGCCGCATCGTTGAAGACGATATTTCAGACGCTGCCTTTCCTTATCTTGCCGCCAGAACCGTGGCGCTTCGCGGTGGCCTGAAGGCACGTCTGTTCCGCATCTCGTTTTCGGGTGAGCTAGCTTACGAGCTTGCCGTTCCCGCCGGTTACGGCGAGGCGGTTGCGGATGCGATCATGGAGGCCGGCAGGCAAGAGGGGATCTGCGCCTATGGCGTCGAAGCCCTCAATGTTCTGCGCATCGAGAAGGGTTTTGTCACCCATAGCGAAATCGACGGCCGCACGACGCCGGACGATCTCGGGCTCGGCCGGATGATGGCGATGCAGAAGCCGGATTTCATCGGCAAGAGGCAGTCGAGCCGTTTCGGCCTGACCGCTGCGGACCGGCTGCAACTCGTGGGCCTGAGGCCATTGGAGAAGCTGGAGGAATTCAGCGCCGGCGCGCATCTTTTGAAGGAAGACGTGACCCCTTCCATGGCGAACGACCAGGGCTGGGTTTCCTCCGTCTGCCATTCGCCGACGCTCGGGCATACGATCGGCCTTGCCCTGATGAAATCCGGCCGGGAACGTTATGGCGAGACCATCGTCGTCTGGGACGGATTGCGAGGAAAGGAAGTGCTGGCGCAGGTCTGCCCGCCCGTTTTCATCGATCCCGACAACCGCAAGCTCCAGGGGTAAGTCGCCATGTCGCTCACTCTCTATCACCGGCATGTGCTGGAAGATTATCTCCCGGATTTCGACGCCAAGGCCAATCCGAACCATCTGTCCGTCATCCGCCGCCCGGCGATCTTCTCGGTCATGGCGCATCGCGGAAGCGGCGGTTTCGTCGGCGCCGCATTGAAGGCGGTCGAGGGCGTCAATCTGCGTGACTGCGCACCGGGCGAATGGCTGGCCGTCTCGACTTCGGCAGGCGCCGCCGGGATCGAAAACCGTCTCGGCGAAATTGCCGGCGCCTCGATCGTCGATCAGAGTGATGGCCGGGTGCTGCTGCAGATCTCCGGGCCGAATGTGCGCAGGATACTGGCGAAATGCGTCGCGGTGGATCTGCATCCCGAGACATTCGTCATCGGCGCTTCGGCCAATCTCTTGTGCTGCCATGTGGCGGCCAATCTGGCCCGTAGCGATGCCGACATGTTCGAGATCATCGTACCCCGTTCCTTCGCGGGCTCGGTCTTCGAGGAAGTGATGGAGATGGGGCGGGAGTTCGCGCTGACGGCTGCTTTCGCGGACAGGTGAGGCGGATCATTCGCCTTTGGCACGGCGGATCTGATGCCGCTCACTGGATATGCATTTTTCGGTAAGCGACATTAGGCTTCGCAGAACGGTCTACTGAGCCGTTTCGATTGTCATTAGGCTGCGGTGAGTTGCAGCATTCAACGTAGGATGAAAGTCCTGCTCTCACCGGAGAATTTGAATGAAGAGCCATGCCCGGGTTGTCGTGATCGGCGGCGGTGTCGTCGGATGTTCGGTCCTTTATCACCTGACGAAATTCGGCTGGAAGGATGTGGTTCTGGTCGAGCGATCCGAGCTTACCTCCGGCTCCACTTGGCATGCGGCGGGTGGCATGCATACGATCAACGGCGATCCGAACGTCGCAAAGCTGCAGAAATACACGGTCGAGCTTTACAAGGAGATCGAGGCCTATTCCGGTCAGGATATCGGTCTGCATATGACCTCCGGCCTGATGCTGGCGGCGACCAATGAGCGGTTCGACTGGTTCAAGTCGCTGCTCGCCAAGGGTAAATATGCCGGCGGCGAGGCTCGGCTCGTCTCGGTCGAGGAGGCGCATGCGATGATGCCGCTTCTCGATCCGAAGGAATTCGTCGGCGCGGTCTTCGATCCGCATGAGGGTCATCTCGATCCTTACGGCACCACCCATGCCTATGCGAAATCGGCCAAGAAAAACGGCGCCGAGATTAATCTTCACACCAAGGTCGAGGAGCTGATCCAACGGCCGGACGGCATGTGGCGGGTGGTGACCGACAAGGGCGAGATCCGGGCCGAGCATGTGGTCAACGCGGCGGGCCTGTGGGCGCGCGAGGTCGGCCGCATGGTCGGGCTGGAGCTGCCGGTTCTTGCCATGGAGCATATGTATCTGATCACCGAGGACATGCCCGAGGTGATCGACTTCAACGCCAAGTCCGGGCGCGAACTGATGCATTGCGTCGATTTCGACGGTGAGATCTATATCCGTCAGGAACGCAACGGCATGCTGATGGGCACCTATGAAAAGGATTGTCGCCCGTGGTCGCCAATCGAGACGCCCTGGACATTCGGTCATGAGTTGCTCGCCGAAGATATCGAGCGGATTTCCGGCGAGCTGGAGGTCGGCTTCCGGCATTTCCCCGCCTTCAACACTGCCGGCATCAAGACGATAATCAACGGGCCTTTCACCTTCTCTCCCGACGGAAACCCGCTGGTCGGTCCGGTGCGCGGCATGACGAATTTCTGGTCTGCCTGTGCGGTCATGGCCGGTTTCTCCCAGGGCGGCGGCGTGGGGCTGGCGCTGGCGCAATGGATCATCAACGGCGATCCGGGCTTCGACGTCTTCGCCATGGATGTCTGCCGTTACGGCGATTACGCGACGCTCGGTTATACCAATGCGAAAGTGCGGGAAAACTATTCCCGCCGTTTCTCGATCCGTTATCCGAACGAGGAACTGCCGGGTGCGCGGTCCCTGCTGACGACACCGATCTACGACAAGCTGAAGGCTGCCGGCGCCGTGTTCGGCGCGTCCTATGGTTTGGAAACGCCGCTGTGGTTTGCGCCCGAGGGTGTCGAAGACGCTTTCTCCTGGCGGCGCTCGACCGATTTCGAGCATGTCGGTCGCGAAGCGAAGGTAGTACGCGCTTCCGTCGGAATGATGGAGACGTCAGGTTTCGCCAAATATCTGATCGCGGGCGAGGGTGCTCGCAACTGGCTGGACGGCATGCTGGCGGGCAAGGTGCCGGATGTCGGTCGCATGGCGCTTGCGCCGATGCTGAACGAGGCGGGCAAGCTGATCGGCGATTTCACCCTTGCGACAATCGAGGAGGACGAGTTCCTGCTGATCGGCTCCGGCGTTGCCGAGGATTATCACATGCGCTGGTTCGAGCAGCATCTGCCGGAGGATGGATCGGTGGAGATCGAGGCGCTCAATCTCGGCCTGCTGGGCCTGTCCATTGCGGGGCCGAAGGCGCGAGACGTGCTGCAGAAGTTGACGCATCTCGATCTGTCGGATGCTGCCATGCCTTTCATGGCTGTGCGTGAACTCGATCTCGGCATGGCGCCGGTCATTGTCGGGCGCGTCAGCTATACCGGCGATCTCGGTTACGAGATCTGGATGAAGCCGGAATATCAGCGCTATCTGTTCGACCTCATCATGGATGCCGGCAAGGAGTTCGGTATTGCGCTGTTCGGTCTTCGGGCGCTCAACGCGCTCCGTGTGGAAAAGTCATTCGGCAGCTGGTCGCGGGAATATCGTCCCCTTTACGGACCGCTGGAAGCCGGGCTTGGCCGGTTCATAGCCCATGGAAAGTCCGCGGATTTCATCGGCAAGCAGGCGGCATTCGAGGAAAAGGCCTCGGGCGGTGCGCTCAGGCTGATCACACTGATCGTCGATGCGAGGGATGCCGACGTCATCGGCGACGAGCCGATTTCGTTGAACGGCGAGGTGAGGGGCTGGGTAACCTCCGGTGGCTATGCGCATGCATCCGGCGTATCGGTCGCCATGGGTTATGTGCCGAAGGACATCGCCGATGTAGCTTCCGGCTGGCAGATCGAAATTCTGGGTGAAATGTTGCCGGCACGTCTGCAGCCGATGCCGCTCTTCGACTCGAACGGATCGCGAATGCGCTCCTGATGGTTGTAAACTCTATAGAAAAGCATTGGTTGGTGTCGCCGCTTTTTCACACCGAAAGCGCTTAATTTCTGGGAGTTTTGTGCCGCATTTCTGGTATTTTTGAGCGTAATTGCGCCATTCCGGGCAAAAGCTCGTGAAAATTGATCTGCCTCTTTAATTTGCACTTCACATTTTTAACGAAACGGATAGGAATCAAAAAAATTGAAGATCTCATCAGGTCTTTGAAAGAATGGTGCGGCCGATCAAGGACCGCATTAGGGGAAACTATATGGAATACTTTATCCAGCAGCTCATCAACGGGCTGACTCTCGGATCCATCTATGGTCTCGTCGCAATCGGCTATACGATGGTTTACGGCATCATCGGCATGATCAACTTCGCCCATGGCGATATTTTCATGCTCGGCGGCTTCGCCGCTCTCATCATCTTCCTGATCCTGACATCCTTCTTTGCAGGCATCCCGGTTGCGCTTCTGCTTCTGGTCATGCTTCTGGTCGGCATGCTGATGACGGGCCTGTGGAACTGGACGATCGAGCGTGTCGCTTATCGGCCGTTGCGCGGTTCGTTCCGCCTCGCGCCGCTGATTACCGCGATCGGCATGTCCATCGCACTTTCGAACTTCATCCAGGTGACGCAGGGGCCGCGCAACAAGCCGATCCCGCCGCTCGTCACCGATACCTATCACTTCGGCGCGATCACCATTTCGCTGAAGCAGATCCTGATCGTCGTGATCACCTCGATCCTGCTCTTCGCCTTCTGGTACATCGTCAACAAGACGCCGCTTGGTCGTGCCCAGCGCGCGACCGAACAGGACCGCAAGATGGCGGCACTGCTCGGTGTTGACGTCGACCGGACGATCTCGATCACCTTCATCATGGGTGCCGCACTCGCCGCCGTCGCGGGCGGCATGTACCTGATGTATTACGGTGTTGCCTCGTTCAACGATGGCTTCATTCCGGGCGTCAAGGCATTTACCGCGGCCGTTCTCGGCGGCATCGGCTCGCTGCCGGGCGCTGTTCTCGGCGGCCTGCTGATCGGCCTGATCGAAAGCCTGTGGTCGGCCTATTTCTCAATCGCCTACAAGGACGTCGCGACCTTCGCCATCCTTGCGATCGTGCTGATCTTCAAGCCGACCGGTATTCTTGGCCGTCCGGAAGTGGAGAAGGTCTGACATGGCTTACACCACTGAAAACAACCAGTCCGGCGTTATGGCAAAGGCGATCAGGGAAGGCATTTTCGCGGGCGTCATCGCGCTTGGCATGTTCATCCTGTTCGTCGGCGTCGAGACCTATCAGGACATCAACAATCAGCTCGTCTGGCGCACCCGCTGGGGCCTGCTTGCGGTGTTCGTTGCGGTTGCCGCCATCGGCCGCTTCGTCACGGTCGGCTTCATCAAGCCGCATCTGGATAGTCGCAAGCTTGCCAAGGCGAAGACCGGCGTTCTGGAAATCTCGGACGAGAAGGGCTTCTTCCGCACGCATTTCCTCAAGATCGCGCTGATCTTCCTGCTCTGCTACCCGTTCCTGGCGATGTTGATCTTCGGCCGTCAGGGATCGCTGAAATATGTCGACAATTTCGGCATCCAGATCCTCATCTATGTGATGCTCGCCTGGGGCCTGAATATCGTCGTCGGATTGGCCGGCCTGCTCGACCTGGGCTATGTCGCCTTCTACGCGGTCGGCGCCTATTCCTACGCTCTGCTGTCGGCGCATTTCGGCTTCTCGTTCTGGCTGCTTCTGCCGATGGCCGGCATTCTGGCAGCACTCTGGGGCATCATCCTCGGTTTCCCGGTCCTGCGGCTTCGAGGGGATTATCTTGCGATCGTGACGCTTGCCTTTGGTGAGATCATCCGTCTCGTGCTGATCAACTGGACGGATGTCACCCGCGGCACGTTCGGCATCTCGGGCATCGAGAAGGCGACCTTCTTCGGCATCTGGTCCTTCGACGCCGGCACGCCGAACAATTTTGCCAAGGCCTGGGGCCTGCCGACCTCGTCGGTCTATTACAAGATGTTCCTCTTCTACATCATCCTGGCGCTCTGCATGCTGACGGCCTACGTCACCATTCGCCTGCGCCGCATGCCGATCGGCCGCGCCTGGGAGGCGTTGCGCGAGGATGAAATCGCCTGCCGCTCGCTCGGCATCAATACCGTCACCACCAAGCTGACGGCATTCGCCACGGGCGCCATGTTCGGCGGTTTTGCCGGCTCCTTCTTCGCCGCCCGTCAGGGTTTCGTGTCTCCGGAAAGCTTCGTCTTCCTGGAATCGGCGGTCATCCTTGCCATCGTCGTTCTCGGCGGCATGGGCTCGCTCACCGGTATCGCCATTGCGGCGGTCGTCATGGTCGGCGGTACCGAGCTCCTGCGCGAGATGGAATTCCTCAAGCACGTCTTCGGGCCGGACTTCACGCCCGAACTCTACCGCATGCTGCTCTTCGGCCTGGCGATGGTCATCGTCATGCTGTTCAAGCCGCGCGGCTTCGTCGGCACCCGTGAGCCAACGGCCTTCCTGAAGGAGAGAAAAGCTGTCTCCGGCAGCTTCACCAAGGAAGGCCACGGCTGATGGCGACGGGTAAGGCAATGACAAAAGACGCAATCCTCAAGGTCGAACACCTGTCGATGAAGTTCGGTGGCCTGATGGCGATCAACGACTTCTCGTTCGAAGCCAAGCGCGGTGAGATCACCGCGTTGATCGGCCCGAACGGGGCAGGCAAGACCACGGTGTTCAACTGCATCACCGGTTTCTACAAGCCGACGATGGGCATGATCACGCTGTCACGCGAGAACGGCAAGGAATTCCTGCTGGAACGCCTGCGTGACTTCGAGATCAACAAAGTGGCCGGGGTTTCCCGTACCTTCCAGAACATCCGGCTGTTTTCCGGCCTGACGGTTCTGGAAAACCTGCTGGTCGCGCAGCACAACGTGCTGATGAAGGCATCGGGTTTCACCGTGCTCGGTCTTCTCGGCCTGCCGGCCTACAAGACGGCCGCCAGGGAAGCGATCGAGAAGGCGCGCTACTGGCTGGAACTGGCCGATCTCATCGATCGCGCCGACGATCCGGCGGGTGATCTTTCCTATGGTGCGCAGCGCCGTCTGGAAATCGCCCGCGCCATGTGCACCGGGCCGGAACTGCTCTGCCTGGACGAACCGGCGGCGGGCCTCAACCCGAAGGAATCGCTGACGCTCAACACGCTGTTGCGCACAATCCGCGATGGAGGCACGTCGCTGCTCCTGATCGAGCACGACATGTCCGTCGTCATGGAGATTTCCGACCACGTCGTCGTTCTGGAATACGGCCAGAAGATTTCCGACGGCACGCCTGATCACGTGAAGAACGACCCGAAGGTGATCGCAGCCTATCTCGGCGTCGAGGATGATGAAGTTGAAGCAATCGAGGAAAAACTCGATGAGGGGACCGTCTGATGGCCGGTGAAACCCTTCTGAAAGTCCAGGGTGTAGAAACCTATTACGGCAATATCCGCGCGCTTTCGGGCGTCGATGTCGAGGTCCAAAAGGGCGAGATCGTCAGCCTGATCGGCGCCAACGGCGCCGGCAAGTCGACGCTGATGATGACGATCTGCGGTTCTCCGCAGGCCCGCACCGGTCAGATCATCTTCGACGGCGAGGATATCACCAAAGTGCCGACGCATCTGATCGCGCGCAAGCGCATCGCCCAGTCGCCGGAAGGGCGTCGCATCTTTCCGCGCATGACGGTGCTGGAAAACCTGCAGATGGGTGCCAATCTCGACAACCTGAAATATTTCAAGGAAGACGTCGAGAAGGTGTTTGCGATGTTCCCGCGTCTGAAGGAGCGCCAAAGCCAGCGCGGCGGCACGCTTTCGGGCGGCGAACAGCAGATGCTGTCGATCGGCCGCGCACTGATGTCGCGTCCGAAACTGCTGCTTCTGGACGAGCCTTCGCTCGGTCTGGCACCGCTGATCGTCAAGGGCATTTTCGAGGCGATCAAAAAGCTCAACAAGGAAGAAGGGCTAACCGTCTTTCTCGTCGAGCAGAACGCATTCGCGGCGCTGAAACTGTCGGACCGCGCCTATGTCATGGTCAACGGCAAGGTCACGATGAGCGGCTCCGGCAAGGAACTGCTGGCCAATCCGGAAGTCCGTGCCGCCTATCTCGAAGGAGGCCGGCATTGAGCGCGACGATCATTATCCTGGCGAACGGGAGACACTGAGATGCAGGGCCTGTTTTTCGAAGACGATACCGTGGTCCGGTATTTCCTGCGCGGCATCGTCCTGCTGCTCGGCTTCTGGACCGCATGGCGGTCGGGAAAGGCCGCGGCCGAGGGATGGAACGGCTATCGCGAAGTCGTGATCTATGCGGTGCTTCTGGCCTGCGCCATGCAGTTCCTGCATTACGCGCTGTTCCAGGGGCCGCTGATCAACATGTTCTATTATGTGCTTGATCTGGCTCTGTTGCTGGCTTTTGCGCTTGCCGGTTTCCGCATTCGCCGCACGCGCCAGATGGTGCAGAACTACTATTGGCTCTACGAGCCGACTTCAGCTTTCTCATGGAAGAAGAAAGATTGACACCAGAACCGATCTGAATTCAGATCGGTTTTGGCAAACATAAAAATACACCAAAAGGTGGAACAGCTTCCGGGGCAGTAATGGTGGGTATTGCGCCGGATCCCAAAAAACCTCTCACCTCATAATAACTGGGAGTTATTCTATGAAGAAGTCTCTTCTTTCCGCGGTTGCGCTGACGGCCATGGTTGCCTTCAGCGGCAACGCATGGGCTGACATCACCATTGCCGTCGGCGGTCCGTTGACCGGCCCGAACGCCGCATTCGGTGCGCAGCTGCAGAAGGGTGCCGAGCAGGCGATTGCCGACATCAATGCCGCCGGTGGCGTCAACGGCGAAAAGCTGGTGATTGCGCTCGGCGACGACGTTTCCGACGCCAAGCAGGGTGTTTCCGTCGCCAACAAGTTCGTGGCCGACGGCGTAAAATACGTGGTCGGCCACTTCAACTCGGGTGTCTCTATCCCGGCGTCGGAAGTGTACGCCGAAAACGGCATTCTCGAAGTGACGCCGGCTGCAACCAACCCGGTCTTCACCGAGCGCGGCCTGTGGAACACGTTCCGTACCTGCGGCCGTGACGACCAGCAGGGCGGGGTTGCCGGCAAGTATCTTGCCGACAAGTTCGCCGATGCGAAGATCGCCATCATCGACGACAAGACGCCTTACGGTCAGGGCCTCGCGAACGAGACCCAGAAGGCCTATAACGCAGCCGGCAAGAAGGAAGTCGTGCGCGAAGGCGTCAACACCGGCGACAAGGACTTTTCCGCCCTCATCGCCAAGATGAAGGAAGCCGGCGTCTCGATCATCTACTGGGGCGGTCTTCACACCGAAGCCGGCCTGATCATCCGTCAGGCAAAGGACCAGGGTCTCAAGGCAACGCTCGTGTCTGGTGACGGTATCGTCTCCAACGAACTTGCCTCGATCGCAGGTGATGCCGTCGAAGGCACGCTCAACACCTTCGGCCCGGACCCGACGCTGCGCCCGGAAAACAAGGAACTGGTCGAAAAGTTCAAGGCTGCCGGCTTCAATCCGGAGGCCTACACGCTCTACTCCTACGCTGCCGTTCAGCTTATCGCTGAGGCGATCAAGGCCGCCGGTAGCGCAGAAGATGCGGAAGCCGTTGCGGCGAAGCTGAAGGAAGGCACGTTCAACACCGTTCTGGGCGAAATCGCCTTCGACGAAAAGGGTGACCCGAAGCTTCCGGGCTATGTCATGTACGAATGGAAAAAGGGCCCGGACGGCAAGTACAGCTACTTCCAGCAGGGCAGCTAAGCTGTCGGCCGGAACTAGATCTCACTGGAAAAGCCCGGCTTCGGCCGGGCTTTTCTCGTTCTCATGGGTGCTAAACAACCATTGTGGTCGACCTGAACTTCGGCTGTAATTGTTTACGGGTCAGAAACTGTAATTTACGGAATTATAATGTTCTAAAATAAGTGATCTGAGAATGTTTCAGAAAAGGATTCGCATGTTCCCGCTGAATACTGAACTCAGTGCTGCTTTCCTGTCTTGCGGAATGGCTTTTTTCAGCTGGGATCTGGCTGAAGACCGGTTTTATGGTGATGTTGCGCTGGCGGAACTCTTCGATATCGAAGCGAGCGTCATGGCATCGGGCCTGCCTATTCTTGCCTTGATGGACCGTATCTCGATCGACGACCGTCCGAGGGTTGCCGCCTCGATCCATCGGGCGATTACCAGCGGGCTGGTCTATCAGGAGCAATACCGCATCGACAACGCCAGGCGCGGTGCGGTGGATGTCCTGTCCGTCGGGCGCTGCCTCAAGGATGAGGCGGGCATCCCCTTCATCTATAACGGTACGATCATGGAGGTTTCGACCGGTGCCGCATCGCCTGTCGCAGATCCGCTTACCGGCTATTGCAAGTCGGCGCTCGAGATCGCGCAGACGCGTGGCAATGAGCTTGCGGCGCGTTATCTTTCGTCAGCGCTCAAGGTCATCGGGGCGACCTGAACGGAAAGAGGCAGTGGCCGGAGGCTCGATAGCCTGTCGATGACGGCAGAGATTCTGGCCTCCCTCTCGGAAGATGACAGGCGCGGCCGGTCACCGCCGCGTTTCAAGGTCTGAACGAGGCTGAGGAGGGAGGCAAGCGAGGAATTCGTGTCGGATGTCATCAAGGCGGCCTTGTTGGGTGCCGTGATTCTCTACCTGTTTCGTTGCGGCGCAACAACGAATGCCAGATTGTACTTTTGATATATATTATATTCTAATAGGCGAATGTAACTCTTGCGCACATTTTTGGAGTGGCTCGCGCCAGTGGCGAAAGTTGGTGCTGATTGCCGTTTTCAGGTGCCTTCGTGCAGCACACGAGCGGCTCGCACGGCTGCGGAAGCGCGGTTCTCGACGCCCAGCTTGACGTAGATCTGCTCCAGGTGCTTGTTGACCGTGCGGGCAGACAGGCCGAGAATTTCGCCGATATCGCGGTTCGACTTGCCCTTGGCGATCCATAAAAGCACGTCGGATTCCCGCGCGGTCAGTGGAAAATGCTGGCGCAGGACTTCCACATCGGGGCGGCGATTGTTGGCGGTCAGGCGGAACAGGAATTCGTCAGCGCTGAGGCCGCCGAGATAGGAAAGCTGCAATCCCTTTTGTTCCGCCTCATCGAGGAAAAACGCGGCATCGCGTGAAAAGCCGGGACGGTCGCGCCCGGTCATCCATGTCGCGATCCTCGCGGCGACCAGTTCCAGCCCGTCATCGCGGTTGGTGGCCGCATTGATCAGCCGGGTCGCCTGCGGTGTCGACCACTGGATGCTGCCATCGGCTCTCGCGGCAAGCAGGTGACGACCGGCGGCGTCGAGCGCGACACGGGCGCTTTGAGCTGAACGGGCATTGGCGAGATGCACACGGATCCGGGCTCTGAGTTCATCGATATTGATCGGTTTCGTCAGATAATCAACGCCTCCGGATCCGAGCGCATGGACGACATGTTCCGTCTCGGTCAGGCCCGTCATGAAAATCACCGGCACCTGGGCGACGCCGGCATTGGTCTTCAGCCGTCGGCATGTCTCGAACCCGTCCATTGCGGGCATGACGGCATCGAGAAGGATGAGGTCGGGCGTGATCTTGTCGATGATGTTGAGCGCCGACTGGCCGGATGTGGCGATCAAGACGGAAAAGCCGGATTGTTCGAGCGCCTCGGTAAGGAAGCCCAACGCATCGGGACTGTCATCGACGAGGAGGATGATGTCGCGGGGCGTCGTGCCGTCAGCCATCGCTCGTCTCCTCCTTCTCAAGACGCTCCAGGAATTTCATGTAACCGGCCATGTCGAAGGTCTTCAGGTAAAGACCGAGTTCGTCGGCAAACGGGCGGTGGGTCTCGTTTGCGGCAAGGTCGGCAAGCTTGGCCTCTATCCCGCGCACGTAACCAATCTCTCCTAGCCGCAACAAGTCCTGAACATGGTTCGTCCCCGGACTTCTGAGCGGGTTTTTCGCCGCAGTGACGGGAAGCGGCGGTTTCTCGTCATCATAGATCCAGGTCAGCGCCAGATGCGAAGCCAGCTTGTCGGCAAGGCGGCGCAGGTTGACCGGTTTCGATAGCGTATCGTCATGACCTTCGCCGGCGGTATCCGTCGTCGCGCCGTCGCCGATATTGGCCGAGAGCATGATCACCGGCGCCATCTGCCCTTCCTCGCGCAGACGGTGGACAAGCTGCCAGCCGTTCATTCCGGGCATCGAGATATCGACGAGGAACAGGTCGGGTTTCACGCCTTCGATCAGCGTCAGGCATTCCGGCCCGCCGGATGCGGTCAGCACGACGAAGTCCATGGGGGTCAGTACTTCCCGCATGAGATCGCGGTGATCCTGGTTGTCGTCGACGATAACGATGCTGCGCCGCGGGCCGCCATAGGAGACGATCCTGCGCTCCGGCGCGGGCGCGGTGTTCGGGCGCTCGACGGCCGACAGCATCAGCCTGACACGGAAGGTCGAGCCTTCGTCCTTGACGCTCGATACCGCAATTTCGCCACCGAGCGTGTTGGTGAGCAGTTGGGTGATGGTAAGGCCGAGACCGAGGCCGGGCATCGGCCGCACACTTTCCGCTTCGCCGCGCTGAAAAGGTTCGTAGATGCGTCCAAGGTCCTTTTCGGCAATGCCTCTGCCGGTGTCGGAAATGGTGAAGGTCGCGACCTGGCTGCGATAGGCGATCTCGAAGCGCACCTTGCCCTCGTCGGTGAACTTGATCGCATTGGAGAGCAGGTTGACGAGGATCTGGCGCAGCCGCTTTTCGTCGGTGCGCACATATCGCGGCAGGGCATTGGCGCGGACATGCTCGAATTGCAGGCCCTTGGCCTGTGCCTGCAGGGAAAACATCTCGACGATCTGGTCGAGAAAATCCTGGATGTTGATCTCGTTGGAATAGACCTGCAGGCGTCCGGCTTCGATCTTGGAAATATCGAGCAGCCCGTCGATCAGGCCCGACAGATGGTCGGCCGAGCGCTTGATCACCTTGATCGCCGACTGCCGCGGGGGAGGGATGGTCTCGTCCCGTTCGAGGATCTGCGCATAGCCGAGAACGGCATTCAGCGGCGTGCGCAGTTCATGCGACAGGCCCACGACATAACGGCTCTTGGCGCGGTTGGCGGCCTCGGCATTTTCCTTGGCATTCTGCAGCGCGGCGTCGGTCTTCTTGTGGGCGGCAATCTCCTTCAGCAGCAGCGTGTTCTGGCGCGAGGATTCCTCCTCGGCCACGACGCGGCTGTCGTGGGCCAGAACATAGAACCAGGAGACGATGCCGGCGATGATGGCGAAGACGAAAAAGACGATGGAGATCGTGCCGTAGATGATCTCGGCATTGGCCGGTGCCGCTTCACCCGCCTGATAGCCGACCATGGCAAGGATCGTGCCGATCAACGAGATGGAGACGACGGCTGTCGTCGCATAACGCCCGAGCCGGGTCGTCAGCCTGGCGATGACATGTTCGGAGAGGAACGTACGGGCCACGGTGCCGACCTGCGTGTCGAGACGCGCATGCGGCTTGCACATGTCGTGGCATCGGCTGTCCAGCGAACAGCAGAGCGAACAGATCGGCGCTGCATAGGCAGGGCACCAGGCCATGTCCTCATGTTCGAACGGGTGTTCGCAAACGGAGCAGGTGATCGAACCGAGCTTCGTCCAGCTCTTTCGGGGTTTGCGGGCGAGGTAATATTTGCCGCGCGTGGCGAATGCGATTGCCGGCGAAATCAGGAAGGCGGTCAGCGTCACATAGGTCGCGAGCGACACCATCAGTTCGCCGAACAGGCCGAAATGGGCGGCAAGTGCGATCGTCGTTGCGCCGAACATGGCGCCGAGGCCGACCGGATTGATGTCATAGAGATGGGCGCGCTTGAACTCGATGCCCGGTGGCGACAGGCCGAGTTTCTTGTTGATGAAGAGATCGGCTGAAATGGTGCAGAGCCAGCTCATCGCGACGATGGAGAAAATGCCGAGCGTCTCTTCCAGCAGCCGGTAGATGCCGAGTTCCATCAAGAGAAGCGCGATCGCCACGTTGAAAACCAGCCAGACGACCCGGCCGGGATGACTGTGGGTCAGGCGCGAGAAGAAGTTCGACCATGCAAGCGATCCCGCATAGGCGTTCATCACGTTGATCTTCAGCTGCGAGACAACGACGAAGGCGGCCATCAGCAGGAGGGCGGCGGTCTGGTTGGGGATCATGTAGCCGAAGGCGGCGAAATACATATGCGCCGGGTCGGCGGCATCGTCGATCGGCACGCCGGTGGAGAGCGTCAGCACGGCCAGGAACGAACCCGCCAGCAGTTTCGGCACGCCGACCACGACCCAGCCCGGACCGGCAAGGAAGACGGCGAGCTTGTGACGCCATTTACGCATTCCTTCCGGCGGCAGGAAGCGGAGAAAGTCCACCTGCTCGCCGATCTGCGGCATCAGCGCCAGGATGACGGCGGAGGCCGCGCCGAATTCGACGAGATCGAAGGGGGCGGCGCCACCCACTTCCGCGTTCGAATGGCCGACGCCGGCAAAGGCCCGCCAGAGATCGAATTTCTCCCAGTCGAGGAAGGCGATGAAGATGAAGGGCAGGATGTTGAGAACGATCCAGAAGGGCTGGGTCAGCAACTGGAAACGCGAGATCAACTGCACGCCGTAGATGACCAGCGGGATCACCACCACTGCGCTGATGATGTAGCCGATCCAGAGCGGTATGCCGAAGGCGAGCTGAAGCGCGCCCGTCATGATCGAGGCCTCGATGGCAAAGAGCATGAAGGTGAAGCTGGCATAGATCAGCGAGGTGATGGTCGAGCCGATATAACCGAAGGACGCGCCGCGCGTCAGAAGATCGATATCGACGCCATGGCGGATCGCATACCGGCTGATCGGCAGGCCGACGAGCAGCATGACGATGGCCGCCGCAAGGATGGCGAAAAAGGCGTTGGTTGTGCCGTAGGAAAGCGTGATCGCGCCGCCGATCGCTTCCAGCGCCAGGAAGGAAATCGCGCCGATAGCCGTGTGCGAGATACGGCTCGACGAAAATCTGCGTGCGCTTTTGGCGGTAAAGCGCAGCGCATAGTCTTCCAATGTCTGGTTCGCGACCCAGCGATTATAATCTCGCCGGATCGGAATGATCCGCTGCCGTGCCGTCATGCCCTATTTTTCATCCCTTGGGAGGAGTGACCGTCAATTGGGCAGTTTCGGTGTTGGCGCGGGGTTTTGCAACCGAATTAAGAGGCCTAGTGCGCGACACTTTTCGAAAAAAGATTGACGACCACGACACCGGCGATGATCAGGCCAAGGCCGATGATGGCGGCGAGATCCAGCGACTGGCGGAACAGGATGACGCCTATCGCCGAAATCAGCACGATGCCGAAACCGCTCCAGATCGCATAGGCTATGCCGACCGGCATTTCGCGCAGCGCGATCGACAGGCAATAGAAGGCCGCACCATAACACAACGCCATGCCGACCGTGGGCAGGAGGCGGGTGAATTGCTGGCTCTGCTGGAGAAGCGTCGTGCCGACGACTTCGAACGCAATCGCGATAAACAGTGAGCCGTAAGTGATGAGGGCGGGGTTCACGTCATGTCCTTGCATGTCAGAGAGATGAGGTGGTCCGCCAGCGCTTCGCGCGTTGAAGCCTCGACACCTGAATATTCGAGAAAGCCGGCAAGCCAGAGGCCGTCGGCGGCATATCGGGCGACCCCGAGGTCAAGGCCGCCATCGGTATCGGCGTGGCGCTCAAGGCGCGCCGCATACCACTGCGACCACATGGTCTTCATTTCCGGATCGGTAAGGGAGGAAAGCGGCAGCGCATTCCAGTTTGCCGCGCCCTGGCTCTCCGCCGTCGCAAAGGCACGGATATAGGCGCGGGTGAACCGGCCATGCCGTTTCGGGTCATTGGCCAGCAACTCGTCGATCTCAGCATCCAGCTGTTCGAGGAGATCCTGGAAGACTGCCTGGACGAGCGCCTGCTTGCTGGGAAAGTGGTGCAGAAGCCCACCCTTGGTGACATGGGCGGCATCGGCCACGGCCTGCAGCGTCATGGCCGGCAGGCCCTGTTCGAGCGAGATCTGCGCTGCGCAATCCAGAAGGGCGCGGCGGACAATCTCGGGCTGTTTCTTTCGCTCATGGGATCCACTCATAGCCAGAACATACCAGATGGTCGGTTTGTTTTTCAAGTCGCTGAGCCATCACGTTTTTGCAAGGCGCGCCTGCTGGAATAGGGGGAGGTATCAATGCAGCGGCAGCCCGAAAGCCCGACACATGTCGAACCACACCGAAGAGGCAGGCAAGGCTTCAGTGAGGGGCTGATCGCGAGGGAAGATTTTCTGCGACGAATTGCGGCGAGAGTTCACGTTTCAGCTTGCGGCGGATCGCCAGGGCATAATCGGCCTGATCCGTCACCTGCATGGTGAAGCCGCCGGTGCCTTGGACGACCGAGCGGGCATAATAGGAAGCCAGCTCTTCGTCGTCGTCGATTATGGCAAG
Organism: Neorhizobium sp. UBA7851; assembly: GCA_002500765.1. Taxonomy (GTDB): domain Bacteria; phylum Pseudomonadota; class Alphaproteobacteria; order Rhizobiales; family Rhizobiaceae; genus Neorhizobium. The sequence goes on from DLSX01000236.1 coordinate 17,471, forward strand.
CGCATTGATGGTGACGCCCATCTGAATGGCGCGCAGGCGTGCCTGATAGAGCGTCGCCCGCAAACGGTGTTTCGGTGTCGTGGTCTCGCGGCCATCGCCGGACAGGTTGATCAGTGAACGCCGCGAGCACAGCCGCGGGTCCGACAGCATGTCGAGCGCCGACCACAGGCCGCTGCCGATGCTGGTGTCGCCATCGACACGACGCTCGGTCATTTCGAGATTCCGGGCGAAAGTTTCTCCGTTCGATCCGGGCGGGATGATGAACCAGCCAAGATTCTGGGTGGGGAGATCGCCATCGCCCCAGAAAACGGCAGCAAGTGCGACCGTTCCGGCGTTCCGCAGGACAGCCTTCACCGCATCGTCACGAAATGCAGCCGCGATTGCCGATTTCTGGAACTGGAATTCCGTGTCGGTAACACTGCCCGATCCGTCTATCGCCAGCACCAGGGCCACATCGGCGCAAATAAACTGCTCGGCGGATGCCGGTTCATACGCCAAAAAACACAGCGCCAAGGACGCTGCCTTCCCCCATCGAGACATGTCGCCCTCCGCCCTCTCGACCGGCCGATTTTAGCATATGTTTGAATATTCGCATATGACCAAATCTGCGCTGTCTTCGTATGCCTGCGGCTTTGCCCCCGGCTCCTACGTCATTTTGCGTATGTGGTTTTGCACCGCAGCGCCCGATAGTCCCCCTCAGGCAACGGTCAACGTCACCGTTGTGCCAACAAACCAATAAAAGAGGGGGTTTGATCCTATGAGCTTCAAGGCGAAACTGGGCGGAGCGCTGCTGGCTGCCGCACTTTCCACCACGGCTTTCCACGGCGCATTCGCGGCCGACGACACGATCAAGATCGGCGTTCTGCACTCGCTCTCCGGCACGATGGCGATTTCCGAGACGACGCTCAAGGATGCGATGCTGATGCTCGTCGAAGAGCAGAACAAGAAGGGCGGCGTTCTCGGCAAGAAGCTCGAAGCCGTCGTCGTTGACCCGGCTTCCGATTGGCCGCTGTTTGCCGAAAAGGCACGCCAGCTGATCAGCCAGGACAAGGTCGCCGCCGTGTTCGGCTGCTGGACCTCGTCTTCGCGCAAATCCGTGCTGCCGGTTTTCGAAGAGCTGAACTCGATTCTCTTCTATCCGGTCCAGTACGAGGGTGAGGAATCCTCGCGCAACATCTTCTATACGGGCGCCGCGCCGAACCAGCAGGCCATTCCGGCCGTCGACTATCTCGCCTCGACCGAAGGCGTCCAGCGCTGGGTTCTCGCCGGTACCGACTATGTCTATCCGCAGACGACCAACAAGATCCTGAAAGCCTACCTGATGTCGAAGGGCGTCAAGGAAGAGGACATCATGATCAACTATACGCCGTTCGGTCATTCCGACTGGCAGACGATCGTCTCCGACATCAAGAAGTTCGGCTCCGCCGGCAAGAAGACCGCCGTCGTTTCCACCATCAATGGTGACGCCAACGTTCCCTTCTACAAGGAGCTCGCCAATCAGGGCGTAAAGGCCGAAGACATTCCGGTCGTCGCCTTCTCGGTCGGTGAAGAAGAGCTTGCCGGCCTCGACACCACGCCGCTCGTCGGCCATCTCGCCGCCTGGAACTACTTCCAGTCCGTCGATGCGCCGGCCAATGCCGAGTTCATCAAGACCTGGAAAGCCTTCACCAAGAACGACAAGCGCGTCACCAACGACCCGATGGAAGCCGCCTATATCGGCTTCAACGCCTGGGTTAAGGCCGTCGAGGCTGCCGGCACGACCGACACGGACGCGGTTCTCGATAGCATTATCGGCGTCTCCGTTCCAAACCTTTCGGGCGGCACTTCCACCGTCATGCCGAACCATCACATCACCAAGCCGGTTCTGATCGGTGAAATCCAGGCCAATGGCCAGTTCGAAGTCGTGCAGGAAACGCCTGCCGTCGTCGGTGACGAATGGTCGGATTACCTGCCGGATTCGAAGGACCTGATCTCCGATTGGCGCAAGCCGATGTCCTGCGGCAACTTCAACGTCGCCACCGGCAAATGCGGCGGCAAGGGCAGCTGATAAAGGCAATCCCGTTGGTGGGGTTTGCCCTCGCGATTTGCGGGTGAAGCTTGCCCCTCACCCTAGCCCTCTCCCCGCAGTCGGGGAGAGGGGACTTGCCTTGCTCACCGTTTGACTGCTTGGGGCAGGGCGGTGCCACATCGTCCTTCTCCCCGTCAAAACGGGGAGAAGGTGCCGGCAGGCGGATGAGGGGCAGAGGCACTCTCGACGCCCGTTCATCCGGGGGACAAAAGCATGCTTATCCGTTTCTTCACTCTGATCTTTCTGATCCTGTCCTTCGCTGCGACATCGTTCGCGCAGGGCACCGACCCCAAGCCGTTGTTCAATCAGCTGGCGGACGCCAATTTCAACCAGGCTGAAACCCTTGTCGGGCAGATCGCGGCCACCGGCGATCCGCGTGTGGTCCCGGCGCTCAACGCCTTTTCCGAGGGCGACCTCTATTTCCGCAAGTCCGACACGGCGGTGTTTTTCGGCAAATCTGCCGGCTCCCAACTTGAGCTGATCGATCCCGTTACCGGCGAGAGCGCCGGCCAGGTGGCCAAAAGCGCAGTCACCAAGATCAAGGTCAACAACAATCTGCGCCGTGCCATCCGCACAGCTCTCGGCGGGCTGACGCTGATGAGCCCGGATCGCGGCGCCCGTCTTTCCGCCGCCGATGCGATCCTGCGTTCGCCAAGCGCCGAAGCGCTGGAACTGGTCGAGGCCGCGCTCACCAAGGAAACCGATGGTGAAGTGAAGGCGCGCATGGAAGAGGCGCGTGCCGTATCGCTGCTTTCCTCCAACCGCTCCATCGATGAAAAACGGGCAGCTATCGAGACGATTTCCGGTCTCGGTGCTTCCGGCCTCGGTGTCCTGAATTCCGTCGCGGGAACAATCGATCCCAGCCTGAAGCCCGATCTCGACAGGGCGATCGCCTCGATCCAGAACGCGCAGCAGCTGTGGAACCTCGCCCAGAATGTCTGGTACGGCATGTCGCTCGGCTCCGTGCTTCTGCTTGCCGCCATCGGCCTTGCCATCACCTTCGGCGTAATGGGCATCATCAACATGGCGCATGGCGAAATGGTCATGCTCGGCGCCTATTCCACCTTCATGGTGCAGGAGGTGATCCGCAATAATGCGCCCGGCCTGTTCGACTGGTCGCTGGCGATTGCACTGCCGGTCGCCTTTCTCGTCACCGGCCTCGTCGGCTTCGTCATCGAGCGCGGCGTCATCCGCTTCCTCTATGGCCGGCCGCTCGAAACGCTGCTTGCCACCTGGGGCGTATCGCTCATCCTGCAGCAGACGATCCGCACCATCTTCGGCCCGACCAACCAGGAAGTCGGCAATCCGTCCTGGATGTCCGGTTCCTTCCCGCTCGGCGGCATGACGATCACCTATAACCGCATGTGGATCGTCGTCTTCTCTCTGACGATCTTCTTCGCGCTGCTGTTCGTGATGAAAAAGACTGCCTATGGTTTGAACATGCGGGCCGTTACCCAGAACCGCCGGATGGCGTCGTCGATGGGCATTCGCACGCCATGGGTCGACGCGCTGACATTTGCGCTCGGTTCGGGCATCGCGGGCATTGCCGGCGTGGCACTGTCCCAGATCGACAACGTCTCGCCGAACCTCGGCCAGAGCTACATCATCGACTCATTCATGGTCGTGGTTTTCGGCGGGGTCGGCAATCTCTGGGGCACGCTTGTCGGCGCGCTGTCGCTCGGCATCCTCAACAAGTTCCTCGAACCCTCGGTCGGAGCCGTGCTCGGAAAGATCCTCGTGCTCGTCCTCATCATCCTCTTCATCCAGAAACGTCCGCGCGGTCTCTTCGCGCTCAAGGGAAGGGCGGTGGAAGCATGATTACCGGCTTCATTCTACGCGCTCTCGAAGGCAGGATCGTCATTGCCGTCGCCATTCTTCTTGCCGTCGCCATCCTCGTCCCGGCGCTCAATCTCCTGACGCCGCCGGACAGCGCCCTGCATATCCCGACCTATGTCATGGCGCTGATGGGCAAATATCTCTGCTATGCGCTGCTGGCGCTCGCGCTCGATCTCGTCTGGGGTTATTGCGGCATTCTCTCGCTCGGCCATGGCGCATTTTTCGCGCTCGGCGGTTATGCGATGGGCATGTATCTGATGCGCCAGATCGGCTCCCGCGGCGTCTACGGCAATCCCGACCTGCCGGATTTCATGGTCTTCCTCAACTGGAAGGAATTGCCGTGGTTCTGGTACGGGTTCGACATGTTCCCGTTCGCCATGGCGATGGTGCTGATCGTGCCGGGCCTGCTCGCCCTCGTCTTCGGCTGGTTCGCCTTCCGCTCAAGGGTCAACGGCGTCTATCTGTCGATCATCACCCAAGCGATGACCTATGCCTTGATGCTCGCCTTCTTCCGCAACGACATGGGTTTCGGCGGCAATAACGGGCTTACCGATTTCAAGGATATCCTCGGCTTCCAGGTGCAGGCGGGCGGCACGCGTGCGGTTCTCTTCGCGCTGTCGGCGATCATGCTGGCGCTTTGCCTGATCGTCGCCTCGGCCATCACCCGGTCGAAATTCGGCAAGGTTCTGGTCGGCGTGCGCGATGCGGAAAGCCGGGTCCGCTTCCTCGGCTTCCGAGTGGAAAACATCAAGCTCTTCACCTTCGTCGTGTCGGCCATGTTCGCCGGCATTGCCGGTGCGCTGTTCGTGCCGCAGGTCGGCATCATCAATCCGGGCGAATTCGCGCCGGCCAATTCGATCGAGGTCGTCGTCTGGACGGCGGTCGGCGGACGCGGCACGCTGATCGGCCCGATCATCGGCGCGATCCTCGTCAATGCGGGAAAAAGCTTCTTCACTGGCGCATTCCCCGAATTCTGGCTCTTCGCGCTGGGTGGCCTGTTCATCGCCGTCACGCTGTTCCTGCCCAAGGGCATTGTCGGCACGATCCAGCACGGCTGGAACGCCCGCAAGGCGCGGCAGGCAGCGGCGGAGGCGGAAAAGGGCAGGGATGCCGCTACGCCACCAATGACGCAACAGGCACAGGCTGCGGAGTGACATCATGAACACGATCTCGGAAACCCGCAGCAAAAGCCTTCTCTATCTTGAGGATGTCTCCGTCTCCTTCGACGGGTTCAAGGCGATCAACTCGCTGTCCTTGGTGGTCGAGCCGGGTGAACTGCGGGCCATCATCGGCCCGAACGGCGCCGGCAAGACGACGATGATGGACATAATCACCGGCAAGACACGGCCCGATACGGGAAAAGTCATCTTCGAGGATGCGATCGACCTGACGAAAAAGGACGAGGCCGATATCGCCCAGCTCGGCATCGGCCGAAAATTCCAGAAGCCGACGGTTTTCGAGAGCCACACGGTCTGGGACAATCTCGAACTGGCGCTCAACCGCTCGCGCGGCGTCTTCGCCACCCTGTTCTACACGCTGACCGCCGAGGACAAGGCGCGGATCGAGGAAATCCTCGTCACGATCCGCATGACGCATCGCAAGGACGAATACGCCGCCAACCTCTCGCACGGGCAAAAACAGTGGCTGGAAATCGGCATGCTTCTGGCGCAGGAGCCGAAGCTGCTTCTGGTCGACGAGCCGGTCGCGGGCATGACGGATGCCGAGACGGCCGAGACGGCGGTGCTCCTGCGCGAGATCGCCAGGACCCGCTCGGTCGTCGTAGTCGAACACGATATGGGCTTCATCCGCGATCTGGGTGTGAAGGTGACGTGTCTGGCGGAAGGCTCGGTTCTGGCCGAAGGGTCGATCGATTTCGTCTCCAGCGATCCGAAGGTGATCGAGAATTATCTGGGGCGGTGAATATGGTGGGCGTAGAATACGTGGCTTTGCCCCTCATCCTCCTTTCGAGATGGCGCTGCCCCTCACCCTAACCCTCTCCCCGCTTGCGGGGAGAGG
>DLSX01000236.1:23416-31062 GCA_002500765.1 Neorhizobium sp. UBA7851
GCCGGCAGGCGGATGAGGGGCGCGCGCCAACTGCTGTTGCTGAGATAGACAAGCTGAAAAGAGACCAACCATGCTGACAGTCAACAACGTCAATCTCCATTACGGTGCGGCACAGGCCCTGCGCAGGGTCTCTATCAATGCCGAAATGGGCAAGATCACCTGTGTGCTCGGCCGCAATGGCGTCGGCAAGTCGTCGCTGCTCAGAGCCGTCACCGGCCAGCATCCGGTGTCCGGCGGCACGATCAGTTTTCAGGGTGAGGTGCTGAACGGTTTGGCTCCTTACTCCCGCGCCAAGCAAGGCATCGGTTATGTGCCGCAGGGCCGCGAAATCTTTCCGCTCCTGACCGTGCAGGAAAACCTGCAGAGCGGCTACGCGCCGCTTGCCCGCAAGGACAGGTTCATCCCGGATGAGATCTTTTCGCTGTTTCCGGTGCTGAAAACCATGCTCGGTCGCCGCGGCGGCGACTTGTCGGGCGGCCAGCAGCAGCAGTTGGCGATCGGTCGGGCGATGGTGACGCGGCCGAAAATCCTGGTTCTCGACGAGCCGACCGAGGGCATCCAGCCGTCGATCATCAAGGATATCGGCCGGGCGATCCGTTACTTGAGGGATTCGACCGGCATGGCGATCCTGCTTGTCGAGCAGTATCTGGATTTCTGCCGCGAGCTGGCGGACCAAGTCTACATCATGGATCGTGGCGAAATCGTGCATGATGGCCTTGCCGAAACCTTGGATACGGCAGAAGCAAGGCGACACCTAACAGTTTAATGGTGAATGTTTGCATTGCTTCTATTGATCCAAGCCGTATCAATGCTTCAACAGGTGTGCTAGATGAACGGCAGATGAACGACATCTCCGAACATCGTTGACAACCCGCACCCCATGATGAGGCGCTGATGGTCTTTGCATGCATTCCTGGTCACCGTTCCCGATCCGCTCTTGTTCGCCTGACCGCGACTGGAGCGTTTTTCCTGGCCGCAGGTGCCGCTTTTGCCGGCTGCGGCCAATCCATGACATCGGCCATGGCGCCGGGTCGCCATGCCATGACGATCGAGAGCGATGGTGTTCAGCGCCAGGCCGTCTATTACGTTCCGTCTTCCTATACCGGAAAGGACAAGGTCGCGGTCGTGTTCGATTTTCACGGCAGCAACAGCAATCCGGATGGTCAGCTGAACCGCTCGTCCTGGGATAAGGTCGCGGAGAAGAACGGCTTCATCGCCGTTGCGCTTCAGGGCAGTCTGCCGGGCAAGACGCCCGGGACCTTCGCCTGGAACGTGCCGCATGTTGAAGTCAGCAAGGCCATCATCCCGACCGGCGCTCAGGGCGGTCTCGACGAGATCGCCTTCATCGACGACGCCGTCGATGAGGTGAAGGAAGATTTCTGCGTCGATCCGAACCGCATCTTTGCCTCCGGTTATTCCGGCGGCGGGCGCATGCTGTCGGCCTATGTCTGCTCGGGTCAGGACGATTTCGTCGGTGCCGGTTTCGTCAACTCGCTGCGTGCCGGCCGTCCAGTCGAAATCGACGGAAAGTGGGGTCCGGACAAGGCGAACTGCAATCCGGCCAAGCCGATTTCGATCGTTGCCTTTGCCGGCGAAAAGGATCGTCAGAACCCCTATGCCGGCGGCGGTGCCGCCTATTGGCAATATGGTTTCAGTACTGCGATCCAGCGCTGGAGCGACCTTGATGGCTGCAAGGGCAATGGTGATCCGAAAACCGTCGATGGCGTGACCTATACGATGCTCGGTACCTGCAAGAACGGTGCTCGCATCGCAACCTACGTCTTCGAAAAGGGCACGCATGACTGGCCGAAGCCGGTTGCGGCCAAGGAAGCCGTTCTCGCTGCCGCAAAGGATGGAGCGGCGAGCGTGACCAAGGTTGCGGCCGTCGTTCCAGCCAAGGTCCCGGCCTTCGACGCGAATGTTGACCCGGCTTTCCGGATGTGGGACTTCTTCGGCAAGGCCGATGCCACCGATGTGGTTGCGACTGCAGCGCCTGCCAAGTCTACTGCCGCGAAGTCTGGCACGTCCGTTGCTTCTGACTGTGCAACTCAGGCAGAACTTGAAGGTACGTCGTGCAGCATCTCCCAGCCGAACACTATGCGCCGCAGCGGGCAAGGGGTACGGGACGCCTTGTAACCAAGGCTTTCGGCGGGCGCACGCGGCTAGACCAGTTCTTCCAGGAGGGCTGCGCAAAAATACGGCTTCCGGAAACATTTTCGCCTGAAATGGAGGCGATTCTCATCAATACGTCAGGGGGACTGACGGGCGGCGACGTGATCGAATGGTCCGTCGCCGCCGCGGATTCCACCCGGCTTTCCGTCACCACTCAGGCGAACGAGAAGATCTACAAGGCCGCATCCGATACGGCCTCAGTCTCCACCGACATTACGGTTGGCGACAATGCTTCCGTTCATTGGCTTCCCCAGGAAACGATCCTTTTCGATCAGGCCTCGCTGACGCGGCGGCTTGATGTCGATCTTGCCGAAAGCGCCGAATTCCTTGCAGTCGAAGCGGTGTTGCTCGGCCGCAAGGCGATGGGCGAGGCGGTCGATCGCGGCTTTTTCCGCGATCGCTGGCGGGTTCGCCGCAACGGCCGGCTGATCCATGCGGAAGAGATGCGGTTTGCCGGTGAGATCGAACGGATGGCCGAGGCCGCAGCCGTGCTTTCCGGGCAGGTGGCATTTGCGACGCTCTTCTATACAGGCCCGCTTGGCGATTCCCTGCTTCCGCGCCTGCGAGATTGTCTTGCGGGCACAACCGGCGGCGCGTCCTCATGGACGGGTGGAGCCAGCCACTGGAACGGCAAGCTGATTGCCCGTATCGCGGCGCCAACCGGCTTTGATTTGAGAAAAATCCTCACACCGGCAATTTCCGTATTGCGCAACGGCGCGCCTGTGCCGAAAGTCTGGAATATCTGATTTGCCGAAGCTCATTTCACATACGGATAAGCCATGAACCTTACTCCACGCGAAAAAGACAAGCTGCTGATTTCCATGGCAGCGATGGTCGCCCGCCGTCGCCTCGAGCGCGGCGTCAAGCTGAACTATCCCGAGGCGATCGCGTTGATTACCGATTTCGTCGTCGAAGGTGCGCGTGACGGTCGTTCGGTCGCCGACCTGATGGAAGCCGGGGCGCATGTCATTACCCGCGACCAGGTGATGGAAGGCATTGCGGAAATGATCCACGATGTGCAGGTGGAGGCGACGTTTCCCGACGGAACCAAGCTCGTCACCGTGCACGAACCGATCCGCTGAGGAAAAGTTATGGCACTGGAACTGCGCCCGAACTGCGAATGCTGCGACAAGGACTTGGCCCCGGACAGTCGCGAGGCGATGATCTGCACCTTCGAATGCACGTTCTGCGCTGATTGCGCAGCAGATGTGCTTGGCGGTACCTGCCCGAATTGCTCAGGTGAACTGGTGCGCCGCCCGATCCGTCCAGCAGCCGCATTGGCACGCAATCCGGCATCGACGGTGCGCGTTCTCAAAGCCCAAGGCTGCACACAACAAACTGCTTTAACGGCGTAAGGGAGAGATTCATGATACCGGGTGAAGTGATTGCGGCAAAAGGCGAAATCGAACTCAATGCCGGTGCGCCGACGATCTCGATCGAGGTGTCCAATACCGGCGACCGGCCGGTGCAGGTTGGTAGCCATTATCACTTTTTCGAAACGAACAACGGTCTGTCTTTCGACCGGGCCAAGGCGCGTGGCATGCGGCTGGATATCCCGGCGGGAACGGCGGTGCGTTTCGAGCCCGGCCAGACGCGCTCGGTGACGCTGATCCCGCTTTCGGGCGATCGCCGCGTTTACGGTTTCCAGCAGAAGATCATGGGAGGACTCTGACATGGCGACACAACATTACCTCGGCAGTTGCCAGTGCGGCGCGGTTTCATACGAAGTCGATACGGATCTGGACCAGACGATCACCTGCAACTGCTCGCGCTGCCAGCGCCTCGGCATCGTGCTTGCCTTTGCGCCACGTGGTGCCTTCTTGCTGAAATCGGGTGAGGGCGATCTGACGGAATACCGTTTCAACACGAAGAAGCTGCAGCATCTTTTCTGCAAGACCTGCGGCATCGAAAGCTTCGCGTATGGAGACTCGCCCAAGGATGGTTCTCCGATGGTCGCGATCAACGTCAACTGCCTGGAAGGCGTTGATCCGCGGGCGCTGACCTCGCACCACTATGACGGTGCTGCGGTCTGACATGACGAGGATGAGACCATGCTGAAACTTGCGCTTTTGCCATTGCTGTGCGGCTGCGAGCTGCTTGTCGATGCGCCGACTTCGGCGCAGGAACCGCAGCCGAACTGCAAGGATCCGCAGACGCAGGCGGATATGACCATCTGCGCCGGCCGGGAGCTGGCGGATGCCGACAAGGCGCTGAACGCGCAATATCAAGTGACGCGCAAGGCGCTGAAGGAGCGGGACGCCGGTGCTTCTGCGGAGCTGAAAGGCGGCGAAGACGCTCTGCTCAAGGCGCAACGCGCCTGGCTCGCCTATCGCGACGCCCAGTGTGCTTCCGTTGGTTTCCAGGCCCGTGGCGGTTCGATGGAGCCGATGCTGGTTTCTAGCTGCGAGGCTGATCTGACGCGCAACCGTACCGCCGAATTGAAGGCGCTGGTCGATAACATGCTGTAATTGCGGACCGGCCTGAAGCCGGTCCAATCCAAATTGCCCAAGCTCACATTGCCGAACGATTGAGGTAGTCCATGTCCTACAAGATGTCCCGCGCAGCTTATGCCTCCATGTTCGGTCCGACGACGGGCGACAGGGTGCGGCTTGCCGATACCGAATTGTTTATCGAGGTGGAGAAGGATTTTACCACCTATGGCGAGGAGGTGAAATTCGGCGGCGGCAAGGTCATTCGTGACGGCATGGGGCAAAGCCAGGCGACGCGGGCGGAAGGGGCGGTCGATACCGTCATCACCAATGCGCTGATCGTCGATCACTCGGGTATCTACAAGGCGGATGTGGGCCTGAAGGACGGTCGTATCCACGCGATCGGCAAGGCCGGCAATCCCGATACCCAGCCAGGTGTCACCATCATCGTCGGTCCCTCCACCGAGGCGATTGCCGGCGAGGGCAAGATTTTGACGGCCGGCGGCATGGACGCGCATATCCATTACATCTGCCCGCAGCAGATCGAAGAGGCGCTGATGTCGGGCGTCACCACCATGCTCGGTGGCGGTTCCGGACCTGCGCATGGGACGCTGGCGACGACCTGTACCGGCGCGTGGCATATCGAGCGGATGATCGAGAGTTTTGATGCCTTCCCGATGAACCTGGCCCTGGCCGGCAAGGGCAATGCCTCGCTTCCGGCGCCGCTTGAAGAGATGATCCTTGCAGGTGCCTCGTCGCTCAAACTGCATGAGGACTGGGGCACGACGCCGGCTGCGATCGACAATTGCCTGACGGTTGCCGACGCCTTCGACGTGCAGGTGATGATCCATACCGACACGCTGAACGAGAGCGGCTTTGTCGAGGACACGGTTGCTGCCATCCGTGGCCGTACGATCCATGCCTTCCATACGGAAGGGGCGGGCGGCGGGCATGCGCCGGACATCATCAAGGTCTGCGGCAATCCGAACGTCATCCCGTCTTCGACCAACCCGACACGGCCCTATACGGTCAACACGCTGGCCGAGCATCTCGACATGCTGATGGTCTGCCACCACCTGTCGCCGTCGATTCCGGAAGACATCGCGTTTGCCGAAAGCCGTATCCGCAAGGAGACGATCGCGGCGGAAGACATTCTCCACGATATCGGCGCCTTCTCGATCATTTCCTCCGACAGTCAGGCCATGGGCCGCGTCGGGGAAGTCGCGATCCGTACCTGGCAGACGGCCGACAAGATGAAGCGGCAGCGCGGTCAGCTGCCCCAGGAAACCGGCGACAACGACAATTTCCGCGTCAAGCGCTATATCGCCAAATACACGATCAACCCGGCGATCGCCCATGGCGTTTCCCACGAGATCGGCTCCGTCGAAGTCGGCAAGCGCGCCGATCTGGTCTTGTGGAATCCGGCCTTTTTCGGCGTGAAGCCGGAAATGGTGCTGCTCGGCGGCTCGATTGCTGCGGCTCCGATGGGGGATCCGAATGCGTCGATCCCGACGCCGCAGCCGATGCATTACCGGCCGATGTTTGCAGCTTACGGCAAGCTCAGGACCAATTCTTCCGTTACCTTCGTGTCCCAGGCCTCGCTCGATGCCGGCCTGGCGCACAAGCTCGGCGTCGCCAAGAAGCTGGTGGCGGTGAGGAACGTTCGCGGCGGCATCGGCAAGGCCTCGATGATCCATAATTCGGCAACCCCGCATGTGGAGGTCGATCCGGAAACCTATGAAGTGCGCGCCGATGGTGAGCTTCTCACCTGCCAGCCGGCGACTGTTCTGCCGATGGCGCAGCGTTATTTCATGTACTGACAGGCGATTGCATGGGCTTTTCCATCCGGCGATGTGATGCTGCCGATCTTGCCGAATGGGCAAGGCTGCGGCAGGCGCTGTGGCCGGATGGATCGGTGGAAGAGCATGCCGGTGAAATCGCGGTCGCCCTGCCGGAGGGAATATTGCGCGGTTATCTCGCGATCGGTGACGAGGAACGGGCGATCGGCTTTGCCGAGCTTTCCATTCGCCGGTATGCCAATGGCAGCACACAATCGCCGGTGCCTTTTCTGGAGGGGATCTGGATCGTGCCGGAGCACCGGCAACACGGGATCGGGCGGCTGCTGATCGAACGGATTTCGGCGGATTGTGCGGCGGAAGGGTTTGTCGAACTCTGTTCGGATGCAGAGATCGACAATCTCGTATCGCAGCATGCCCATGAGAGCTGGGGTTTTTCCGAGACGGAACGTGTGGTGTATTTCCGCAAAACTCTTTGAGGCGTTCCGAATGAAATCCGCCTTTCGCATCGTGCTTGCCGTCGTCGTCGTTGTCGGGTTCGCCGTTGCTGCCGGTACGTTCATTCCGCGACCGCTGTTCGCACCGGAAGTGTCGGCGGCCAAGGTTGAAACGCGGCGTATTCTGGTTCTCTCCAATCCGATCCATACCGATATCGCCATCCCGCTCGATGACGAGACGCGCGCCGCTTTTGCCTTTCTCGGGGGCTCCGGCATTCCGGTCAGCGACCCGGCCGCCGAGTGGCTGGTGATCGGCTGGGGAGGGCGCTCTTTCTATCTCGAAACGCCGACCTGGGGCGACCTGAAGCCGATGCCGGTGTTTCGGTCGCTGACCATCGACCGGTCGGTGATGCATGTGGATGTGGCGGGAGGCATCGATGAAACGCATCCGGCGATACGGTCGTTCGATCTGCGGGCGGCGGAATTCCGTAACCTTTCCGGCTTCATTCAGGCGAGTTTCGTGCGGGAGCAGGGCGAGGTCGTGGCCATTCCCGGTGCGGGCTATGGCGTCTATGACCAGTTCTTCGAGGCTCATGGTCGGTTCAATGCGCTTTTCGGCTGCAATACCTGGACGGCCGGGGCGCTTCGTTCCGCCGGTATACGGACCGGCTGGTGGAACCCGTTGCCGCGGACGCTTGGCCTGTCGTTGGATCTGTTCAATTGAAGGACGGAGTTCTGCCTTGGTGCGGTTGGCTTTTTTCCTCGGGTGATCCTCGGGTTTAACCCGAGGACGAGGATCGGCCGGGACACGT
>DLSX01000236.1:31239-35723 GCA_002500765.1 Neorhizobium sp. UBA7851
CCTGCCGGCACCTTCTCCCCGTTCTGATGGGGAGAAGGAGGTATGTCGCAGCGTCTCGGTCGCTCTCAAACGTTTTGTCGGGCAGGTCACCTCGTGCGGCCTGTTCCAGGTCAACGACCAGAGTTCTGGTTTCGTCCAAAATGTCCTGCCGCCTGCCGAGGGTGGCCTCTCCGCGTTTCAGGGGAGCAGATTGTGAATTGCGCGCCGGGAGGCTTTGCTTGGCGCTTTCGAGAAGAGGACGGTTATGAATTCACTTATAAAAGATCCGGATGTGATGCGCCTTGTATCCCCCGGCGGCGCTTCGGCGGTCGTGTTGCACCATGGCGCGCATCTGGCATCCTGGACATCCGCGAAGGGAATGGAGAATATCTATCTGTCCGAGTGTGCCGATTTTTCGCCGGGCAGCGCCGTTCGTGGCGGCGTGCCGATCTGCTTTCCGCAGTTTTCCATCCTCGGTGACCTCCCCCTGCATGGCTTTTTCCGCAACCAGACCTGGATCCCGGTGACGGGAAACGGCGGCAGGGCAGATGTCGCGCGCTTGCGGTTGACCGACATGGCCGAGACGCGGGCGATCTGGCCGCAGGCCTTCGAGGCCGAGCTTCAGGTGATGCTTGCGGACGACGGGATCGAGATCGCGTTGTCGGCCACCAATACCGGTTCATCCGCCTTCACCTTCACCGCGGCGCTTCACACCTATTTCCGGGTGAATGCGATCGAGAATGTGACCATTCGCGGCCTTAAAGATATCCGCTATCTCGACAAGATCGTCGACAATGCCGTTCACACGGAAACGGACGACGCCCTGCGCATCGACGGCCCGCTCGACCGGGTTTACTACGATGCCACGGGAGACCGGATACTGGAGGAGAGTGGCCGCAAGCTACGGATCTCCGCACAGGGAATGCCCGATACGGTGGTCTGGAACCCGGGGCCTGAACGTTGCGCCACCATAGCCGATCTTCCCGACGATGCCTGGCGCCATTTCGTCTGCATAGAGGCCGCCGTCGTCGAGCAGCCGATCTCGCTTGCTCCCGGCGAGACATGGCGGGGCATCCAGCGCCTGACGGAGGTCTAGCGCGATAGCCAGCCGATGGGCGAGCGGCAGTGGATGAGAGAGGCATTCCATGGTTGGGTTGCCTCTCCTCCCTGGACTATGCCGAACACCAGCCCTGCTTCCTGTGAATAGCTGCTTTGCACCGCGACATTTTTTCAAGAAGAATGCTGCGTTGCGGTGAAATTCACTTTAGAGACTTTCTCATCTGCTCCGGGACGGGGCAAATGTTCATTCTCATGGAGGCATTGATGCTGGGCAAAAAGGTTCCGCACGTCACTTTCCGCACCCGCGTACGCGACGAGGCCGTTGGCGGCCCGAACCCCTTCCGTTGGCAGGACGTCACTTCGGCCGATTATTTTGCCGGCAAGCGCGTCGTGCTCTTTTCGCTGCCGGGCGCGTTCACGCCGACCTGCTCGACCTTCCAGCTTCCCGATTTCGAAAAGCTGTTCCCCGATTTCCAGGCTGAAGGCATCGATGCCATCTACTGCATGTCGGTCAACGACGCTTTCGTCATGAATGCGTGGGCCAAGAGCCAGAACCTTGAAAACGTCACCGTCATTCCGGACGGTTCGGGCGAATTCACCCGCAAGATGGGCATGCTTGTGGCCAAGGACAATCTCGGCTTCGGCATGCGCTCGTGGCGTTATGGCGCGATCATCAATGATGGCGTCGTCGAGCAGTGGTTCGAAGAGGAAGGTTATTCCGACAATTGCGAGAGCGACCCCTATGGTGCTTCCTCGCCGCAGAACATCCTTGAAAACCTCAAGGCCCTGAAGATCGCTGCCGAATAAGAGATCCGGCGATCCGAATATCTTCAAGCCCGGCCTTCGAGCCGGGCTTTTTGCTGTTCGTCGATAACTCCCCCTTGTGCGTCGCGCCGCCTTTGGCAATGATGGCAAAGATTTTGTTGTTCAACGGGTTATCCATCATGCAGCACATCCATTCCTTCCGCCCTGCCGGTGAGATTTCTGATCCGCCGATCGATACTGTCAGCCTGCCGCACGACCTGCGTCATCTGCGCCGTAAACTGCTGCACCTGTCGAACGGGGACATGGTGATGCTTGACCTGAAAGAGGCGGTGCTCTTTCATCACGGTGACCGGCTGGTGCTCGAAAACGGTGATACGGTCGAAGTGCAGGCCGCGCCGGAAAAGCTTTTCGAGGTCAAGGCGCGCGATACGCTGCACCTGATCGAACTCGCCTGGCATCTCGGCAACCGGCACCTGTCGGCCCAGATCGAGGAAGGCCGCATCCTGATCCTGCGCGATCACGTGATCCGAGCCATGCTGGAGGGACTGGGCGCCCGTGTCAGCGATGTCGAGGAACCGTTCCAGCCGGCCCGGGGTGCGTATCATTCGCATGGCTCCCACGGTTCACATGGCGGGCACGCGCATGACCACGGGCATTCTCACGGCCACGATCATCATGATCATGGTCACCGTCACGACTGATCCCGCATCGTGACGAAACAGGAGCGACCGGTCGAGCCGGCGGCAGGCAAACCGATGAATGATGGGTTGGATACGAAAGCCTTGCTGCGGCTGATGGCGTGGCTTTCGCCTGCCTTCCCGATCGGCGGCTTCGCCTGGTCGGGCGGGCTGGAGCGGGCGGTTGCGGATGGGCTGGTCGGAAACGCTGCCGACCTTGAGGATTGGCTCTCGACCGTGCTTCTTCGCGGGGCGTTATGGAACGACGCAATCCTGTTTTGCGAGGCCTGGCGGCAGGCGGAGAACGAGGACGCGCTTGCCGATGCTGCGGCGCTCGGGCTGGCGCTTGCAGGGGCGGCCGAGCGTTTCAGCGAGACGCTTTCGCTTGGCAAGGCTTTCGTTGCCGCCGCCTCCGCATGGCCGCATCCAATGTTCGAGCGGATGCCGGCCGACGTGCCGTTTCCGGTCGCAGTCGGATGCATCGCTGCAAGCCATGGAGTACCCTGCGCGCAGGCGCTCGCCGCATTCCTCCACGCAGCCGTATCGCAGGCCGTATCTGCCGGAATCCGGTTGAGTGTCGCCGGTCAGGCGGAGGGAGTTGCGATTGTTGCCGCACTTGAAGGGCTGATAGACGATCTTTCTCAGAGAGCGGCTTCTACGGGTCTCGATGATCTGGGCGGCGCGACCGTTCAGGCCGAAATCGCATCCCTTCGCCATGAGACACAGCATTCCCGACTGTTCCGGTCCTGAAGCGGGCTGCGATCCTTCCTGTCAGCTTCCAGGCTCGAGATCTTGTCAGACCGCATGTCCTTTGCGCAAAACCGCTGCACATTCTTGCGCAAAGGACATGTCTTGGGACGCCGGAAATGCTTTACCCTTGTCGGTGCGGCCTTCTCAGGCATCCTGTGCGATGAGGAGGATCTCGTCGTCGATCGCGTCTGCCAGTGACAGAAGCAATTCCGTGCGATCGAAGCCGTAGGATTCCAGCATGGCGAGCATGCTGGACAGAGCGGCTTCCGCTGCCTTCTGGCAGTCGAGCTGTTTTTCCAATACTTCTGATGTGGATGCAGTCGGTTGATAATCCATTCTGATTTCCCCGTGTTCCCAGTTCAGGTAAGTCTCAGCATGCGATATTAGGATGCAACTACAATACGTATTATGACGGTGGTGCCGCTCCGTCACAATTTAAATGGTGCGTTTTCTACAGATATCTAAAGATATACTTAATTCGCAAAATCACGCCTACAATTTACTTTTCCGATGCAGAGAATGCGTGATGCGGGAGAGGGAATATAAGGAGGCAAGCTCCAATTTCCGATTGCGCCAATCCTCTGCCGTATTATTCTCGCCCCGTCATACTGAAAGGGTATTTCATGAAATCGGCAAACGGTCCTCTTCGTGTCGGCATTGGCGGGCCGGTCGGATCCGGCAAGACGCATCTGACGGAAAAGCTGTGCAAGGCGATGCGGGACGAATTTTCCGTCGCGGTCGTCACCAACGACATCTATACCAAGGAAGATGCCGACGCGCTGGTGCGTATGCAGGCGCTGTCTTCGGATCGTATCGTCGGGGTGGAGACGGGCGGTTGTCCGCATACGGCGATCCGCGAGGATGCGACGATCAATCTGCAGGCGATTGCCGGTCTCAACGACCGGTTTCCCGACCTGGATGTCGTGTTCATCGAGTCCGGTGGCGACAATCTTGCGGCGACGTTTTCGCCGGATCTCGCCGATATCACCATCTACGTGATTTCCACCTGCCAGGGCGAGGAAATTCCGCGCAAGGGCGGGCCGGGGATTACCCGCTCGGACTTGCTGGTGATCAACAAGAAGGACCTGGCGCCCTATGTCGGCGTCGATATGGATGTGATGGACAGGGATGCCGCGCGCATGCGGGATATGAAGCCGCATGTCTTCACCGACCTGAAGCGCGGTGAGGGCGTCGGCCATATCGTCGAATTCCTGAAACGGCAGGGCGGGCTTTAGAGCCTTTCCTGGTTAAATT
>DLSX01000236.1:35837-54221 GCA_002500765.1 Neorhizobium sp. UBA7851
CGGACGACCATGCGACTCCGTTTTGAGCCAACAGAACGTTTCAATTTAACCAGGAAAGGCTCTAAGGCCTGCCGTTTCGTTTCTTCCGATCGGAAATGGAAAAGGCCGGCGGTCAATGACACGCCGGCCTCGCCTGTCGCCGGACACCCCTGTGGCAACAGGCTGCAACGAAGGCTGCGTCGTCTCGCGCGCCTTCGAGCCTAGATGTTCCTGAGTGCCTGGACGTCGCCGACCTGGATGATGCGGCCCCTGACCGTGACGCCGACACGGCGCAGGCTGGAGAAGGCGCGCGACAGAGCTTCCGGCGCGAGCCCCAGCATGCCGGCGAGCAGGCTCTTCTGGAACGGCAGGCGGATCGAGGCGGAGCTTCCGTCAGCCGGGCAGCGGCTGAGGATGTAATTGGCCACCCGCTGCGGCGCGGTGAAGAGCCGGTCGTTGGCGATGCAATCCATCGTGCCGACCAGATGCCGGGAGATTGCCGAGATCAGCGCCTTGGCGATTTCCGGATCCTGCTGGGAGAGGTCGCGCACCGCCTGCATGTCGAAGCGGGCAAGCGTTGCCGGTTCGGCCGTCTGCGCATTGCAGCTATAGACATCGTTGCTGAACAGCAGGTGCTCGGCAAATGTGTCGCCGGGAGCGCAGATCATGATGTCGGCTTCGCGGCCTTCGCGGCTCAACCGGAAAAGCCGGACATAACCGTTGAGAACGCAGTAGAAGGCGTCGGCGGCCTCGCCTTCGCGCATCACGAACTTGCGGGCAGGAAGCGTGCTGATCGTCATCATAGACATCAGCCGGACAAGGGCACTGTTGCCCAGCCCCGCCAGAAACGGTGCTTTCATGAGCACTGCCCGGTCCCGATTGCTGAGTTTCAGACTGCTGTTCATCTCGCGATCTCTTCCCTTTTTGCGAACCATGCCGAATACCTGAGGGCAAAGATAACGCGAGAAGAAAAGAGGGATTTGATACTGATCAATCAACCCCGTAATTTGGACCGTTGTCAGACAATCAGATTGGCCTTCCTGTCCCCGAGAGAGGCTTACTCGGCTGCCGTTGGCGGCAAGCGGAGCGCACCGTGGCCGGAAATTGCACTAGAAGTGCTTGATTTCCCGTTGTTTTCCAGACGGTTCAGCCGTTCCTCGATGTCTTCCAGGCTGCGACGATTTTGTCGTGTCTGATGGGCTACTTCGTCCGAGGACAGCAGATCCTCTTCTTCCTTCTTCCCGACGAAGCGGCCGAAGATGCGGCCAAGAAGGCGTGACAGATCGTCCATGATGAGGAAGAACGAAGGTACGACGAGCAGCGAGAGCACCGTCGAGACGATGATGCCGCCGATAACCGCGATCGCCATCGGTGCTCGGAAGGAGCCGCCTTCACCGACGCCCATGGCAGACGGCAGCATGCCGGCGGACATGGCGATCGAGGTCATGATGATCGGCCTTGCACGCTTGCGGCCCGCCTCGACCATGGCGTGAACCCGTTCCAGCCCGTGCCGTTTCATCTCGATGGCGAAATCGACGAGCAGGATGGCGTTTTTCGTGACGATACCCATCAGCATCAGGATGCCGATCAGGACGGGCATGGAGAGCGCGTTCTGTGTCGCGATCAGCGCCACCGCCACGCCGCCGATGGCGAGCGGCAGGGAGAAGAGGATGGTGAAGGGCTGGATGACATCCTTGAACAGCAGGATCAGCACGACGAGAACCAGCATCAGGCCCATCAGCATGGCATTGCCGAAACTCTGGGTCATTTCCGCCTGGACCTTGGCGTCACCGCTCTCCGCCAGCCTGACGGTCGAGGGAAGCTCGGTTTCGTCGACGATCCGCTTGAACTCGGCGGTCGAGGTGTCGAGGGCGGTGCCGAAGGGCACGTCGGAGCCGATCGCCACGACGCGGTTGCGGTCGTTGCGCTTGATCGAGCTCGGACCTTCGGAATAGTCGATATCGGCGACGCTATAGAGCGGCACCATCGTGCCGGATGATGTCTTGACCTTGAGGTTGCGGATCGACTGCAGGTCGCGGCGAACGTCGAGCGAGGTCTGCACGCGGATCGGGATCTGGCGGCTGTCGAGCGAGATCTTTGCGAGGTTCGCATCGATATCGCCGATGGTTGCCACGCGGACGGTTTCGGAAATCTGCTGCGGCGTGATGCCGAGGCGCGAGGCTTCCGCCATGCGCGGACGGATCTGCAGTTCCGGCCGGGGCAGCGCGCCTTCGGACGAGACGTTCACCAGGATCGGCGATGCCCGTAGTCTGGATTCCAGGAGGCTGACGGCATCGTTGAGGTCGTCCTCGTTGGAGGAGAGGAAGTTGAACGACAGTTCACGCTCGGCCCGGTCGTTGACCTTGGAAATGCGCACGTCGGGGATCGATCGCACGGCGGCGAAAATGTCCTTCTCGACATCCCATTGCGGGCGTGTGCGCCCATGTTCGGGCAGTTTCGGCAGAAGGTCGCCGATCAGCGGGATGGAGCCGAACCCCTTGTTGACGATCGTCTTCAGCAGCGAATGATCGATATTCTGCAGGATGACGCGGACGGTCGCGCGGCGCAGTTCGAGATCGCCCTTGGGCGAGGCACCACCCAGGGTGAAGACGCTCTCGACACCATCGATATCCTTCACCGCATCGTAGACGCTGGTCGAGACGGCATCGGTTTCTTCGAGCGTGGCGTTCGGCGGCAATTCGAGAGACAGGACGACACGGGAACTGTCATCCGGCGGCAGGAATGAGCCGGGGACCTTGCTCAGCAGGGCGAGCGATCCGGCGAGGAAGGCGATCGCGGCCAGAAGCGTCGCATAACGCCAGTACCATTTGCGGGTCGTTGCCGTGACAACGCGGGTATAGGCCTTCATCAGCCTTCCGTCATTGTCGTGATGGTCGTCCTCGCGCCCGTCTTCGGCGCGCATCAGATAGGCGGCCATCAGCGGCGTGATCAGCCGCGCCACCGCCAGCGAGAAGAAGACCGAGAAAGCGACGGTCAGGCCGAACTGGATGAAATACTGGCCCGGTATGCCCGGCATGAAGGAGACCGGCACGAAGACCGCGATGATGGTGAAGCTGGTGGCAATCACCGCAAGGCCGATTTCGTCGGCCGCTTCCAGCGCGGCGCGATAGGGCGTCTTGCCCATCTTGATATGGCGGGCGATGTTTTCGATTTCGACGATCGCGTCATCGACGAGGATACCCGTTGCCAGCGTCAGCGCCAGGAAAGAGACGAGGTTCAGCGAGAACCCCATCATATCCATGATCCAGAAGGTCGGGATGGCGGACAGGGGGAGAGCGACCGCCGCGATCAGCGTGGCGCGCCAGTTGCGCAGGAACAGGAAAACGACGATGACGGCAAGGACGGAACCTTCCATCAGCGTATGCAGCGCCGCCTCGTAGTTGCCGTAGGTGAAGTAGACCGAGTCATCGACCATCTCGATGGCGACATCGGGATGGGCCTTGCGGATGCCGTCCAGGCCTTCCGCCACGGTTTCGGCCACCGAGACTTCGCTGGCGCCCTTGGCGCGGAAGACGGCGAAGGTGACGGAAGGATTGCCGTTGAAGCGCGAGAAGGATTTCTGCTCCTCATAGGTGTCGGTCACCCGCCCGAGTTCGGACAGCTTGACGAAGCGACCATTCGACAGCGCTATGTTGGTATCGGCAAGCTGCTGGACATTGCGTGCGTCGCCGAGCGTGCGGATCGTCTGCTCGTTGCCGGCCACCTGGCCGCGACCCGAGCCGAGATCGACATTGGTACCCTTGATCTGTGTGTTCACATCAGCGGCGGTAATGCCATAGGCGTCGAGCTTGGCCGGGTTGAGAGCGATGCGTACTTCGCGATCGGAGCCGCCGTAACGGTCGATACGACCGATACCCGGTTTGCCCTGCAGGTCACGGGTGATCGTGTCGTCGACGAACCAGGACAGTTCCTCGAGCGTCATGTTGGGCGAGGAGACCGCGAAGGTCTGGATCGCCTGTCCTTCGACGTCGACCTTGGAGACGATCGGTTCCTCGATGCCCGCGGGCAGGTCGCTGCGGATCTTGTCGATCTGGTCCTTGGTATCCTGCACCGCCTCTTCGGTCGGTTTTTCGATGCGGAAAACCACCGTCGTCAGCGACTGGCCGTCGGTGACGGTCGACTGGATCTCGTCGATGCCGCTGATCGAGGCGACGGCATCTTCGATTTCCTTGGTCACCTGCATCTCGAGTTCGGCAGGTGCGGCGCCGCTCTGCGTCACCGTGATCGAGACGACGGGGACGTCGATGTTTGGAAAACGGGTGATCGGCAGGGCGAAGAAGGATTGCAGCCCGACGACCAGCAGCAGGGCAAAACCGAGCAGCGGGGCGATCGGATTGCGGATCGACCAGGCGGAGAAGTTCATTGCGAGGCCTCCGTGCCCTTGGCCGTGGCCGGTTTTTCCGGAACTGGTGCGATATGGTCGCCGTCACGCACGAAGGCGCCGGCCTTGGCGACGACGACGTCACCCGGCTGGAGGCCATTAAGGACCTGAACGAAGCCGCCGTCCTGGAAACCGATATCGATCTTGACCTGCTTGACGACACCTTCCTCGACCTTGCGGGCGAAGGAACCCTCGCGCCCCGTCGTCACGGCGGAAAGCGGAAGGGCGAGCGCGTCTGCCTGTTCGACGACGATTGCCGCGCGTCCGTACATGCCGGCGCGGGCGCCGCTATCGGGATCGATCTCGATATGGACGAGGCCGAGCCTGGTGGTCTGGTCGACTGTCGGGGAAACAAGCCGCACGCGCCCCTCGATTTCCCGCTGACCGCCCGCGACGGTCACAAGCGCCTTCTGGCCGATCTTCGCCTTCTGAATATCGGATTCGGAAATATCGGCGACCAGCTCTATGGCGCCGTCCTTGATGATGGTGAAGAGCGGGTCGCCATTGCCCGAAGCGATAGCACCGACCTTTGCGTTCTTTGCGGAGATGACACCGGCAACCGGTGCTTTCACGCCGGTGCGGGCAAGCTGCAGTTCGACATCCGCAAGCTGGGCCTCTATGACCCGGACATCGGACTCTCCGACTGCGACCGACTGGCGGGCGGCATTCAGCCGGGCGCGGGCGACAGAGACCTGGGCATTGGCCTGTTCAAGCTGGGAGACGGTGCTCGTGCCGCTCTGGTTGAGCTTCGCCGTACGGTCACGTTGTTTGACAGCGTCATCGAGATTGGCCTCGGCCTCGATTACCTGCGCCTGATACTGGGCGACCGAGGCTTCCGCCTTGGCCCTGTTGGCCTGATACTGGCTCTGCTGCAGCAGCAGGGCATCGTCATTCAGTGTCGCCAGAACCGCATTGGCCTCGACCTCATCGGCAACATCGACATTGATCGTCTTGACCGAAAGGCCTTCGACGAGCGGCTGGACATAGATCTCGTCGATCGGCCGGATGGTGCCGGTCGCGATGATGCGGTCGGTGAGCGATTTTTTCACGGCCTCCGTCACGATGATCGACGGGAGCTTGGCTTGCGCGGCTGCGGGCTGGCCGGTTTCCTGTGCGGCAAGCGGCGAGATGGCGACCGAAGCCAGCAACAGAACGAGGGCAGGGATCGATTTAGACAAGCTAAGCGGCATGCGGCAAATCCACGGTTCAGAGGAACAGGCATGCGCCGACCATCGGCATCCCTCGGTCATACTTCCTCTGCGTATGACGCGGGACCAAAGCGGCATCCGACACCTTCTTCCGTTTCAACCGAAAAAAAGTTCTCGCCGGCTCCGGCACCTACCTTTACGTGTTCGTCATCAGGCTATCAATCCATGCAGACGACAACGGGTTGACATGTCCTGATGGCAAAAAAATGCCCGACAAAGAAGCCGGGCACGAAGAAGTATCAGAGACATTTGTTGCTGGATTATTTCATCAACATTTCAACGCACTTTTGCGCGACATGCTCTATTTCAGGGCCTCGTTGGTGATGTCGGCCGTATAGGCGCCTTCCGGTGCCTTGCTGATGATCTTCTGGTCGGTCAGCGCCTTCACCGTCCGCTCATAGGTCGCCATATCGAGCTTGCCGTCGCCGATCAGCTTGGCGACTTCACCCATCATCCGCTTCTGGTGGTTCTCGTCCTGACCGCCGTTTTCCATGACGATTTCGGCGGCTTCATCCGGATTGTCGATGGCGTATTTCCAGCCCTTCATCGAGGCGCGGACGAACTTCACCATATCCTCCTTGAATTTCGGGTCTTTCAGCTTCTCCCCGCTGACATAGAGCCCGTCTTCCAGCAAGTCGTTGCCGAGGGCGGTATAGTTGAAGACGGTGAGGTCTTCCGGCTTGAAACCGGCATCGATCGCCTGCCAGTATTCGTTATAAGTCATAACCGAAATGCAGTCGGCCTGTTTCTGCACGAGCGGCTGAACGTCAAAGCTCTGCTTCAGCACGGTCACGCCATCGGCGCCGCCTTCGGTCTTCAGGCCGAGCTTGTTCATCCAGGCGAAGAACGGATATTCGTTGCCGAAGAACCAGACTCCGAGCGTGTGGCCCTTGAAATCGGCTTCCGTCTTGACCGGGCCGTCCTTGGGACAAATCAGCTGCAGGCCGGATTTCTGGAAGGGTTGGGCGATATTGACCAGCGGCACGCCTTTTTCGCGGGCGACGAGGGCTGCTCCCATCCAGGTGACGGTGACATCTGCGCCGCCGCCAGCGATGACCTGTTCGGGTGCGATATCCGGACCACCCGGCTTGATCGTCACGTCGAGGCCTTCCTCCTCGTAAAAGCCCTTGTCCTTGGCGACGAAATAACCGCCGAACTGGCCCTGGGCCACCCATTTCAGCTGCAACGTCACCTTGTCTGCGGCCATCGCCTGCGCTGATGCAAGCGACATCGCGCCGGCCATCAATGCCATCATCATCTTTTTCATCGTCGTTTCCCTCTGGTTGCCTGCTTGTTTACTCAGGTCATGTGCCGGCCCGGATTTTCCGGTGCCGGGTATCAGCGCCTAACCGTTTCGGTTGGACGGATGCCAGAATGTCGTGGCTCTCTCCCCGAGCGCGACGACACCATAAAATACCGAGCCGACGAGCGCCGCAACGGCGATTTCGGCCCAGACCATATCGACATTCATGCGGCCGATTTCCGTCGATATGCGAAAACCCATGCCGACGATCGGCGTGCCGAAAAATTCCGCCACGATCGCGCCGATCAGCGCCAGCGTCGAGTTGATCTTCAGCGCGTTGAAGATGAAGGGCATGGCGGCGGGAAGCCGAAGTTTCATCAGCGTCTGCCAGTAATCCGATGCGTAGGAGCGCATCAGGTCGCGCTCCATCGAACCCGCGGCCTCAAGACCTGCGATCGTGTTCACCAGCATCGGGAAGAAGGTCATGATGATGACGACGGCGGCTTTCGACTGCCAGTCGAAGCCGAACCACATGACCATGATCGGCGCGACGCCGATAATCGGCAGGGCGGACATGAGGTTGGCGATCGGCAGAAGCCCGCGGCGGAAGAAGGTGACCCGGTCGGCCAGGATCGCAACCGCGAAGCCTGTCGCGCAGCCTACGACATAACCGAAAATGACGGCCTTGAAGACCGTCTGCTGCACGTCTGCCCATAGGGTCGGGATCGAGGAGGCGAGCCTTGCTCCGATTGCCGACGGTGGCGGAAGGATGATGAAGGGAATGCCGAAACCGCGGGTGACCGCCTCCCAGAGGATCAGGATCCATGCGCCGAAGATTGCCGGGATGACGAGGCGCAGAATGGTGTCGGCCGATTTCGACTTCGGCTTCAAAGCCGAGAGGAGGCTGACACAGCGCCAGGCGAGCAGCCAGTTGGCGGCGAGAACGAGGAAAAAGGCTGCGGATGCGTTGCCTTCGCTTGCCGCAAGCCTCTGGAAAAGAAGACCGGTTGACAGGTGGCTGCAGATCAACAGCGTGGCTGCCAGCAAGGCGGCGGGAAGCGGAAGGATGGATGCGATGGCGGCGCCGATTGCCAGCACGTAGACGGAGAACATTCGGACGGGCACATATGGGGAAGGGATATCGGAGATGCCCAACGGAAAGGTCACAAGTGCCGTAAGAGCCAGAGCCAGTGCCAGCCAGGATTGCCAGGAGCGGATGAGAATGTTCATGCCTGGCTCCTTTCCTGTTTCGCACCCATGGCCCGCTCGACCAGCCGCCCAGCCACGGCGACCACGGCGACCAGAAGGGCGGCGAGCACGGAACCGGCGACAAGGGCTGCCCAGATATCGATCGTCTGGCTGTAATAGGCGCCGGCGAGCAGTTTGGAGCCTATGCCGGCGACGGCACCCGTCGGCAATTCGCCCACGATCGCGCCGACGAGGCTTGCCGCGATCGCCACCTTCATCGAGGTGAACAGGAAGGGGATCGACGCCGGCACGCGAAGCTTCCAGAACACCTGTGCCGCACCGGCATTATAGGTGCGCATCAGGTCGAGCTGGATGAGTTCCGGCGAGCGCAGGCCCTTCACCATGCCGACCGCCACGGGGAAGAAGGAGAGATAAGTCGAGATCAGCGCCTTGGGCAGAAGGCCGGTTATGTTTACCGCGCCGAGCACGACGATCACCATCGGCGCGACGGCGAGGATCGGCACCATCTGCGAGGCGATGATCCAGGGCATCAGGCTGCGCTCGAGCGCTTTCACATGGACGATGCCGATGGCAATCAGGATGCCGAGAGCCGTGCCGAGCGTGAAGCCGACGACGGTGGACGAAAGCGTCACCCAGGCGTGATAGACGAGGCTGCGATTGGAGGTGACCTTTCGCAGAAAGGTGTTCTCGAAGACGTTCTGCGCCACCTGATGCGGCGCGGGAAGCGTCGGTTTCGGCTGCGACATGGTCTTTTGAAGGAATTCTATCGCAGTCGGAGTGGTGTTGGCGCGGCGGTCGAGATCGCGCTGGAAGGGCGCGTTCATGAGGTAGGCTGCGACATACCAGATGACGACGATGGCGACGAGGATGGTCGTGACGGGGAGGATGTGGTGGCGGAGGGAGGTTTGCTTCTGCATCAGCTTTTCGCTCCGATCAAAACGTGAAGGGGCGAAGACTGCTGCAGATCTTGGCGCTGGCATGTGGCGCTGCCCCTCATCCGGCTGCCGCCACCTTCTCCCCGTTTTACGGGGAGAAGGGCCCGAGCCGCATTGTCTCCGGTTCTCTTCGGTGTCGAGCGAGGCAGGTCCCCTCTCTCCGCTTGCAGGGAGAGGGTTAGGGTGAGGGGCAGGCGCCGCGCGTCATGTGACGGCAGCAAAAAGAAGGACACATCACTCCTCATAGCTATGCCCCGCCCTCAATCCTTCACGGACCCGGTGGGCGATTTCCAGGAATTCCGGCGTTTCGCGGATTTCCAGCGGGCGTTCCTTCGGCAGCGTCGAGCTGATCACATCCGTTACCCGGCCCGGGCGGGGGGACATGACGACGATCTTCGTCGACAGGTAGACCGCCTCGGGGATCGAGTGGGTGACGAAACAGATCGTCTTTTGCGTGCGCGCCCACAGTGTCAGGAGCTGTTCGTTGAGGTGATCCCGGACGATTTCATCGAGCGCGCCGAAGGGTTCGTCCATCAGGAGAAGGTCGGCATCGAAGGCAAGCGCGCGGGCGATCGAGGCGCGCTGCTGCATGCCGCCGGAAAGCTGCCAGGGGTATTTCTTGCCGAAGCCAGCGAGGTTAACGAGATCGAGCGTGCGCTCGATGCGTTCTTTCCGCTCTGCCGCCGAATAGTTCATGATTTCGAGCGGAAGTGCGATGTTCTTTTCGATCGTGCGCCACGGATAAAGCGCCGGCGCCTGGAAAACATAACCGTAAGAGCGGGATTTGCGGGCATTTTCCGGCGTCATGCCGTTGACGGTGATCTCGCCTGACGTGGCGCTTTCGAGATCTGCGATGACGCGCAGGAAGGTGGTCTTGCCGCAGCCGGAGGGGCCGATGAAGGAGACGAAATCGCCCTTCCTGACGTCCAGATCGACGTTAGACAAGGCATGGACCGGACCATCGCCGGTCTCGAAGGTCAGGCCCAGCTTTTTGGCCGAAACCACGGAGAATGCATGTTCAGACATGTTTCGGCTTACCAGCGTTATTGATCGAATTTGTTTCTGCAATTGAATGGTGGGACGACGATTGTCCGACAGTGCGGATGATTGCCGTGCAGACGTCGTCCATGTTGCGAAGGTCATCATTCCAAAAGCGCAAAACCTGCCAGCCTAGCGCTTCAAGTGCCATTGTTCGCTTGCCGTCGTATGTGGCGTCAGCCGAATTTCCATGTTGGGAACCATCGATTTCGATGACCAGCTTATGGGCAGGGCAGGCGAAATCCACGATGTAGCCTGCGATCGGCATCTGCCGGCGAAAGCTAAGCCCCATCAAACGATGGGCGCGCACTTCATTCCAGAGCTTGAGTTCCGCCTCGGTGAGCACACGCCTCATACGTTTGGCGTTACTGCGATTGCGTGCGGGGACGTCAAAATGAGGCATGTTCTACCTCGTGCGGAAGGCACCCCCCTCTGTCACTTCGTGACATCTCCCCCTCAAGGGGGGAGAGCATCAGGAGGTTGTCGCGCTGTCGGCTTTCATCTCTGGACGCCCTGTGCCCGGAGTACGCTGACACTGGAATGAGGCCTTGCCTCACGTAATCTCCCCCCTTGAGGGGGAGATGCCCGGCAGGGCAGAGGGGGGTACACGCCGCCCGCGTGACCATTTTTTACACTCCGCTTGCCGGAATGCCGCTGCGTTCCACCTTGCGCGGCGCCGTCAGTTCCTTCCAGGTGGAGAGCGCCTTGTTGACGGCGGGGAAGGGCTCGCGGGCGACGAACTGGCCGTGACCTTCGCGGCTCTTCATCCTGCCGTCCTCGACAGCGACCACGCCCCGCGTCAGCGTGTAGCGCGGCAGGCCGCTCACTTCTCTGCCCTCGAAGACGTTGTAATCGATGGCGGACTGCTGGGTCTCTGCCGAGATTGTCTTCGATTTTTTCGGATCGAGGACAACGAGATCCGCATCGGCGCCGATGAGGATCGCGCCCTTTTTCGGATAGAGGTTGAGGATTTTCGCGATGTTGGTCGAGGTGACGGCGACAAACTCGTTCATGGTGATGCGGCCGGTCGCGACGCCGTAGGTCCAGAGCATCGGCATCCGGTCCTCAAGGCCGCCGGTGCCGTTCGGGATCTTTCTGAAATCGCCAAGACCCGTGCGTTTCTGATCGGTGGTGAAGGCGCAGTGATCGGTGGCGACGACCTGCAGCGAACCGGAAGAAAGGCCGGCCCAGAGACTGTCTTGATGCTGCTTGTTTCTGAAAGGGGGTGACATGACGCGGCGGGCGGAATGATCCCAGTCCTTGTCGAAATACTCGCTTTCATCGAGCGTCAGGTGCTGGATCAGCGGCTCGCCATAGACCCGCATGCCGTTCTGCCGCGCCCGGCGGATCGCCTCATGCGCCTGTTCGCAGGATGTGTGGACGACATAAAGCGGAACGCCGGCCATATCGGCGATGATGATGGCGCGGTTGGTCGCTTCGCCCTCGACCGAGGGAGGGCGCGAATAGGCGTGTGCTTCCGGGCCGTTATTGCCTTCATCCATCAGTTTTTGCTGCATGGCGGCGACGACATCGCCGTTTTCGGCATGGACGAGGGGAAGCGCGCCAAGCTCGGCGCAACGGGAAAACGAGGCGAACATCTCGTCGTCATTGACCATTAGCGCGCCCTTATAGGCCATGAAGTGCTTGAAGGTGTTGATGCCCTTCTCCTCAACCACCGTCTTCATCTCGTCGAAGACCTGTTCGCCCCACCAGGTGACAGCCATGTGGAAGGAATAGTCGCAATGGGCGCGGGTCGCCTTGTTGTCCCAGCGTTTCAGCGCGTCGAGGAGCGACTGGCCCGGATCGGGAAGACAGAAATCGACCACCATGGTGGTGCCGCCGGCGAGCGCTGCGCGGGTGCCGCTATCGAAATCGTCGGCGGAATAGGTGCCCATGAAGGGCATTTCGAGATGGACATGCGGATCGATGCCGCCCGGCATGACATAACAGCCGCTGGCGTCGAGGGTTTCGTCGCCCTTAAGGTCGGGTCCGATCTCGACGATCTTGCCGCCGTCGACTTTGATATCCGCCTTATAGGTCAGGTCGGCGGTAACGATGGTTCCGTTCTTGATTACTGTGGCCATGGTTGTTCCCCTTATTGGCTCTCTAATCTGATGAAGGAAATGTCTCTCTTGTTATCTGGTCCTCATAATCGGCATCACGGTCTGCCTCAGGCCAGTGATGGTGATCGCTGCTGCTTCGAGTATCTGCATTTCGTCGTCATCAAGATGGCCGATGACCTGGCTGATTGCCGATTTCCTGAGATGGGTGATCTTGTCGACCATGATCTGGGATACGGCGTTCAGGCCGTTTGTCCCGGAGGGCTTGATGGTCGGGCGAAAGGCCGGAGAATCGGCGAGAAAGGTGGTCAGCGGACAGAGAAGAAGCGTGACGTGATCGACAATGAACTCGTCGGCGTGAATGATGATGGCCGGTCGGGGCTTACCCAGATCACCTTGGAATGCGGCCGTCACCATGTCGCCTCGCATCAGTTTCACGGCTTATCCCAGTCTTCGGCAGCACCCGGGTCTATCAGTTCCGTCAAACCCGCCTGGCGGTCGGCCTCTACTGAGGCCTGTGCCTGCCGAGCGGCATCTTCACGGTAAGCCTTGGTGGTCGTATCCGGCACCCATATTTCTACAGGGCGATAACCGCGGCGCATCAAATCGTCCCGCTCCTCCTGCGACAATTCTCTGGGGCGTCCCATCGGTTTCTCCTGTCAATCGGGAACGTTGCTTGAAGCTACTCCACAATCTCCGCCGTCTCCACCACCGCATGAAACAGAACATCACAGCCGGCAGCGGCCCAGTCCATAGAGATTTCCTCGGCCTCGTTATGCGACAGGCCGTCGACGCAGGGGCAGAAGATCATCGTGGTCGGCGCGAGTTTGGCTGCCCAGCAGGCGTCGTGACCGGCGCCGGAGATGATGTCCATGTGGCTGTAGCCGAGCTTTTCGGCAGCATCGCGGACACGGCCGACCAGTGTCGGGTCAAAAGTGACCGGGTCGAAATGACCGACGGCCTCCATCGAGCAGCCGACACCGAGGGCTTCGCAGACTTCTGTTGCAGCCGCCTCGATTTTGGCGCGCATGCGGTCGAGCTTTTCCTGGCTCGGGGTGCGTAGGTCGACGGTGAAAACGACCTTGCCGGGAAGGACGTTGCGGGAATTCGGGGTGAAGAAGGCCTGGCCGACACCGGCGACGGCGCCCGGTTGTTCGGCCATGGCGATTTCCTGCACCCTTTCCATGATGCGGCCAAAGGCCAAGCCCGCGTTGACGCGCATCGCCATCGGGGTGGAGCCGGTATGGGCTTCCTTGCCGGTCAACGTAAATTCCAACCACCAGAGACCCTGACAGTGGGTGACGACGCCGATCTGCTTGTTTTCGGCCTCAAGGATCGGGCCCTGCTCGATGTGATATTCGAAATAGGCGTGCATCTTGCGCGCGCCGACCTCTTCATCGCCCAGCCAGCCGATGCGCTTCAGTTCATCCCCATAGGTCTTGCCTTCCGGATCCTTTCGGCCATAGGCGTAATCCAGTGTATGGACGCCGGCGAAAACGCCGGAGGCGAGCATGGCGGGGGCAAAACGGGCGCCTTCCTCGTTTGCCCAGTTGGTGACGACGATCGGGTGTTTCGTCTTGATGCCGAGGTCGTTCATCGAGCGTACGACTTCAAGGCCCGCGAGAACGCCGAGCACGCCGTCGAACTTGCCACCGGTCGGCTGGGTATCGAGGTGGGAACCGATATAAACGGGCAGGGCATCCGGGTCGGTGCCGGCGCGGGTGGCGAACATGGTGCCCATTTTGTCGGTGCCGACCGTCATGCCGGCCGCTTCGCACCAACGCTTGAAGAGGTGCCGACCTTCACCATCGGCGTCGGTCAGGGTCTGGCGATTGTTGCCGCCGGCAATACCGGGGCCGATCTTTGCCATATCCATCAACATGTCCCAAAGACGGTTGCCGTTGACGCGCAGGTTCTCGCCCGGTGCTGCCACCATTTTAAAAATCCTTATCTGCTTTATGTTCTGCCAGTCGGCAGCATGCTTCCTGTTCCCGTGGTCGTGCCCGATTACATCGCTGCTTCAGGTATCGGCATTGCCTTTGTTCTGCTTGTCGCCGATAAATTGACCGCTTGGTAAAAGCTTACAATTTCCGCGGCATCACTCAAGCTGAAAATCGTCACGGCTTCGATTGTTTTCAGGTTTCGGCCGACGAGTCGAAGAAAGGCGCAGATAAGAATGGCCATTCCAAGAGCCGCGAGGACGCAGCGGAAAACGCGAATCCAGGAAGAAAGGCAAGAGCTGATCCTGGAGGCGGCGCTCGATGTGTTTTCCGCAAGCGGTTTTCGCGGCTCGACGCTTGACCAGATCGCCGAAGCGGCCGGCATGTCCAAGCCCAATCTTCTCTATTATTTCCGCACCAAGGAGGCGATCCACCGGCAGTTGATCGACCGGGTTCTGACCACATGGCTGGAGCCGCTGAGGGTCTTCGACGCGGCTGGCGATCCGGAAAGCGAGATCAGATCCTATATCCGCCGCAAGCTTGAAATGGCGCGCGACTTTCCGCGCGAAAGCCGGCTGTTCGCCAACGAGATTCTGCAGGGTGCGCCGCATATCGAGGATGAGCTGAAGGGGCCGTTGAAAGAGCTGGTGGACGAAAAGGCCGAGGTCATCCGGTCTTGGGCGCGGGCGGGCAAAATCGCCAGATGTGATCCCTATCACCTGATCTTCTCGATCTGGTCGACAACGCAGCATTATGCGGATTTCGACGTGCAGGTGCGGGCGGTGCTGGGGCAGGCGAATTCCGGCGAGGGACGCTTCGAGGACGCGGCGCGGTTTCTGGAGGCGCTGTTCATGGATGGGTTGCGGGTGCGGTGAGGGGGCGTTTTGCCCGGACCGGATCCCCTCACCAACAAAATCTAAGACTTAGCCTTTGGCTAAGATCTTGATTTTGTAACCTCTCCCACAAGGGGAGAGGTAGGACCTTGAGGGTGCGGCACCGGTATCTCTCCCCTTGTGGGAGAGAAAGCGATTTCAGCATCTTAGCTTCAGCTAAGTGCTAGAAATCGCAAGTGAGGGGGGTGCTCTGGATACCAAGATGTCGCTTCCATCTCCAACGAAAAACGCCGGCTTGAAGCCGGCGTTTCCGTTCATCCTTGGGAGGACTTTTATCAGGCAGCGGCCGACTTTGCGGTCGGGACTTCCGAGATCGTCTTCAGAACCTGGGAAGCGATCTGGTAAGGGCAGCCCTGGGAGTTCGGACGACGGTCTTCGAGGTAACCCTTGTAGCCGTTGTTGACGAAGGAATGCGGAACGCGGATCGAAGCGCCACGGTCAGCAACGCCGTAGGAGAACTTGTTCCACGGAGCAGTTTCGTGCTTGCCGGTCAGGCGCTTGTCGTTGTCCGGGCCGTAAACGTCGATATGGGCCTGCAGGTTCTTTTCGAACTGTGCCATGAGGGCTTCGAAATATTCCTTGCCGCCGACTTCGCGCATGTACTTGGTGGAGAAGTTGCAGTGCATGCCCGAACCGTTCCAGTCGGTATCGCCGAGCGGCTTGCAGTGGTATTCGATGTCGATGCCGTACTGTTCCGTCAGGCGCTGCAGCAGGTAACGTGCCATCCAGATCTGGTCGGCGGCGCGCTTGGAGCCCTTGCCGAAAATCTGGAATTCCCACTGGCCCTTGGCCACTTCGGCGTTGATGCCTTCGTGGTTGATGCCGGCTGCGAGGCACTGGTCAAGATGCTCTTCGACGATTTCGCGGGCAACCGGGCCGACATTGCTGGCGCCAACGCCGCAATAATACGGACCCTGCGGAGCCGGATAGCCGGTTTCAGGGAAGCCGAGCGGGCGGCCGTTTTCGTAGAAGAAATATTCCTGCTCGAAGCCGAACCATGCATCTTCGTCGTCGAGGATGGTTGCGCGGCTGTTGGACGCGTGCGGGGTGACGCCATCCGGCATCATGACTTCGCACATGACCAGAACGCCGTTGGTGCGGGCCGGATCCGGGTAGATCGCAACGGGCTTGAGGACGCAGTCAGACGAACGGCCTTCAGCCTGCATCGTCGAGGAACCGTCAAAGCCCCAAAGCGGAAGCTGCTCGAGAGTCGGGAAAGAATCGAATTCCTTGATCTGCGTCTTGCCGCGCAGGTTCGGGACGGGAGTGTAGCCGTCCAGCCAGATGTACTCGAGCTTATACTTGGTCATGTTGTGTCTCTCAGGCCATGGTGTTCGTTGTTGGCGATGCCGAGGAGTATCTTCCAACGCGGTCGATATTCCGGGCTTGAACATATGAATGCATGCTCCGTGCCAGTTTGAATTCCGGAGACTGAAAAATGATCAAAAAATGCAGATGCTCTTCAAATAGGCCGTTTTCGATGCGTCACGCACGTTCGAATCTGCTTCATAAATAAGCCGAATCCGGCTGGGGCGCGAAGATATGGGGAACCCGACGGCCGTCATCTCGTTGAGCTTCGTTCACGACCTGCGGCGTTGTGCAATCTTATTTGCTTACAATCTTCGCTGGCGGAAGCTGTCATAATGATGTAAAATACAGCAATTGGATTAAATAATAGGCAGAAATTGTGCCTGTCCAATGTGATGCAGTCGTTCAGGAGGCGATAGATGGCAAGCATCCATCGTGAAACAGCGAAAATTTACGAGTTTCCTCTGATGCAGCGGAGACGTCTTGATAACGGGCTGACGGCGCCGGCTTCCTCAAAGGAAGTGGTTTTCTCGGTGGTCGATACCTGCTGGTATCACAGCGAGGCCATTCGCGAGGATGAGCACGCGCCCGAGATGCCCAAGCCCTGCTGACCTCTTTTGAGGAATGGCTTGCGCCACCCGTACGCGGGTGGCTTGAACATGTGCACGATCCACCGAATTTCCTTTTTTCGGTTCAATCTCTGTTTTCTACATCTTCTCTGCGGCAAAGCCGCCACCGTCGTTCATGCAGCGGGCGGGTTGGTCAAAAACCAAGCAGTTTCAGTGCAGCGTAGCCGAAGATTGCGATAAAGACCCAGCCGAATGCGCCAAGCGCCAATGGTCTCCAGCCTTCCGCGCGCAGCTTGCCGATATTGGCCTGCAGTCCCATGGCGGCAAGTGCCATAGAGAGAAGGAAGTTGGTCAGCGTCACGACGTTGCTGCTCACGTCTGCCGGGATCGAAACCACGCTGTTGACCAGCATCATCGCGATAAAGCCGAGGACGAACCACGGAACAGGAGCGGAGACGCGACGGCCTTGGCTGGAACCGGCGCTTGCGTCGGATCGCATCGCCAATGCCAGCGTCAGTATGAGCGGGGCGAGTAATACGACGCGGGCGAGCTTGGAAATCGTACCGAACTGGCCGGCAACATCACCTGCCTGGAACGATGCGGCGACGACCTGGGCTACCTCGTGGATCGTTGCGCCGGACCAGAGGCCGTAGGCGCGTTCGTCCAGCCCGAGGGGTGCGGCCAGCAGCGGATAGGCGATCATGGAAATCGAACCGAACAGGGTGACGCAGGCAACCGCATAGGCGACATGCTCTTCCTTGCCGCGGACGACCGTGTTTGCCGCAATCACGGCCGAGGCGCCGCAGACCGAGGTGCCGGCGGCGATCAGATCCGTCAGCTGGCGGTCGACGCCCATCAGTCGGCCGGTCAGTCGTATCGCCAGGAATGTCGCGACCAGCGTCAAGGTGACCAGAAGAAGGGCCGAGCCTCCGAGCGACAGAATCTGCGTTGCGGTGACCTGAAGGCCGAGAAGGATGATGCCGGCTCTGAGAATGCGTTTCAGCGAGAAGCGTATGCCCGGCTCGACGCTCTGGGGCAGGGCAATCGTGTTGCGGATCAGCATGCCCATGATGATGGAGAGAATGAGCGGGCTCAGCGCCATCCAGCCGCTCGCAGATTTTATCGTCAGGGCTGTCGTCGCGATCGCGGCAGTCAGGACCAGGCCCGGAACGAGCGGTCTCAACTGGGATAGCGACGAGTAGGGACGTTCTGCCCAATCCGAAAGTGACATAGAGGAAATTCCACAGAATCACGCGATTATCGAATTTCATTCTCCATTTCGGAAAAGAACAAATCCAACTCATAAGTTTTGTGATATCGTTCGACAAAATCGAATGGTGTGCCGATGACGCTGGAACAGTTGAAGATATTTCTCGAGGTCGCGCGGCTGGAACATGTGACGCGTGCGGCGGAGATGCTCAATCTGACGCAGTCGGCGGTCAGTGCGGCGATTTCGGCGCTGGAAGCCCGTCACGGGGTCATTCTGTTCGACCGGGTGGGTCGCCGCATTGCGCTGACGGAAGCCGGCCGGCTTTTCGTCGACGAGGCGCGGGCGGTGATGGAAAGGGCGAGGGCGGCTGAGCTGGCGCTTGCCGATCTC
>DLSX01000075.1:0-1571 GCA_002500765.1 Neorhizobium sp. UBA7851
AGGCCGCGGAAGCTGCCAACCAGCCGGTGGGCGACCCGATCTCCTTCCGCCGCATGATGCGTGTGGCGGTCGAAGCGCCGCGCTCGCAGTTTGCCGAAACGCTGCGCAATACCAAGCTCGCCTGCGATATCGTGCTGCAGGGCAAGAAATGCGCCGTCATCGGCGTCGTTTCCTGCCTGCCCGGCGAGGGCAAGTCGACGGTTGCGGCCAACTTTGCCGGCCTGATCGCCTCGAGCGGCGCCCGTACCCTCGTCATCGACGCCGACCTTCGCAATCCGGGTCTTTCGAAAATGCTGGCAAGCGAGCCGGAAGTCGGTCTTGTCGACGTCATCCTCAACAAGACGTCCTGGACCAGCGTCGCCCGTGTCGACCGCCGCTCGCGCCTCACCATCCTGCCGATGACGACGCGCGGCCGCCAGGTGACCCATACGAGCGAGCTCCTGGCCTCGACCGGCATGAGCCAGTTTTTGGAAAGCATCAAGGACACGTTCGACGTGATTGTCGTCGACCTTGCGCCGCTCATCCCGGTGATCGACGCCAAGGCGTTCGAGCCTTACGCGGATGCTTTCGTCTTCGTGACGGAATGGGGCGCAACGCCGGCCAAGGCGGTGCAGAGCGTTCTGCAGTCGGAACCGCAGATCGCCGCCAAGACGATCGGCGTCATCCTCAACAAGACGGATCTTTCCGAACTGCACAAGTATGCCGATCCTGGCGCGCCCGAGCGGCTGCGCAGCAACTATCTGTCCTATTACCGGGACTACAAGGAAGTCGCTGCCGAATAACGGCGAGCTATCCAAAGAAAACGGCCCGGTTTTCCGGGCCGTTTTCGTATCTGCATCCAGGTCAGCGCTTTACGCGCAGCCCGTCCATCAGGAGGCCGATCAGCCTGTTGGCGCTCTCCCGCCATTCGGGCGTGTCAGGGATCGAATAGATGCTGGACATGGCATGCATCAGGTCCGACTGGCCGATATCCTTGCGGATGAGGTTCTGGTCCTGCGCCTCCGTCAGAAGCTTGTCGAAGGAGAAACGGATCCGGCCGAAACCCTCTGCAAACATTGTCGAGTTGGAGCTTGCGATGATCTTCAGGCTGCTCGCCATGCCGCGCTTGGTCGCCATGTAGCTGACGAAGCGGCGCATCCACTGTTCGAGTGCGATATCGGCTGCTTCCGTGCGCGACAGTTCGTCGGCCGCATCCGCCAGATTCTGCAGCTCACGCCGATAGACGACTTCGACCAGATGCTCGCGTGTAGGGAAATGCCGGTAAAGCGTGCCGATGCCGACACCCGCCTTGCGGGCGATATCTTCCAGCGAGGTTTCGACACCGTTGTCGGCGAATGCCTGAGCGGCGATTTCGATCAGCTTGTCGCGATTGCGGCGCGCATCGGCCCGCAGTTTCGGCGCGGCATGCTCTTCGCTTTTCGGCTTGGCCGGGGTCAATTCCTGCTCCAATGCATTGCGGGGGATCTCGGCTTCCGGTTCTAAATCACGTCCGGGTTGGTGTCATGCCGAAATGCCGGAGTTTTTAATTTCCGGGGCGAGGGGGGCGGCGAGGCCCCTCATCCGCCTGCCGG
>DLSX01000075.1:1587-3340 GCA_002500765.1 Neorhizobium sp. UBA7851
CCCCGCAGGCGGGGAGAAGGAGATGTGCCGCGCCCTACCGGTCCATCGCCGGCGCCGAGCAAGGCACGTCCCCTCGCCCCGTTTACGGGGAGAGGGTTAGGGTGAGGGGCCGCCACACGCTCCGCCCGATCCACCTCAATCCGCCGAATACCGCTCCTCCGCCCACGGATCACCGCGCATGTGATAGCCGTTTTTCTCCCAGAAGCCGGCATGATCCATGCCGTTGAAATCGATCCTTTTCAGCCATTTGGCGCTTTTCCAGAAATAGAGATGCGGCACCACGAGGCGCACCGGGCCGCCATGTTCCTCGCTGAGCGGTGCACCCTCCCAGTCGGTGACGATGATCGCGTCGGGGCTTGAGAAATCGGAAAGCAGCAGGTTTGTCGTGTAGCCGTCATAGCTGGTCAGCATGACGGACGCCGCCTGCTCCATGGGATCGACGAGATCGAGAAAATCGTGGGTGGAGACGCCTTTCCAGTTGTTGTCGTACCGTGACCACGTCGTCACGCAATGAATGTCCGACAGCATGTTCGTCTGCGGCAGCGCCTGAAATGCGGCCCAGTCCAACGTCACCGGATTGTTGACGAAGCCGCGGACTTCCATCTTCCACTCCTGCGGCGAGACGCTCGGCTGCTGGCCGAGATCGAGCACCGGCCAGTTCTTCACCAGGTGCTGACCGGGCGGCAGTCTGTCGGTCTCCGGCCGTGCATGGCGGCCGGTCAGGAATTTTCCTTCATCGGCCCATTTGCGCTTGGTGATCGTCAGTTTCGTTACCTGCGCCGGGGTGTCATCGGCCATGAACGTCTCTCTCATCACGGTGATCTTGCTTCCCTCGATAATCTGATGAACATGGGGGCTAAATCAATCGCCCGTCTTTCACATTCCTCTGCCGGAACCCCATGGCCACCTCACATTCCCGCTTCAATCCGCTCGTCGACAAGCTTTCGCTTCCGCCCGTTCCGTCCGTCGCGGCCTGGGGGCGTGCCTATGATGGAGCCAAAGGGCCGCTGATAGACCTGTCGCAGGCCGTGCCCGGTTATCCCGCCCATCCGGAAATGCTGCGGCTTCTCGGCGAGGCGGCATCATCGACGGCCTATACCGGCTATGGACCGATCGAGGGCGATCACGCCCTCAGGACTGTCTATGGCGCACATGTCGCCGA
The DNA here is from genome assembly GCA_002500765.1 of Neorhizobium sp. UBA7851. Classification (GTDB taxonomy): domain Bacteria; phylum Pseudomonadota; class Alphaproteobacteria; order Rhizobiales; family Rhizobiaceae; genus Neorhizobium. Next base: position 2,750 of record DLSX01000075.1, read on the forward strand.
GGTTTACGGTGCGGCTCTCTCCGCCGCCAACACGCATATCACCTCCGGCTGCAACCAGGCTTTCGTCTGTGCCGCGATGACGGTCGCCGGTCCCGGCAATACTATCCTGATGACCGAGCCGTTCTATTTCAATCACGAGACGACGCTGGCGATGATGGGCATCAGGACAGCCTTCGTGCCCTGCAAGGCGGAAGACGGTTTCCTGCCGGAAGTTTCGGCAATCGAGGCGTCTATCACGCCTGAAGTGAAGGCGCTGGCGCTCGTTTCGCCCAACAATCCGACCGGCGCGATCTATCCGCCGGCATTGCTGGAAGCGATCTTCACGCTCTGTCGCGACAAGGGCATCTGGTTGATCCTCGACGAGACCTATCGCGATTTCCTGCCAGAAGCCGGCCGGAAACCGCATGGACTGTTCGGTCTCGCAGGCTGGGAAGAGACGCTGATCAGCCTCTACAGTTTTTCGAAATCCTTCTGCATTCCGGGCCACCGCCTCGGCGCGATCACGGCGAGCGAAGCGGTGATCGGGCAGGTCGCCAAGATCATGGACAATCTGCAGATTTGCGCGCCGCGCGCCGCCCAGGGCGCCGTTTG
>DLSX01000067.1 GCA_002500765.1 Neorhizobium sp. UBA7851
CCGGGCGGGCCAACAAAAAGCAGATTGTGGCCGCCGGCCGCTGCGACTTCCAAGGCACGCTTGGCGCTTTCCTGCCCCTTGATCTCGGCGAGATCCGGCAGATTGGCCGGCAAAGCGCGAATAGCCGGCTGCGGACGCGAGATGACCTGCGTCCCACGGAAATGATTGGCGAGTGCGATCAGGCTGCGCGGCGCGATGATATCGACATCCGGCCCAGCCCAGGCCGCTTCCGATCCACTATCCGCCGGGCAGATCAAACCCTTGCCGACGGCATTGGCGCTGATCGCCGCCGGGAGGGCACCGGCGACCGCAGCCAGCGTGCCGTCGAGATTCAATTCACCTATGACGACATGATCAGAGACCGCATCCCCCGGAATGGCACCAAGTGCCGTCATCAGGCCGAGCGCGATGGCGAGATCGAAATGCGAGCCTTCTTTCGGAAGATCCGCCGGCGCGAGATTGACCGTAACCTTTTTCGGCGGCATGGCGAGGCCGGAGGCGTGGAGGGCAGCCTGCACCCGCTCGCGACTTTCTGCAACCGCCTTGTCCGGCAGGCCGACGATATGCATGCCCATCTTGCCCGGGCCGACCATGACCTGAACATCGACGGGAACGCCTTCTATGCCCTGGAATGCAATGGTACTGACGCGTGAAACCATGCCAATCGCTCCCACAGATCATGTCCGGAACGACGGCCCTGCCCCCACGGCCTGCCTTCGCGCCAATACAACCATAAGCTGACACGGCACAAGAATTTAGACAAGAACAAAAATCGAACATCTAAAACAAAAAAGGCGCCTGTTCAGGCGCCTCTCTGTCAAATCAAAGACTAAACTCAGTTGAGCTTGGCTTCGATGGCATCCCACATCAGGCTTGCGACATCGGCGCCGCCGAACTTCTTCACTTCGCGAATGCCCGTTGGCGAGGTCACGTTGATCTCGGTCATGTAGTCGCCGATTACATCGATGCCGACGAAGATGAAACCGCGTTCGCGCAAAGCAGGTCCGATGCGGGCACAGATTTCCTTTTCGCGGGTCGTCAGTTCGGTCGGTTCGGCACGGCCGCCGACATGCATGTTGGAGCGGCTGTCGGTTTCGGCCGGAACGCGGTTGATCGCGCCGACCGGCTCGCCATCGACGAGCAGGATGCGCTTGTCGCCCTTGCGGACCTCTTTCAGATAGCCCTGGGCGATATAGGGCTCGCCGCGATACATCTGGCCGAACATTTCCAGAAGCGAGGTGAAGTTGCGGTCGTCGCGGGCGGAATGGAAGACGCCTGCGCCGCCATTGCCGTAAAGCGGCTTGAGGATGATATCGCCCAGTTCCTGACGGAAGGCGGCGATTTCTTCCGGATCGCGCGAGATCAGCGTCGGCGGCATCAGATCGGCGAATTCGGTGACGAAGATCTTTTCCGGCGAGTTGCGCACCCAGGCCGGGTCGTTGACGACGAGCGTCTTCGGGTGGATGCGCTCCAGAAGATGGGTGGAGGTTATGTAGCCCATGTCGAAGGGCGGATCCTGGCGCAGAAGCACCACGTCCATCTGCGAGAGGTCAACGCGCTGCTTATCGCCGAGGGTGAAATGGTCGCCCTTGATGTCGCGCACCTGCAGCGGCTCGACCGCGGCAAAGATCTTGCCGTCGCGCATGGTCAGGCGGTCGGGCGTGTAATGGAAAAGCTCGTAGCCGCGGGATTGGGCCTCCAAGGTCATTGCGAAGGTGGAATCGCCAGCAATGTTGATGCTGGAAATATGGTCCATCTGGATTGCGACCTTGCGAACATGCGCCATGAGTTTCGTCCCCGATAAAGATGCCGCCTGAATTTGGGCTTTCTGGATTTTGGCCTGCCTGATTTAGGATGGCACAGGCCCGAAAGCAATGCGGCCGGGAACAATCCCGGCCGCACATTTGTAAGCCACCTACAGCCGTGCCTATCAGGCGACCGGTTCGGCCACGACAGAAGCTGCCTTTGCGGGCGCACGGGCATCCAGACGCTTGCCTGTTCCGGCATCAAAGAAATGCAGTTTCGCCGGGTCGATGGTAAGCTGCATCCTGTCCGTAATTTCGGCTTCGCCGGACAGCGCGATCGTCATGGCCTGATCACCAACCAGACCATGGGCCAGACGCTGCGAACCGAGTTCCTCGACATATTCGACGGTGAAGGGCATGCCGTCATTTGCTGAAGTGGTACGAAGGTCTTCGGCGCGCAGGCCGACGGTGACGGCGCCGGAGGTCGGCGCATAACCGTTGAGCGATATCAGCGACGGGCCGATGGCGAGCTTGTCGCCCTGCAGTTCCGCTTTCACCAGGTTCATGGCCGGAGAGCCGATGAAGCCCGCAACGAAGGTCGAGGCCGGCGTGTGGTAGACATCCAGCGGCGAGCCGACCTGCTCGATCTGTCCGCCGTTGAGGACCACGAGACGATCCGCAAGCGTCATCGCCTCCAGCTGGTCGTGGGTGACGTAGATCGAGGTCGTGCCGAGCCGGCGCTGCAGGCGCTTGATCTCGCCGCGCATGGAAACGCGCAGCTTGGCGTCGAGGTTCGACAG
>DLSX01000160.1 GCA_002500765.1 Neorhizobium sp. UBA7851
AGGCTCCGGCAAAGACCGGCGGCCAGAACCGCCACGCCCCGCAGAAAACTGCCCAGGGCGAAGGCCGCGGCCCCGTCCGTTTCGGCAATCCCGGCCCTGCTCGCGGCGACGAACAGCGCGGCGGCGGTTTTCAAGGCCGCAAGCGCCGTCCGGCGTAAGCGCTGAGATCCGATGAATTGCAGACGGCCGGGTTCACACCCGGCCGTTTTGCTTTTCGGGCGCGTGATTGCAGCAGCGCTTCCGGCGGCGTATGATCCCGTAGTTTTCGGAGGTTCCCGCAAATGCTTAAACAAAAGGCGGTCGATACACCTGCCAAGCAGGTTGCCATCAGGCGCGAGCTTCTTGAGGCCTATTCGCAAGGCCTGCTCTCTCGCCGCGATGCAATTCGCCGCCTGGGCCTGAGAGATTCTGCAGATCTCCTCGTTGCCTTAGGTGATGAAGGCCTGCCCATGCCGCTCCCGCCGCAACAGGAACTCGACGAACAAACGGCAACCTTCGTTAAACTCTGGCAGCATGGATGAAACGCTGCACGTTTATCCTGCCCGACGCAGGACCTATAAACAGCTTATGGGTAGCCGATCAGCTTGAGCTTTTACTTGCGATCGATATGTCGATTGTCGTGGTGGATGCAGTCTACGATGAGTTGACGAGCGACCTCTCATACCTCAAGGACAGAGAGGTCAAAGCCTTCATCGACGGAAATCGGCCGCCTTTCATTGTCGCGGACACCGACATCGGAGTGATGGAGCGCAGCAAGCGCGAAATTGGACACAAGCCAAAGAAAAATGCCGGCGAGCTGGCAATGGTTGATTTCATCACCTCTGAAGATGGGCTAGGCCGCTACCTCAGCTCGGATGAACCCGTTGCTATCTTGTTTGAGGATGCAGGGCTCCGTATCTTCAACAAACCGCCAAACCTTCATTTGATTTCCACCGTCGCGTTTCTACGTGGACTGGAGCAGGTTGGCGTGATCGCATCAGCCGGCGATATCATTCACGAAATGCTCAATCCCAGCAAACCGGGTCGGCGCCCTCAAGACGCGAGAAAATTTACGGACTTGCCGAATGGAGTTGACGACCAGGCTGCCATCGGCAGCTCTTGGAAGCCTTAAATCCGCGCGCCGATCTCCCTCGCCTTCCGGTTCACCAGATAGACGCCAGCCACCACGATCACCGTTCCCACCACCACCGGCAGGGTCAGCGGCTCGCCGAACAGGATCGCCGCCTCGATCGCCACCATCGGCGGCATCAGATAGATCAGCGATGCGGCGCGCGAAACCTGTCCGTGGCGAATGAGCCGCAGAAGCAGGAACACCGCCCCAATCGAGATGCCGATCACCGACCATGCCATCGACGCGATCGCCTGCCATGTCCAGTCGAACCGCATATCCTCGGTCAAAAGAGCGATCGGCAGGGTGACGATCAGCGCGCCGACGAACTGCAGGGTCGCCGTCGCCATCAGGTCGGCCTGCTGCAGGTGCTGCTTCTGATAGATCGTCCCGTAGGTCACCGATGTCATGGCGACGAGATTGATGATCAGCGGAATGCCGAGCCCTGTCAGCCCGGCGGCAAGGCTGGCCAGAAGCTGCGGTGAAATCGCAATCAGGATGCCGGCAAACCCGAGCCCGAGACCGAAGCGCTGGCGAACCGATAACCGCTCGCCAAGCAGGAAGGTCGCTGCCAATGCCGTCAGCAGCGGCTGCAGCCCGGCGATGATGCCGGACAGGCCCGACGGCACCCCCTGCCCGATCGCATACCAGACACCGGCGAGATAAAGCCCGTGCAGAAAAACGCCGGAGAGAATGGCCCTGCCGAACGCCATGGCGCTCTTCGGCCATTTCGCCCCTATCAGCAGACAGATGCCGGCAAAGGCACACGCCGCAAGAGCATGGCGCACGGCGAGAAAGGTGATCGGGTCGGCATGCATGGCCGCATATTTCGCCACGATCCAGCCCGTGGACCATAGAAAGGCAAATATCGCCGGCGCGAGGCGGTCGAGCATGATTGGCTTCCGTCAAAGAGGTAAACTCCCATAGGCGGACAATATTTCCCGGTCAAAGCAGAAAATCTGACGGCAAGCGTCAATGACGTTGATCATCCGTTGAGCACTTGGCGCTTTAACGGGCAACACATTGATTTGACGAACATTAGCAATCCCTGACCAATCAGACAAAGCTCTGGGCGATAGCCCTGAATGCCCTATTTTCTGAAAGCCAAGTGCAGTTTCGATTTTATCTTCGGCAATTATGCATGGTTCTTGCATTGCCTTCTGCGTTGTATTCTTATGGCCAAAAAAAGGGGAACGCTTCTTTGGCATTTGATGAAATGTTAACTGCGGAGAACCTTCCGCGCCCGCCTTATAAAGACTACCACGAGTGGTATGCGGCACAGGACACCGCGCATCTGATCCGCAAGACCCAGGATGCGGAAAACATCTTTCGCAGGACCGGCATCACCTTTGCGGTCTACGGTCACGCGGACAGTTCCGAAAAGCTCATCCCCTTCGACATCATCCCCCGCATCATCTCCGCCCGTGAATGGCGCAAGCTGGCGCAGGGCATCGAGCAGCGGGTTCTGGCGCTCAACGCCTTCCTCGATGACATCTACCACAAGCAGGAAATCATCAAGGCCGGCCGCATTCCGCGCGAACTGATCGAAAGAAACGTCGCCTTCCTGCCCGAGATGATCGGCTTCAAGCCACCCGGCGGCGTCTATACCCATATCGTCGGCACCGATATCGTACGCACCGGCGAGGATCAGTTCTACGTTCTGGAAGACAATGCCCGCACACCCTCCGGTGTCTCCTACATGCTGGAGAACCGCGAGACGATGATGCAGATGTTCCCCGAACTGTTCACCCTCAACAAGGTGCAGCGAGTGGAGGACTATCCGCGCCTCCTGCGCCAGTCGCTTGCAGCCGTCGCCCCTCCTGGCTGCAAGGGCAAGCCGCGCGTCGCCGTGCTCACTCCCGGCATCTACAACTCCGCCTATTACGAGCACTCCTTCCTCGCCGACCAGATGGGCGTCGAACTGGTGGAAGGTTCGGACCTGCGCGTACTCGACGGCAAGGTGCAGATGCGCACCACCCGCGGCTACGAGGCGATCGACGTTCTCTACCGCCGCGTCGACGACGATTTCCTCGATCCCCTCACCTTCCGCGCCGACTCGGCGCTCGGCGTTCCCGGCATCATGGATGTCTACCGCGCCGGCAACATCACCATTGCCAACGCACCCGGCACCGGCATTTCCGACGACAAGGCGATCTATTCCTACATGCCGGAAATCGTCGAATTCTATACCGGCCGCAAGGCGCTTCTCGAAAACGTGCCGACCTGGCGCTGTTCCGAGCCGGACAGCCTGAAATACGTGCTGGACAACATCGCCGACCTCGTCATCAAGGAAGTCCACGGCTCCGGCGGCTACGGCATGCTGGTCGGCCCGACGGCGACGAAGAGGGAACGCGCCGAGTTTGCCGACAAGCTGAAGGCCAAGCCGGGCAATTACATCGCCCAGCCGACGCTGGCGCTCTCCACCGTGCCGATCTTCGTCAACAAGGGCGTAGCACCCCGGCATGTCGACCTGCGGCCTTACGTGCTCGTCTCCGACAAGGTGAAGATCATCCCCGGCGGCTTGACCCGCGTGGCGCTGAAACAGGGCTCGCTGGTGGTCAATTCCAGCCAGGGCGGCGGCACCAAGGACACCTGGGTTCTGGAAGATTGAGGGCGTAGAAGAATGCTGGGAAGAACTGCAAACGGCCTCTACTGGATGTTCCGTTACATCGAGCGCGCCGAAAATATCGCCCGTCTCGTCGACGCCGGCCTGCGTGTGTCATTGACCCGCGCCGGATCCTCCGACGAGGACTGGCACGGCGTGCTGGAAAGTGCGGGCGTGCACGAGGCCTATTCCGAAGTCCACGACAGGATGACCGCCGCCGACGCGGTGGACTATCTGCTGCGCGACCGCGCCAACCTGTCGAGCGTCATGTCCTGCATCGAGGCGGGCCGCAACAATGCCCGCATGGTGC
>DLSX01000159.1 GCA_002500765.1 Neorhizobium sp. UBA7851
TAGCGGCGGCCTTGGCCTTGCGCTCGGCCTCCCGGGCGGCCTGCGCCCTGCGGGCTCGATCGCCTCGGCTTTCGCCCCTTGCGAGGGCATCATCGTCATTTACGTCGTCATTTTCGGCCATGGATGTCCATAACCAAAAAGGCCGGAAAACAAAAGCGCACCCGGTGTTTTTATCACCGGGTGCGAAAAATCGGGCCAGACGTTGTCACGCCAGCGGAAAGGGATCGACCGGCGTTTCGCAATTCATCCGGTTCCCGTCAACTGCAGCGAAAGCATGGCCAGACGTTGCGGGATCCCGAAGGACGCGGAAAGCGAGCAACGCGACATCGGCGCGGTGGATGAAACCGTGGACCTTAGGATTTTGGGTCAGCAGCCCGTTGCCCGTGGACGGTTCGGAGACGAGACCGCCGGGACGCAGGATGGTCCAATCCAGATCGGTCTCTCTCAACCTGTCCTCGGCGCGCGTCTTGGCATCGACAACGGCACCGAAGGCGGCAATCGCCCTTTCCGACCGATAGGGCGCCATGTCTCCACAGCCCATGGAGGTGACAAGCACGAAGCGCCCCGCCCTGCCGCTCGCCTTTACCGCCTCGATGACATTGATATTGCCTTCGTCGTCGGCAAACCGTCCATCCTCGCCTCGTCCACCCAATGTCGAGACGACATCGATGGAGCCGGACGAGCGAGCCAAGGCCTGTTCGATATCTGGCGGCGACAGGGCATCCCCTCGCAGGATACCGACGCCGATATCCTGCAGATCCCCGCCCTCCGATCGCGGCCTCAGCATTGCAGAGACCGGGCGGCCTGCAGCGCGCTCGAGGCGCGCCAGTTCGAGGCCGACACCGCGGCTCGACCCGAAAACGAGAAGCGGCCGCAATTCAGGCATTCCCCGCCACCTTCGCGAATTGCGCGGCGAGCCGTTCGAAACGCTCGACCTGAACGGCCTTCAGCTTCCGCTCGCGGTCGCGTCCGACATAGATCTTGAAGATCGCTTCGCCCTCGGCATTGAAGAACTGGATCGACTTCGTCTCCATACCCATGAAAAGACGGCTGACGAAGAAGATCGCGGTGCAGTTTTCCGGGCGCAGATGGCCGGAAAGTCCACCGGGGCCGCCATGCAGATTATACATGCCGTGCCCCATCTCCCCCTTCGGCAGCGGGCCGGAAAACTCGATGATGGCGTCTTTGGAGTGGCAGATGAACATGATGTCGCCCCAGTTGGCGATATCCGACAGCACATCGATGAAATGGCACCCGTCAATACGGGTCACGCCATCGGGCACGCATTCGAGCACCGTCTGAAACGGAACGCCATGTTGCGCGGCGAGCGTTTCCAGCACGCCATCCGGCTTTTCGGCTATGGCCTGCTTGATCTTCATGATGGCTTCGGCGTGATCGAGGTCGGACATGTCCATGCTCCGTTCGCAAGAGGTCGTTCAGGCCGCGTCCCGTGACGGGCCCAGTTCAAGGGTCAGAATGTCGTGAAGGGCAGCAATCAGGTTCGAATACCAGAAGCGCCCTGCGGTGGTGAGTTCGACGATGCCGCCTGTAAACGACAGGAGGCCCGCCCCCTGCCATTGGGCAAGCAGCGGCTCCAGCACCGGCGTCATCGCATGGCCGGAGGTCCGGTCCAGACGACCGAGGTCGAGATGCCCGACTTCGAAGCCCGCGGTCACCAGGGTGCGCAGGGCAGAGAGTTCGTCGGAAATCAGCATCATGCAGAGCGATTTGCGGCCGGCCCGTACGTCCTCGCCATAGACCGCCAGATCGCCGCTCAGACCGTAACCGACCGGGCCGATCGAGCCGCCGGCACCGGATCCGAAGGCGATGCAATCGGCCCCTTCCTTGATCAGCAGGTTGTAGAGGTTTCTTTCGCGCGTGGTACGGGCCCAGTGGTTGTTGCTGATCTGGCGCCAGTTCCTGCGGCGGAAGAATTCCGCTCCGGCACGATAGAAAGCACCGATCTGGTTGAGCCCCGGCGTTGCGGGGAATTTTCCGGCTTCGATCGCCTTGGCGAGCGGCGTGGTGGGGATAAGGTTCAACCCGTAGAGATCCAGCCCATCGGGGCCGATATCCGCAGCGGTCTCCAGGTCCCGCTGCCACACGTCCAGCGTCTGGCCCGGCAGCCCGTAGATCAGGTCGATCACCAACGCGGCGCGATCCTGATCGCGGAGATATTCGAGGAAACGAATGGCCTCCTCGCGGCTGGAGCGACGCCCCTGCCTCTTCCTCACATCCGTATCGAAGCTCTGGACACCGATGGAGAAACGGTTCGCGCCGGCTTCGAGACAGGCATCGATCTTGTCCGGGGTAAAATGAATGATCCGCCCCTCGACGGTAATCTCGCAATCGGGCGCGAGCGGCAGTTCGGCGCGGACGGTCGAGAGCAGCGCCGACAATTCCTCCGCGCTCAGCGCCGTCGGCGTACCGCCGCCGAGATAGACGGCGTGGATCGGGTTGTGACGCAGCGCATCCGTCCGTGCCTCGCGCCGGATCTCCTCGATGACCAGCCTGGTATAATCCGCTCCCGTCTGCGGCACATAGGCATTGCGGTAAAAGCCGCAGAAGAGGCAATGATTGGCGCAAAAAGGGACGTGGATATAGGCAAGCCGTTTGCCCGGCCTTGCCGGCTGCGACTGCAGCGCAAGCCAGAGATCCTGCATTTCCTCCGGTGGCAGGCGCCGCTTGCCACGGAACGGCATGACGGCATTGCGCCGGCTGAAAGCCTCACTGAACGGATCGAGCCCGGTTCCGGCCGCAAAATAGCGCGCCAATTCCTCACTCGATGCCATGCCCTGATTTCCCTGCTGATTATCGATCGTCAATATGCAGGGAACTTAAAGCCGCAAAAACTTGAGTCACTTGCTCCAGATCAAGTGACTTGATGATTTAACTCATGTTTATTTTGTCCCGGGGGAACGTGTCGATATTCAGAATAGACCGGGACGCGGCGCTGTCGTGTCATTGTCGCCAATGGTCTCGACATCGGCCAGCCGGACGAATTCGACACCGCGCGCCTTGAGCTTCAGGATGGCATTGGCAACGCCCTGCCCGGCCGCATGGGTCGGCTGGTTGATGTGGGAAATGACCACATCGCCATCCTTTGCGGCGGCGATACGCTTTTCGGCCGATCCGGCGCCAAGCAGCGAACCGTCGTCGCCGTTCAGCGAATAACCGGCAACGCGAAAGCCCATCTTGCGGATCTCATCGATGGAGGTCGCATCGTATTTCGCCGTCGCACCCCGGAACCAGCGAGGTGTGGGCAGGCCTGCGGCAAGCACGGCTTCCGCGCCCTTGCCGACTTCCCGCGCCACGGCTTGCGGTGAGCCGGCGGAGGCGATGCCGTAGACCGGCACCGCGACATCGATCGCCGGCACGTGGTTTTCACCGTGGTTCTCGATCTCGAACAGGTCCGGATTGGCAAGGAAGATCGCAACGGTCTGTGGGTTCTTTCTCAGCCAGCGGGCGGTGACGAAAACCGTCGATGGGATACGTTCCCTGATCAGGGTCGAGAGGATGCGCTCGTCCACCGCGCCCATGCAGGCATCGAAGGTGAGCGCAACACGCGGCCTGGCGCCGGCTTCACCTTTGGCGAGATGCAGGCGCGGCTCGACCAGCTTTACCCTGGGTGCCATATCGGGTGCCGGTGATGACGTGGATTGCGCTGGAGCCTTGGGAATATCCGAGGCGAACGCCGGGAACGCGGCAATACCGCAGGTAAAAAGAACGAGGCCGGCTGTCAAAGAGAGGCGCATGATATCCGTCGGATCAGATTGGCTGCGCCTCCCTTACTCCTCAAGCGATCGCTTATCCATCCTCATTTCGGCATGACACCCTTGCCATTGCGGCTGTTTCAGAAGCTCACGGCCGCGAGCCGCTGCTGAAGCGAGCGCAGATCCTCGACCCTCCGGCTTGCCAACCGGCCTTCCCAGGCAATCGCGGTCTCGACGATCAGATCGAGATCATCGTGGCGCGGCTGCCATTCGAGAAGCCGGCGGGCAAGCGTCGAATTGGCGACAACGCTTGCGGCATCACCCGGACGGCGCGGGCCATAATGCACCTCGAAGGACTGACCGCTGACGCGCTTCACCGCGTTCAACACTTCCAGCACCGAGTAACCGCGGCCGTAACCGCAATTGGCAATCAACGGCTCACCGCCACGGCGCAGATAGCTCAAGGCCTTCAGATGCGCCTCGACCAGATCGGTGACGTGGATATAGTCGCGCACGCCGGTTCCATCCGGCGTCGGATAATCCGTGCCGTAGATATCGACGCCCTGCCGTTCACCAAGGGCCGCCTCGCAGGCGAGCTTGATCAGGTGTGTCGCACCAATGGTGGACAGGCCGGTGCGGCCGAGCGGGTCGGCACCGGCAACATTGAAATAACGCAGCGCGACGAAGCGGAAATCGTGAGCGGCAGCGGCATCGCGCAGCATCAGTTCTGACATCAGCTTGGACTGGCCATATGGGTTCTTCGGCAGCGTCGGCGCACCTTCCAGAACCGGAGTGTCGTCCTTCTGGTCGCCATAGACGGCTGCCGTGGAGGAGAAGACGAAATGCCTGATACCGGCATCGATGGCACTGGCTGCAAGAAGCCGGGTCTTGCTGGTGTTGTTGTCGTAATAATCGAGCGGCTGGGCGACAGACTGCGGCACGACGATCGAGCCGGCGAAATGCATGATCGCCTCGATGCGGTTCTCGGAAAAGATCTGCGCGAGCAAAACCTGGTCACCGACATCGCCGAGATAAAAGCGCGCGGCATCCGGCACCGCCCAGCGAAAGCCGGTCGACAGCCGGTCGAGCACCACCACGTCTTCCCCGGCATCCAGCAATGCCCAGGCCATGTGGCTACCGATATATCCTGCTCCGCCCGTTACCAGGACTGCCATGATCCACTTCCCTGCCTTTTGTTTTTTGCAGGAAAGCATTGCGGCGCTTGATCACAGGTTACTTATGAAGCCGGAGATCAACTATATCGGGAAACGTATTTAACGGGGGCTTTCGGGGATATCGCAAATTTTAGCGAATATCCCCGAGAAATCTCTCAGAGCGCCTTGATATAGCCCGCAAGCCGGTCGGCGGCCTCTTCGACATGTTTCGGGTTGCGCAGGAAGCAGGCGCGCAGGAAATTCTCGCCGCCCTTGCCGAAGGCCGAACCCGGCGCCAGCGCCACGCCGATCTTGTCGACGATATCGAGGGCAGCCGCACGGCTGTCGGTGATGCCGTCGACCTTGAGGAAGGCGTAGATCGCACCTTCCGGCTTCAATGTCTGGACGCGGTTGGTGGCGATCAGCATGTCGCAGAGAATGTCGCGGGACTGACGGGCACGCTCGATATTCTCCTCGACGAAGCCATCCCCTTCATTCAGCGCCACTACCGCACCACGCTGCATGAACTGGGCAACGCCGGAATTCGAATACTGGATGAGATTCTCGATCACCTGCCCCAGTTCCGGCGGGGCGACCAGCCAACCGACACGCCAGCCGGTCATCGACCAGTTCTTGGAAAAGGAGTTGGCATAGATGACGCGATCGTTCGGCTCGGCTAAATCGAGGAAAGATGGCGCCCGCAGCGCACCGCCATAATAATAGCGGGAATAGATCTCGTCGGCGACGATCCAGAGGCCGTGTTTGCGGGCAAGGCCCAGGATGGCGGCAAGGTCGTCCTTCGTGGCGGTCCAGCCGGTCGGGTTGGATGGCGTGTTGACGAACAGGCCCTTGGTCTTCGGCGTGATCATCGCTTCGAGCCTGTTCAGGTCGAGCGACCATTTACCGCCGGTGAACTCGAGCGGCAGGCCGGTTGCAACCGCGCCGGAAAGCTCGATGGCAGAGACGATGTTCGGCCAGGTGGGCGACAGATAGATCATCTCGTCACCCGGTCCGCAGATCGCCTGCACCGCCATCATGATGGCATGCATGCCGGAGCCGGTGACGTAGAAATGCTCGGCCGGCAGATTAACCGCGAAATGGCGGGTGTAATAATCGGCAAGCGCCTGGCGCAGTTCGGGAATACCGCGCTGCCAGGTGTAGAATGTCTCTCCGCCGAGCAGTGCATCGGAAGCTGCGCGGTTGATGAAATCCGGACTCGGCAGATCGCCCTCACCCGCCCAGAGCGGTATGAGATCGTCGCGGCCGCCGATGCGGGCATGGTTGATGATCTCGACAATGCCGCTTTCAGGAGCAGCAAGAGCGCGGGAGCTGAGTGAGCCAAGCAGAGACATGCGGATTTCCTGTTTTTCGTCGGTCTTTCATAGCGCAGAAGAAACCGGAAATCCCATGAGTTTCCTTGAGCCTGCAATTCATAGTTCTGATGGATTGCAGGCTCGGGGCGTCTCGTTAGCCGACCTTAAACCGGCTTGGTCTTCAGCAGGTCGCGGATTTCAGACAGGAGCTGGATGTCGGCCGGCGGCGGGGCCGGTGCCTCGTCGGCAGGCTTCTTTTCTTCCATGGCGCGCAGGCGGTTCACACCCTTGACCATCAGGAAGATGATCCAGGCGAGGATCACGAAATTGATCATCACGGTGATGAAGCTGCCATAGGCAAACACGGCGCCCTGTTCGCGAGCCTGTGCAAGTGTCGAAGCGGTGACCGCGCTCGACAGCGGCAGGAAGTAATTGGAGAAATCGAAACCGCCGCCGGTGATCGCGCCCACAACCGGCATGACGATATCGTTGACCAAGGAATTGACGATGCCGGTGAAGGCTCCGCCGATGATGATACCGACCGCGAGATCGATAACGTTGCCCTTTGCAATAAATGAACGGAATTCGCTGACTACAGACATGACTTAACCCCTCTCTCGGTTGCCGTCGCGGTTAACATAGCGTTTCCTCACATACTGAAAAGGTGCAAAAGCCCAAAGGCTTAAAGCTGATGGTCTGTTGGAAAAAACAATTGGCTCATTGAACTTTTTGACGAGATGACGCCGATTTCCAATGTGCCGCGTTTCGCCTAATCTCAGCCTCTAGCCGCAAGGTCTTGCGGGGGAGGAAACATGCTTCCAGGCTGGGCAATCCTTGTCTCGGCATTCGCCTATATCCTGCTGCTTTTTGCAGTGGCGAGTTATGGCGACAGGCGCAGCAGACTGGTCGGCGTTCCAAAGGGCGGGCGCCCGCTCGTTTATGCGCTCAGCCTTGCCGTCTACTGCACATCCTGGACCTATTTCGGTGGCGTCGGCCTCGCTTCGCAGCGCGGACTGGAGTTTGCGGCCATCTATGTCGGACCGATCCTCGCCTTCACGCTGGGCATGCCGATCATCCGCCGCATCGTCGAACTGGCCAAGGCGGAAAAGCTTACCTCGATCGCCGATTTCATCGCCGCACGTTACGGCAAGAACGCCACGGTGGCGGCAATCGTCGCGGTGCTCGCGCTTGTCGGCACGGTGCCCTATATCGCGCTGCAGCTCAAAGCCGTCTCCAGTTCGGTCGCCGTGATGGTCAATCCGTCCGATTTCGGCATCGGCAGCGGCAACCTGCATTTCGTCGATCTTGCCCTGATCGTCACTGTGCTGATGGCCTGTTTTGCCGTGGTCTTCGGCACACGTCATACGGATGCGACGGAACATCAGGACGGCCTGATCCTTGCGGTGGCGATGGAATCGCTGGTCAAGCTCGTGGCGTTTGCGACGGTCGGCATCGCGGTCGTCTTCTTCATGTTCGACGGATGGTCGGATCTTGCGGCCAAGGCGTCGGAAAGCCTGCTTGTCGCATCCGCAGCATCCTACGAGACGCCGGTCAGCCGCTGGGTGCTGGTCATCCTTCTTTCGGCATTTGCGATCGTCATCCTGCCAAGGCAGTTCCATGTCACGGTGGTCGAGAACCGGACGCCACGGGAGCGGCGGGCCGCCGGTTTCCTGCTGCCGGTCTATCTGATCGCCATCAATATCTTCGTCATCCCGGTTGCCGCGGCAGGCCTGATCACCTTCGGCGGCATGGGCGATGCCGATCTTTACGTTCTGACATTGCCTCTGGAAGCCGGACTGCCCTTCATCACGCTGATGACCTTCATCGGTGGCTTTTCGGCGGCGACCGCCATGGTGATCGTGGAATCTGTCGCGCTGTCGATCATGATCTCCAACGACATCGTGCTGCCGCTTTTCCTGCGCCGGAAGCTTGCTTCTCATGCTGGCGCACAGCAGGATCTTACTCGCACGCTTCTCAATATCCGCCGTGCCGCAATCTTTGCCGTCATGCTGCTCGGTTACGGTTATTACCGGATGGCCGACAGTCAATCGGGACTGGCGTCGATCGGTCTGCTGGCCTTTGCCGCCATCGCCCAAATCGCCCCTGCCCTTCTCGGCGGCCTGATCTGGCGCCGGGCCAACGCGCGCGGCGCGATCCTCGGCCTCTCCTTCGGTTTTCTCTCCTGGGCCTATCTCCTGTTCCTGCCCAGCCTCGGCGGACCGGACAATTCGCATATCGCGGCGGCGGTGCTGAACTTCATCTTTCCGGGTGCCGCAATCTTTTCCGGGCCGGAGATGGATCCGTTCGTGACGACGACGATCTTCAGCCTTGCGCTCAACACGATCGCCTTCGTGCTCGGCTCGCTGTCGCGCAATCCGCGACCGGTGGAGCGGCTTCAGGCAGGCATATTCGTCAAACGCCAGCCACGGTCGCAATTTGCCACGCGCGGATGGAAGACCCGCATCAGCGTCGGCGACCTGAAGACGGTGATCGCCCGTTATCTCGGCGAAGAGCGGATGCTGCGCTCCTTCTCCAATTACGAGAAGACTGCCGGTCGCCGGTTTCGGGACGACCAGCAGGCAGACATGGCGATGATCCATTTCTCCGAACAGCTGCTCGGCAGCGCGATCGGGTCGTCCTCGGCGCGGCTTGTGCTATCGCTGGTGCTGCAGAAGGTGGAGGACACCAATTCCGACACCGCCTGGCTTCTCGACCAGGCAAGCGAAGCACTGCAATATAACCAGGACATGATGCAGACGGCCCTTTCCCACATGGATCAGGGGATCGCCGTGTTCGACAGTTCCGACCGACTGACCGTGTGGAACCGGCGGTTTCGCCAGTTGCTCGACCTTCCCGAACAGGCAGGACAGGTCGGTTTCCAGCTTTCCGATATCGTGGCGCTGCTCGCCGAACGTGGCGATGTGAGCGGAAACGAAAAACAGACGGTCACCGATCATTTCAAGGATCTCGGAACGTCCTTCCCGCTCGTCGTGCAGGGTGGCGAGCGGATTATCGAGGTTCGCAGCAACCCGATGCCGGATGAGGGTTTTGTTGCGACCTTCACCGACATCACCGAACGCGTGGCGGCGGATCAGGCGCTGAAACAGGCGAATGAAACGCTGGAACAGCGCGTCGGTGAACGAACCGCCGAACTTACCCGCGTCAACCGCGCGCTCGGCGAGGCACGCGCCTCGGCCGACGAGGCCAATCTGAGCAAGACCCGTTTCTTTGCCGCCGCCGGTCACGATATCCTGCAGCCGCTCAATGCCGCGCGGCTCTATTCTTCAACGCTGGTCGAACGGCTCGTCGGTTCGGACAAGAATGCCACGATTGCCCGCAACATCGACAGCTCGCTTGAATCGGTGGAAACGATCCTCGGCGCGGTGCTCGATATTTCACGGCTCGATACGGGCACGATGAAGCCTCGTTTCGGCTCGATCGAGCTGGACGACCTCTTCAAGCGGATCGACACTGATTTTTCGCCGATGGCGCGGGAGAAGGATCTCAAATTCGTGGTCATGCCGACCTCGCTGAAAGTCGTCTCCGATGCCAATCTGCTGCGCCGGCTGGTGCAGAACCTCGTTTCCAACGCGATCAAATACACGCTGACGGGCAAGGTAATCGTCGGCGCCCGGCGGCGCGGCGACAAGGTGATCATCGAGGTGCTCGATTCCGGCATCGGCATTCCCTCATCGAAGTTCCGTACCGTGTTCAAGGAATTCGCACGGCTGGAGGATGGCGCGAGAACCGCGAGCGGCCTCGGGCTCGGTCTTTCCATCGTCGACCGGCTGTCGCGCATGCTGAGCCACCCGGTACAGCTTGCCTCGCAACCCGGTCGCGGCACGACATTCCGCGTCGAGATCCCGCGCGACCTTGCAGCGCCGAATGCGGCGT
>DLSX01000125.1 GCA_002500765.1 Neorhizobium sp. UBA7851
CGTCGCGATCGGCGGCAAGTTTGTGAGCCTGCTGCCGCTGCCGCTGGCCGGCCTCGTGTCCGAGGAACCGGTCGAGGTTGTGGCCGATCAGTTCCGGGCGATCCGCGCGGCCATGGACAAGGTCGTCGACTGGCAGCCGCCATACCTCGTCTTCAAGGCCTGCTTCGGCGCGACGCTTGCATGCAATGCCGGTCCGCATCAGACCGACCGGGGCATTGCCGACGTAACCACCGGCACGCTATTGGACAGCCCGATATTGGAAATTCTGGCGTAAGATAGGGTTTGGAGACGCGATGCAGCCGCATGAATTCTGGCAGGAGCTGCATGCTCCCGGATCTTTTGACGAGGCCGGGCCTTTTTCGGGTTTCTTTCCGGCACGGCTCGACAGCGGCGAGCAGATGAAGCTGCCGGTCCGGCCGCTTGCGGACGGACAACATGCGCTTGCATCGTTGATCATCAATCAGGCGGGTTTCGACGTGCAGGACGCGCTTGCCGCCGATCTGGCGCCGAAAATCGCGGCGCTCAGGCCCGAAGTGATCGTCGGTCTGCCGACGCTGGGGCTGACGCTTGCCGCAGCTGTGGCGCGGATGCTGGGTTTTGCCCGCTATGTGCCGCTCGGGACCTCGAAGAAGTTCTGGTATGACGAGGAGCTTTCCGTGCCGCTCTCCTCGATCACCACGCCCGAACAGCAGAAGCGGCTTTATGTCGACCCGCGGATGATGCCGCTGATCGAAGGCAAGCGTGTTGCATTGATCGACGACGTGATTTCAAGCGGGACCTCGATCATTTCCGGCCTGACGCTGATGACATCGCTTGGGATCGAGCCGGTTGTAATCGGCGCTGCCATGCTGCAATCGGATCGCTGGGAAAAGAAGCTCGACGATTTCGGGCTTCAGTGGAAGGGGCGGGTGGTTTCGTGTTTTCGCACGCCGATATTGGAGAAGGCAGGCGAGGGGATTTGGTCCCGCTGAGGCGAAACGGTGCGACTTTGCGTCCTTCTCCCCGTCGTCACGGTGAGAAGATGCCAGCAGGCGGATGAGGGGCAAGAACCTCACGCTCAACATCTGCGGCTGCCCCTCATCCCCTCGCTATCGCTCCGGACCTTCTCCCCGCGCGCAGGGAGAAGGGGCAAGAGGCAATCTCCCAGTCACACTTCACCCTTGCGTCTGCCCGTCGGCTGGCTAGGATCGCCACATCCTACCTCAAGACCCCAAGCGAAATTGTCAGGAAGAGTTTGATGGAACTGGTGTTCGACGGCCATAACGACGTGTTGTTGCGGCTCTGGCGGAACATGAAGGCGGGGGCAGATCCCGTCGTGGAATTCTCCATGGGAACGCCGGAAGGCCATATCGATGCACCGCGGGCGCGGGCCGGTGGATTGGCCGGTGGTCTCTGCGCCATCTACATTCCTTCCGGCGATCTCGTTCTGAAGGACCCTGAGCCGGACGGAAGTTATGTCACGCCGCTCGCAGCCCCGCTCGAATACGCTCCGTCGCTCGATATCGGGCTTGAAAAGGCGGCAATTGCGCTTCGGCTGGATCGCGCCGGCGCCTGGAAGCTGTGCCGCTCCACCGCAGACATCCGTCAGGCGATGAAGGATGGCGTGTTCGCCGCCGTGCTTCATATGGAAGGCTGCGAGCCGATCGATGCCGACCTCGCAAATCTCGAAGTTTTCCATGCGGCGGGGCTGCGCTCGCTCGGGCCGGTCTGGAGCCGCCACAACATCTTTGGCCATGGCGTGCCTTTCGCCTTTCCGATGACGACGGATACCGGACCGGGACTGACCGATCTCGGCTTCGAGCTTGTCCGCGCCTGCAACCAGCTCGGCATCCTGATCGACCTGTCGCATATTACCGAACAGGGTTTCTGGGATGTGGCGAAGACATCCGACCAGCCGCTGATCGCCAGCCATTCCAACGCCCATGCCTTGACGCCGGTGGCTCGCAACCTGACCGATCGCCAGATGGATGCGATCAGGGAGAGCGGCGGGGTCGTGGGGCTGAACTATGCGGTCACCATGCTGCGCGACGACGGACTGGATATTGCGGCGACACCGATTTCCGACATGATCCGCCATGTGGACTACATGGTTGAGCGCATGGGGATCGACCATGTGGCGATCGGGTCGGACTTCGACGGCTGCACCGTGCCAGCTGAAATTCGTGACGCTGCGGGCAACCAAAATCTGGTTGCAGCTTTAAAAACAGCGGGATACGCTGGTGAGGATTTGGCCAAGCTGGCCCGTGAAAACTGGTTGAGGGTTCTCGGGAAAGCCTGGCACGAATAACGGTCCGACAGGGTCGAACACGAGCAAATGAAAACAGGGGAACTGATCATGCTCCATTCTTTCCGCACATCCGTCCGCATGCTTTCGACGAGTGCAGCATTGTCGCTGCTACTCGTTGCAGCACCGCAGGCTTTTGCCGCGACGCCGGCCGACACGCTGGTCGAAGGCTTTGCGATCGACGACATCATCACCATCGATCCGGGCGAAGCCTTCGAGCTTTCCACCGCCGAAGTGACCGCCAATACCTATAGCAAGCTCGTCGGCCTCGATCCGGCCGACACGTCCAAGGTCGTCGGCGATCTGGCCGAAAGCTGGACGGTTTCCGATGACGGCATGACCTATACGTTCAAGCTGAAGCCGGATCTGAAATTTGCCTCCGGCAATCCGCTGACCGCCGAAGACGTAGCCTTCTCGTTCGAGCGTGCCGTCAAGCTCGACAAATCGCCGGCCTTCCTTCTGACCCAGTTCGGGCTGACCGGCGACAACGTCGCCGAAAAGGCCAAGGCGACCGCGCCCGACACGTTCACCTTCACCGTCGACAAGGCCTATGCGCCGAGCTTCGTGCTCAACGTTCTGACCGCCACCGTCGCCTCCGTCGTCGACAAGAAGCTGGTGATGGAACATGCCAAGGCGATGACGCCTTCTGCGGATTACAAATACGACAGCGATTTCGGCAATGAGTGGATGAAGACCGGCTTTGCCGGCTCCGGCCCGTACAAGGTGCTGGCATGGCGCGCCAACGAGGCCGTCATCATGGAAGCCAACCCGAACTATTACGGCGAGGCACCGAAGCTGAAGCGCGTCATCTATCGCCACATGAAGGAAAGCTCCGGCCAGCGCCTGGCGCTGGAGAACGGCGATATCGATGTGGCCCGCAATCTTGAGCCGAACGATGTCGAGGCCGTTTCGAAGAAGGAAGGCATTTCGCTCACTTCCGCACCGAAGGGCACGATCTACTATATCAGCCTCAACCAGAAGAACGCCAATCTGGCGAAGCCGGAAGTCACGGAAGCGTTCAAGTATCTGGTCGATTATGACGCGATCGGCGAAACGCTGATCAAGGGTATCGGCGAGATCCACCAGACGTTTCTGCCGAAGGGCCAGCTTGGTGCGCTGAACGACAATCCCTACAAGCTCGATGTCGCCAAGGCCAAGGAATTGCTTGCCAAGGCGGGCCTGAAGGACGGCTTTACCGTGACCATGGACGTGCGCAACACGCAGCCGGTGACCGGCATTGCCGAAAGCGTGCAGCAGACGCTGGCGCAGGCCGGCATCAAGCTCGAAATCATTCCGGGCGACGGCAAGCAGACGCTGACCAAATATCGCGCCCGCACCCATGATATCTATATCGGCCAGTGGGGTTCGGACTATTTCGACCCGAATTCGAATGCCGAAACCTTTACCGTCAACTCGGACAATTCCGACGAGGGCAAGAACAAGACGCTGGCATGGCGTAATGCCTGGGACGTGCCGAAGGAACTTTCCGACGCCGGCAAGGGCGCGCTTCTGGAAAAGGATGCCGCAAAGCGTGCGGCGACCTATGAAGACCTGCAGAAAAAGGTTCTGGCGCAGAGCCCGTTCGTGATCATCTTCCAGCAGACGGAAGTGGCGGGCTATTCCTCAAAGCTGAAGGACTTCAAGCTCGGGCCGAGCTTCGATACGAACTTCGTCTATCCGGTTTCGAAGTAACAAGTTCGGCGGATTTGGAGTTCGAGCGGTGCGGCTTGCCTCCTTCTCCCCGCCTGCGGGGAGAAGGTCCGGAGCGCTAGCGAGGGGATGAGGGGCAGTCGCGGGCGCCGAGTTCGCGACATTTGCCCCTCATCCGCCTGCCGGCACCTTCTCCCCGTTTCACGGGGAGAAGGGAGCGTGCCGCAACGCCCCAATTCCTTCGCGTTGCTCAAAGGAGAACTCCTTGACGCTTACCGATACGACGGCAGTGACGCGGCGCAGGCGGCGCCGTGCTTCCTCCTTTGGCATGGCCGTGGTCCGTTTCGTGGTCACGGTCGTGACCACCTTTCTCGGCCTCCTTGCCGTCACCTTCTTCATCGGCCGCGTGGTGCCGATCGACCCGGCGCTGGCGATCGTCGGTGATCGTGCGCCGGCGCATGTGGTGGAGCGGGTACGCGAAGAGCTTGGCCTCAACCTGCCGCTCTACCAGCAGTTCTGGATCTATATAAAGCAGGCGCTGACCGGTGATTTCGGCATTTCGGTGCTGACCACCAACCCCGTGATGACCGATATCGCGCGGGTGTTTCCGGCGACGATCGAGCTGGCGACCATCGGGACGATCATCGGCGCCCTGATCGGCGTGCCGCTCGGGGTGCTCGCCGCCGTCAAGCGCGGGTCGATTGCCGACCAGATCGTGCGGGTGATCGGTCTGATCGGTTATTCCGTGCCGATCTTCTGGCTCGGGTTGCTGGCGCTGGTGCTGTTTTACGCCAAGCTTGGCTGGGTCGCCTATCCGGGGCGGATCGATATCGTCTACGAATATACGTTCACGCCGGCGACGGGCTTTTTCCTGTTCGATGCGATCTGGCAGAGGCAATGGGACGTGGCCTGGGACCTGTTCCGCCACATCATCCTGCCGGGTGGGTTGCTCGGCTATTTCTCGCTCGCCTATATCAGCCGCATGACGCGGAGCTTCATGCTCAACGAGTTGAGCCAAGAATATATCGTCGCCGCACGGGCAAAGGGGCTTTCGGAGACGCGGATCATCTGGTTCCATGCTCTGCGCAATGCCGCCGTGCCGCTGGTGACGGTGATCGCGCTCTCCTATGCGGGCCTGCTGGAAGGCTCGGTGCTGACTGAGACGATTTTTTCGTGGCCAGGGCTTGGCCTTTACATCACCAACTCGCTGCAGAATGCCGACATGAATGCCGTGCTCGGCGGCACGATCGTCATCGGCGCCGTGTTTGTTGCAATCAACATATTGTCCGACCTTCTCTACCGGACGCTTGATCCGAGGACGAGAAGCCGATGAGTGCTGTTCAGTCGAATGAAAAACCCTATAGCCGCGAATGGCTGCTTTCCGAACAGCCGACCTCGCGGCATCAGGCACGGCTCGGCCGCGCCTATGTGATCTGGCGCCGTTTTTCCGCCAACCGGCTGGCGCTGGCCGGGCTCGGCATCATTCTTCTTCTGATCCTCGTTGCCATCTTTGCCGATGTGCTGGCGCCGCATAATCCGGTGCAGGGCGATCTCAGGAACGCGCGGCTGCTGCCGCCGGGAACGGCGGGCTATCTACTCGGCACCGACGATCAGGGACGCGATATTCTCTCTCGGCTGATCCACGGTTCGCGACTGACGCTGTTTGTCGTCGTGCTGGTGGCGATCATCGCGGCACCCGTTGGGCTGATCATCGGCACGGTTTCCGGTTATGCCGGCGGCTGGATCGATGCGGTGCTGATGCGGATCACCGACATTTTTCTCGCCTTCCCCAAGCTGGTTCTGGCACTGGCGCTGGTTGCGGCTCTCGGGCCGGGGATTGAGAACGCGGTGCTGGCGATTGCCGTTACCTCATGGCCGCCTTATGCGCGTATTGCCCGCGCCGAGACGATGACGTTCCGCAATTCGGAATTCATCTCGGCGGTGAAGCTGATGGGGGCGTCGCCGTTCCGCATCATCCTGCGTCATGTCATGCCGCTTTGCCTTTCCTCGCTGATCGTGCGCGTGACGCTGGACATGGCGGGCATCATCCTGACCGCCGCCGGTCT
>DLSX01000182.1 GCA_002500765.1 Neorhizobium sp. UBA7851
ACAGCGATGCCAGCGTCAGGCGCGCAGCCGGACCGAGCAGTCCGGCCTCGATCGAATAGCGCACGAGGAATATGCCGCCGAAGGCAAGCGCCACGCCGCCGACCCAGACCGGCCAGCGCGCGCCGAGATAGCTTTCGAGATTTTCCCGCGACGGCTTTTTGCGGGTTGGGGGTGGTTGTTCCGAGACAGCCTCTTCGCCCTTGACGTCGTGATCGATCGGCCCGGCAGCTTCCGTGTCTGCCTGCCCTGCGTCCGATCCATCCAACGCCTCAGCCGCCTCTGCGACGCGCATGTCTTCAGGAACGGTTTCGGCCGTTTCCTTAAGTATGGGCCTGGCTACGAGCGCCGGATCGAAGGCGCCTTCTGCGATCATCTGCCTGAGCGCGGCCAGTTCCTTTTCCACGCCGTCGACGCGGGCCGACACTTTCCGGTTCTGTGACACCAGAAAGAACACAAGGATAACCAGCAGGATATCGATCAGGAACACGTTCACTCCCCTCAAGCCGGCGCGAAAATGTCGCAGAGGCCGGCCAGCTCAATGTAGAGGAACGATCCCGGGAAAAAAGGGGCGCAACTCGCCTTCCACAGGCCATGACGGAACGCGGGAGATATGAAACGCGGCGGTCTGGAGAGTGACGGGTGTCAAATCGCGATCATGACGATCGGATCGATCCAAATGGTATCGGGTCCGGTCCTCGTAACCGGACCCGATACATCCTTGCCATCGTCAGGGCCTGGCTCCGGCTCGTCCGCGCCCAAGGGGCAGCGAAGGTCCGCTCGGCCGGAATTTTGCCAGGCAGCGACGATGGATAGGGATCTCTGTCAGACCGTGACATCCTCCGGGTGAGGCGCTTCTGTTTCCGGCTCTTTGCCGAAGGCGAGCCTGACGGCCTTGGTCATGTCTCGGCTCACGTCCCACCACTGCTTGCTGTCGACCCAGTAGCGCAGGGTGATCTTGGCGCTGCCCGCGTCGAAGTCGGAAATGAATGCCGTTGGTGCCGGAGATTTCATGACGCGCTTGTCGGAGGTGGCCAGCTTGATGAGCTTGGTTTCCGTCACATCGACATTCTCCTCCGCACCGATCGAGATGGTGATTTCGTGGCGGCGGGAGGAAAGGCGGCTGTAATTGGTGATCGGCACGTTCCACAGGGTGGAGTTCGGCGCCAGCCGGTATACGCCCTCGGCGGTCTTCAGCTCGGTTGCGAACAGGCCGACATCGACGATCGTGCCGCTGACCGATCCGGTTTCGATGCTTTCGCCTACCCGGAAGGGACGCAGTACCAGAAGCATGATGCCGGCGGCGATATTCTGCAGCGTGCCCTGCAGCGCCAGGCCGACGGCAAGGCCGATCGCGCCGAGGGCAGCGAGGATCGACGCCGTCTGCACCCCGAACTGGCCGAGCACCATGACGACGACGAGGATCAGCGCCGCATAACGCACGATATTGGAAAAGAACTGCGACAGCGTCGCATCGATGCCGTTGATATGCGACAGGCCGTTATAGACCCAGCGGCTGAGCAGCCCCGCGACGAGCCAGCCGAGGATCAGCAGAATGATCGCACCAATGACGGAGAAGGAATATTGAACGGCGAGAGCCGTCAGCTGAGCAAGCGCCGTTCGTGTCGCGACGACGAAATCGGATGCCTGATCCATACTTGAAATAACTCCTGCTTTTCACTTGCGCCCGTAATTGGCGCAAAGGTCAAAGAGGTCAAGGAAATCCGGGAACGTTTTCTGTATTTCTTTGAAGATGATAGTATTTTCAACTATTTGTAGAATTTACTTGTCTAATTCTATCCGGCCGAATCTATCGAGAACGAGGCGCGGCCATCGGTCTCCGCACCGCGTCCTATCGATTTTATGGCGGCGATCAACCGACCCTCACGCTGAAGCATCCGGTCGCCGATTTCGATCAGGCGGGTGTTCGGCGTCGCATGCGGGGCGGCCTTGCGCAGCCGTCGCGCCAACTCAAAATCGTCTTCCTGCGGGTTGAGCGCAAGAATGGCGATGACGGCCGCAGCCGGCGAGCGGGAAACACCCATCCAGCAATGCACCACGAGCGGCGCCGCCTGGTCCCAGTCGCGGACGAAATCGATCAGCTGTGCCACATGCGCCTCACTCGGCGCGATCAGTCCGCCGGTGCCGGCGAAACCGATATCGTTCATCGCAAGTTTCAGATGCCGTTCGGCGCGGATCACGCCCGGCCGGTGGAAATCCTGCTTTTCGGCGATCAGGCTGACCATCTCCTTGGCGCCGTGGCGAACGGCGGTCTCGGCTATGCTGGCCAGCGGGCAGACGACGATATAGCTCATGGCGCCACAGCCTTCGTCCGCTCCGCCTCGATCGCTTCGAACCGGGCGATGAACATCGCCTGTGCCTCGACGGCCGAAAGAGGCGAAAGCGGCAGCATCTCGCGGGTGATGCCGCGCGGTTGGCCGAAGAATTTGCGCGCCTCGGCGGCGGTAAAGCCGGCAAGCTCGGTGGCTTCGAAATAGGCGGCGATCGTATCGGCCTTCTTGATCAGCACCTTAAGCTCCCTGGCCGGGTGGGGCGGCAGGCCGAAACGGATATGCACGGCAGCCTCCAGTCGCGCCTCGACGGTCTTGTAGCCGCCGCCGACCACGGATTTGAACGGCGAGATCATGTCGCCGATTACATATTCCGCTGCGTCATGCAGAAGCGTCATCTGCAATGCATCGAAAGACGCAGCCTCGTTGCAGCGGCGAAAGATTTCTTCAACGACAAGGCAATGCTGGGCAACGGAAAAGGCATGGTCACCACGCGTCTGGCCGTTCCAGCGGGCAACGCGGGCAAGCCCGTGGGCGATATCGGCAATTTCGACATCGAGCGGCGAGGGATCGAGCAGATCGAGCCGCCGGCCCGAAAGCATGCGTTGCCAGGCGCGCGCGCTGGTCGTGACGCTCAACTCTCCGCTCCTTCAGTCCCGCCGGCCGTTTCGGCAGGGAATGTAAGGCCCGTCCAGGCTGGAAGTTCGATGGTCACGGCCACATCTCCGGCCAGAAGCGGCACGCCATTGGCAACCGCATCGCCGACACGGTCGATCCGCACGATGGCAAGCGCCTGGTTGCCGAAGACTGAGCCGAGCGTACCGACCGGCTTGCCGCCGGCGGTAATGTCGGTGCCGGTCGCGGGAAGGGGGGCTTGCGCCGTCACCTGCGCGACGCGCCGGCGGGCGGTGCCGCGATGCTGCATGCGGGAAACGACCTCCTGGCCGACATAACAACCTTTTCTGAACGACAACCCGCCATTCTTGTCGAGCAGGATGTCATGCGGAAACGCATCCTGCAGCGCATAGTCCTCGCCGGAAACGACGAGACCGGCCGTGATCCGCAATGCCTGATAGGCTTCTGCCGGGCCGTCTGCATGCTGTCCGGATGTGCGCGAAAGGGAGATGCCCGCCTTTGCGAATGCGCCGTCGACAACCGCTCCCCTGTCTGCCTCTTCGTTCCAGAACACG
Organism: Neorhizobium sp. UBA7851; assembly: GCA_002500765.1. Taxonomy (GTDB): domain Bacteria; phylum Pseudomonadota; class Alphaproteobacteria; order Rhizobiales; family Rhizobiaceae; genus Neorhizobium. The sequence goes on from DLSX01000182.1 coordinate 3,479, forward strand.
GTCACACCGTCTTCCGGCAGCACCGCGAGATCGACGGCCGCGCGCAGCTTGTACATCATCAGCCGTTTCATGAGCGCATCGCGCGAACCGGCGCCGGTCTCGATGACATAGCCTTCGCCATCGCGCCAGATCAGGAAATCGAACAGGATCTTGCCCTGCGGCGTCAGAAGCGCGCCGGGACGCGCCTCACTTTCCGGCAAACCCTCGACATCGGTGGTGATCAGCGAATGCAGGAAATCCTGGGCGTCCTTGCCGGAAATACGGATCAGGCTGCGTGTCGGAAGATAGGCTTTGGTCATGGAACGGGAATCCCTCTACTCACCACGGAGATAAGTCTTCGTGGTGAACGGAGCAAGCCGAATGCGACGTGGTCAGTGCGTATGGCCACGACGCCAATAGGTGATCGAGGTCATCCGTGTGCGGTCCAGCCCGCTTTCCTTCAACCGGGCGCGGATTGCCTGTGCCTCGGTCTTTTCGCAGGCTGCCCAGACATATGTGTCCGGGCCGAGTGTCGGAAGCCGGGCGGCAATTGCCGCTTCCAGCAATCCCGCCGTCCCAGGCGCTGTCTTGTTGCGATGCAGCCATTCGATGGAAAAGTCGCCGGCGGCGCAGACGAACGCCTGTTCCTCGGCCTTCTCCGCAACCTCGATGATCGCACGGACCTTCATCTGAGCCGTCGCGAGTTCGATCATCCGTGCGATGGCGGGAAGCGCCGTCTCGTCGCCGGCAAGCAGCAGATCTTTCGCTTCGGGCATGCCGCCGGCACCGGGGCCGAGCAGGGCGGCCCGGTC
>DLSX01000021.1 GCA_002500765.1 Neorhizobium sp. UBA7851
TGGCGGCGCTCGGCTCCGGCGGACGATATATGTCGATCGCGCCGGCGGTGATCCGGTCGGCACGGAATTCACCGGTGATGAGCGCTGCGGGCGACCAGTCGATCTCGATGCCGTTGATCTGGGCGTAGGGACCCTTGCTGTCGGAAAGCGTCAGCGCGCCGACGCGCAGGTCGCCCGTCAGCAGGCCTTCCGGCCGCGAAAAGGTGATCGAGCGATCCGGCGTGGAAACGAGGGATGAAATGCGGCTGGCAGCGATATCGCCGCCGACAGGCGTGAAGGCGACGAAGAAAACAACGCCGAGCGCCATGACGAAAAGGACGCCGATAGCCGCAATCGCGGCTCTCAATGTCCATTTCAGAAGGCGGACGATGAATGTCATAGTTGTATTTCTGCCTCTTTAGAAAGCCTGGCCGATGCCAGCATAGATACCGAACGAATTTCCACCGTCATAGCGCTTGAGCGGAACTGCGAAATCCAAGCGGATGGGGCCGAAGGGCGTTGCGTAACGCAATCCCAGTCCTGCACCCGCACGAATATCAGAGAAATCAGGCACGATTTCGGTTGCCACCGTTCCGACGTCGATGAATGGAACGATGCCGATATTCTCTGACACTTTTACGCGCGTTTCGAAAGACGCCAAAATGTAGGAGCGGCCACCTAACGCATCGCCATCGCTGTTATAGGGCGATATCTCGCGATAGCTGTAGCCGCGAACCGAACCGCCGCCGCCCTGGTAGAAACGGCGCGTCACCGGGATGTCCTGCAGGTCACCGGTTCCAACCAGCGTGCCGGCACCAAGGCGAGCCGCAAGAACCACCTTGTCTTCGGCTCCAAGCCCATAATAACCGGAAATCGAACCCTCGAACGACGAGAAGACATTGCCCTTCAGCGCCTCATAACTCGGTTTGGCGGAGACCGTTCCGTAATAACCCTCGGTCGGATCGAGCTTGTTGTCCCGGGTGTCGCGTTCGAATGACACGGGCAGGCTGAATGTCAGGTAATCATTGCGGTCAAACGCGTCGTCGGCCCGGATATAGGAGATTTCGCCGCCGGCGGTGACCTTGTCGGTGGCGTTGAGTTCGTAGGCGATACCGGCGGAATAGGTGATCGACTGGGCTTCGTAGATATCGTCCGGATTTTCGCTCTTGGCTTCGAGCTTGGACACGAAGGTCGCTTCCGGAACATAGAAGCCGGGTTTGGTGAAGGTGATGCCGGCGGAATAGTCGAATGTCGTCACGTCGGTCGCGCCGATACCGGAAACGGCTCCTTCAAGCCTGAGCGATTCCGCCTGACCGAAGAGGTTGCGGTGTCCCCAATATCCCTGAACCCCCGCACCATCCGTCGACGCATATTCCAGGCCGAAGCCGAAATAGCGGAACTTGCCTTCCGACACTTCGATCGCAAGCGGCAGGGAGCCGTCGGGCGCAAGGCTGTCGGATTCGTGGATGGTGATGCTGGAAAAGACGCCGAGCTGGCGCAGGCGCTCGGAGGCTTTCTTCAGCTGTTCGGGTGAATAACGTTCGCGCCGGTCGAGGCGGGAGTAACGTTCTATGAAATCCGGGTTGACGGCGCGTGCGCCCTTGACCGTCACAGTCCCGAAGGGGGCAACGGGGCCGCCGACTGCGCCAAGAACGACATCGACGGTATTTCTGGCATGATCCGCCGTGATCTGGCGCTGGAGGGGACGCGCCAGCGGGCGTCCTTCTTCCTTCAAGTCGAGAACGATCTTTTCGCCCGCCTTCAGGATGATCAGCGATCCGGCAGCTCCCCCCGTTTCGAGGTCATAATCTGCGGGGTTACGGCCGGCGGCGTCTCCCTCGAAGCGCACCGAGCCGAGCTTGAAGACGGGGCCGGGCGTTACATTCACCGTGACGGGAACCGGCCTTGAATGGTCGAAGGTCGGGTTGGGAGGGAGTTGGTCGATATCCGTTCCGGCGATCGATATATTGACGACGCCGCCATAGCGGGCTTCTTCGTAGAGAACCGCCACCAAGCGGTCACGGTCCTCGCGCGCCTTCACGATGATGCCGAGGTCACCGGAAACCGGTTTTTCGTCGTCATTGACTAGAGCTGCTGCCGATTTCAGCCGGTCGGTCAGATCGCCGTCCGCATCGCCCGTATCGATCGTGGCTTCGTAGCGAACCGGATCGATGACTTCGACGGTCTCCTCGTCGCTGCCGAACAGGGTTATGCCGAAAATCTTGAACGCATAGGCCTGAGACGCAAAGGCCGGCGAAAGGGCAAGGATACCAGCCAGCAAGCAGGCCAGGCTTCGCCGCCGGCTGCTCCAGTCGCTTGTCCTCCCAGCTTTTCTCTTTTCCATACGCAGACTTAAGTATCGGAGCTGTGGGTGAAGACCCTCATGGTCGCTTGAATCCTCTGTACCCGTAAAATCCTTAAAGGGGTACCCTTGATCTCGGCTGCATGATGATTTCATGAAATAAAAGGCCCCGAAGCTGGCTTCGGGGCCACATATTTGAAATATCTGACTTTATGTCGGTTGCTGCCGATCAGTAGCGGCGCGGGCAATCGTCGATGTAGCGGCGGCCGTAGCGGTCGCGATAGTAGCACTGACCCGGCTGCTCGGAGACATTGCCGATGAGGGCGCCGGCCACGCCGCCGATTGCA
>DLSX01000099.1 GCA_002500765.1 Neorhizobium sp. UBA7851
ACTTGGTGGCCGTCGACGAACCGTCAGCCGGTGGCGGAGTTCCCGTCTGCGGCTGGGCCGGAGCCGGGGTGCTCTGCTGCGGCTGGGCAGCGGAAGTCTGCGGCGAAGGTGTTGCAGGCGCAGTGCCGGAATTTGCCGGAGCGCTGGCGGAAGGCGTCTGTTCGGCAGTCTCACTGCTATCGGAGCTGGACGTCAGCCCGCTCACCAGATCGTTCAGCTGATCGCGATACATCCATGCGCCATAAGCGCCACCGCCGATAATGATCAGGCCAAGCAGCCCGAGAATCATGCCGGCATAGTTGCGCTTGCGAACGGGTGTCACCCGATAAGGCTTGGCCGGAGGCGAAAGCAGATCGCTGAAATCGTCGTCTTCAGCCACCTTTTGCGGTTTTTGTTCGGAAGCAGGCGTGTCCTTCGTGTAGCCGATCAGGTCTTCGAGATCGCTCCACGGATCGCGTTCGTCCTGCTGCGGCTGCGTCTGCGCCGAAGAAGGCTGGACCGGTTGCTGGGCAGAGGAAGGCTGTTCGGGTGCGGAAGGCTGGGCATTGACATAGGCCGCGAACGGATCTTCGTCTGCAACGCGGTCGTCCGTCTGCTGCGGTGTCAGCGACATATCGGCGGCAGTCGGCATGCGGACAGGTTCTGCGGAAACACGCATCTCCTCGCCGAAATGCGCTGCCACAGGCTCACGACGCTGTCCTGCATCGAGATGGCGAGTGAGATCGTCGACCTCATCCCAAACTGCGGCAGCTTGAGTTTCAGCCGACGGCTGAACCGGTTCCGGCGCGCGCTCGGGCTCCTGCCAAGATGCATGTTCCGACGGGACTACGTCCGGCGCCACATACTCATGCGGCGCTGCATGCCACTCGGAGGAAACAACTTCCCGCTCATCGAAGGACGGCGTCTCGTGACGCTCTTCGGCAACCGGAGCAACTTCTTCGGCGGTCGTCGCCTGATAATTATAGTGGTCCTCAACCGGAGCGACCGGCTCCCGGTATTCAGACCTGTCTTCGGGCCGCTCTTCAGGAACGTCGTCGCGCCAATCGCCATAACGCTCGACTGCCGGCTCGTCGGCAGGGGAAGCAACCTGCGGCTCGTCGGCAGCGTTACGCCAATCATGCTCGACCGGCTGCTCGACAGTCTCGGACGGCGCCTCCTGCCAGCGACGCTCCGGTGCCTCATAGAGATCGGCAGCAGGCTCCGCGGCAACAGGCTCTTCCTCGCGATAGCTCTCGGAATGAGAATGCGAGGCGTATTCGTCAGAAACCGCAGGCTCCGACGCCGCAACGGGCTCGGCCTGAACTTCCTCGACGGGCTCCGGCGGCTGATATTGCTCCGGCTCCGGCACGGGCACAGCTGCCACTTCCGGCTCTGCCGGAAGTGCTTCAGCATGCTCGGTCTCGACCTCGACAATGGCCGCTTCCAGCTTGTCCATCTGCCGCCGCAGCATTTCCTCGGGCGGACGCGGCTTCATATTCTCAAGCTGGCGCTGGACCGCGCCGCGAGCCTTTTCATAAACTCGCGTGCGCGCCTCGGGCGTGTTGGTCGCCAAACCGTCAACAGCGCGGCGGATCACCGCTACAAAATCAGCCATCAGCACTTTCTCATGGTAGCCGGCATTCGTCGGCCGAATGGATAATCATTTCTTGACATTAATCTTCAAACGGGTCGGTCACAAGTATCGTGTCGTCGCGTTCCGGGCTTGTGGACAACAGAGCGACCGGAGCGCCGATCAGCTCTTCGACCTGACGGACATACTTGATCGCCTGCGCCGGCAGTTCGGCCCAGGTGCGAGCACCGACAGTCGATTCCTTCCAGCCTTCAAGCGTAACGTAGATCGGCTCGACACGGGCCTGAGCGGCCTGCGAAGCCGGCAGATAATCGATCTTCTGGCCGTCCAGCATATAGCCGACGCAGATCTTCAGCTCTTCGAGACCATCGAGGACATCGAGCTTGGTCAGCGCGATACCGGTAATACCGTTGGTTGCGACCGACTGGCGTACGAGAGCCGCATCGAACCAGCCGCAGCGACGCTTGCGGCCCGTCACGGTGCCGAACTCATGGCCCTTTTCACCGAGGAACTGGCCGATCTCATCGGTCAGTTCCGTCGGGAACGGACCTTCGCCTACCCGCGTCGTATAGGCCTTGGTGATGCCGAGGATGTAGCCGAGCGAGCCGGGACCCATGCCCGAGCCGGCAGCAGCCTGGCCGGCAACGGTGTTCGACGAGGTGACGAACGGATAGGTGCCGTGATCAATATCGAGCAGCGAACCCTGCGCACCTTCGAACAGGATGCGCGAACCCTTGCGGCGTTCCTTGTCCAGCAGCTGCCAGACGCTGTCCATGAACGGCAGAACCGTCTCCGCGATGGAGGTGAGTTCCTCCATGATGTCCTTGTGCTCGACTTCGGCGGCACCGAAGCCGCGACGAAGGGCATTGTGATGGGTGAGGATACGCTCGACCTTGGCTTCCAGCGCATCACGGTCGGCGAGATCCATGACGCGGATGGCGCGGCGGCCGACCTTGTCTTCATAGGCCGGGCCGATGCCGCGGCGAGTCGTGCCGATCTTGGTGCCGCTGTTGGAGGCGGCATCTTCACGCATACCGTCAAGCTCGCGGTGAAGCGACAGGATCAGCGTGGCGTTTTCGGCGATTCGCAGGTTCTCCGGGGTTACGGTCACGCCCTGAGCGGCAAGCCGGCCCATTTCGGCAATCAGCGCATGCGGATCGACGACGACACCGTTGCCGATGACGGCCATCTTGCCGGGACGCACGACGCCCGACGGCAGGAGAGACAGCTTGTAGCTTACGCCATCGATGACGAGCGTGTGGCCGGCATTATGGCCGCCTTGGTAGCGCACAACGATGTCGGCGCGCTCCGAGAGCCAGTCGACAATCTTGCCCTTGCCCTCATCACCCCATTGCGAACCTACTACGACACAGTTCGTCATATCTGCTTCCTGCCCTTTGGACGAAACCCGCCCGTCGGCACCGGTCTTGGACCTGGCTCGACGGCGAGCTTAACACCAGTTCTTTTTCTCGAATGCCGGTCGGTCAAAACCAACGGCTCCACAAACGCGTGCATCTATAATGCCTTGATGCGACGAAAGCGACCGGTTTGTGACGAGCGCAAGGTTTTTGCGTGACAAAGGTTGAAACCGCACGTTATTGGCGATTGCAAAACAAGGATAGCGGCGTCGGAAAGGCGGCGTGTCAAGGAGGCATCTTGCATCGCCAGGCCTATCTGTTTCTCATCATCGCGACACTTTGCTGGGGCGGCAATGCAGTCGCTGGAAAAATTGCGATCGGCCATATCAGCCCAATGATGCTGACATTCTGGAGATGGTTCTTTGCCGTTGCCATCATCTTCGCGATATCGCTCAAGGATCTGCGCCGTGATTGGCCGGTGATCCGCAAGAATCTCCCCGTTCTCGGCTTTCTCGGTATTGTCGGTTACGTGGTGTTCAATGCCGTGCTTTATACGGCCGTCACCTATACCAGCGCGATCAATGTCACCGTTGAACAGACGCTGATCCCGGTTCTGATCTTCGTGCTGAATTTCGCCCTGTTCAGAACCCGGGTAACCTGGCTGCAGATCCTTGGGTTCGGCATCACTGCCATCGGAAGCCTTTTGACCGCCGCGCACGGCGACATCGCGACCCTTCTCACGCTGACTGTCAATTTCGGCGATGCGATCATGATGATCGCGATCGCGGCCTATGCCCTCTACACGATTGCTCTGAGATGGCGGCCGCAGATAAGCTGGAAAAGCCTGATGGCGGTGCCGGCACTTTTCGCGCTCGTTTTCAGCGCCCCGCTTGCGGCCTGGGAATATTCGAGCGGGAACATGATCTGGCCGGACATGACGGGCTGGATGGTGGCGCTCTACACCGCCATATTCGCGTCGCTTGTCGCGCAGGTCCTTTATATCCGCGGCGTCATGGAAATCGGCGCCAACCGCGCCGGCCTGTTCATCAATCTCGTGCCGGTCTTCGGCACGCTTCTGTCCGTCATCATTCTTGGCGAACATCTGCAGCTGTTCCACATCGTAGCACTTGCACTGGCCTTGAGCGGCATTGCAATCGCTGAACGCGGAAAGCCGGCCCTCGCCTGAGGCCCGGTTTTTCCGAAGGAAGAGTTGACTGTCGGCCTTATGGCGCGACGTTTTTCATCTCGCCCCTTGCGAACATGTCGAAATACGCGTCGACTTCGCCAATCGTCTTTTCTGCTGCGGCGGTGAACCCCTCCGGCTTCAGCTCCAACGCTTCAGCCTGATTGGTGACGACGAAGGCAAGGTCACGCGCAAAACCAGCCGGACCTGCGGCGCTGGCTTCCTTGCCGTAAATGAGCGCGGTCAGAACGGCCGCCGAAATAATGAGCTTCCTGATCATTGCCTGAACCCTGTTTTACGGACAGCTCTGCGGCCATCGCGTTTCGTTCTGGCACGACGATAGGCCGCACAGCTTTTCGGCGGGCTTAAATGGAAAGATGCAATTTTACTGAAATCGCTCTTTTTCCCGCCTTGGCACAGAACGAGCATCCTGTGGACGCAAAACGGGATAAGGCAGACTGGCTATTCGCCCGATTCCCGCGCCTCGGCGCGACGCTGGCGCCAGCTCAGCTTGCGTCCGCCATCGTCGGCATGGCTGTTACGGATGCGCCAGACAAGCAGCCATATTGCCAGCACGACGAACGGCACGGCGATAGCGGTCAGGGTTTCCGGCGCCACCCTTATCCCGACATAGTGCCCGAGCTTGGCGAGATAACCGACCAGACCGATCACATAATACGAGATCGCGGCGACAGACAGCCCCTCGACCGTCTGCTGCAGGCGCAACTGAAGATGCGCGCGCTTGTCCATCGACGCCAGGATCTCGGCATTGAACTTCTGCAGGTCGACATCGATCCAGCTGCGCAGCAGTGCCGTCGCTCGGGTCAATTTGCGCGACAGGTTCACCTGGCGCTCTTCGACCGACTGGCAGG
>DLSX01000005.1 GCA_002500765.1 Neorhizobium sp. UBA7851
CGTTCGCGCCGAGGATCTTGAAAAGCTCTCGGAAGTCGCCGGCAATATCAAGCAGGGTGATATCGTCGGGTTTGCCTCGGGGCAGGGCGTTCTCGTAGGCTCCAGGCTCGCAGCCCAGCTCGGGCTCAACGCCGGCGACCAGATCACCCTGATCTCGCCGGAAGGCGACGTGACGCCGATGGGTGTCAATCCGCGTGTCAAATCCTACACGATCTCCGGCATATTCGAGATCGGAATGTCGGAATACGACGCGACGATCATCTACATGCCGCTGGAAGAATCGCAGCTCTATTTCAACGCCGACGGCATCGTCCAGTCGATCGAATTGTTCATCAACGATCCGGAAGCGGTTGATCAGTTGCGCCCGAAGATAGAGGAGGCCGCCGGCCGGCAGATCTTCATCACCGACTGGCGTCAGCGCAACCAGACCTTCTTCTCGGCATTGCAGGTCGAGCGCAACGTCATGTTCATGATCCTGACGCTGATCGTGCTTGTCGCGGCCTTGAACATCATTTCCGGCCTCATCATGCTGGTGAAGGACAAGGGTTCCGACATCGCCATCCTCAGGACCATGGGCGCGAGTTCCGGCGCGATCATGCGCATCTTCTTCATGACGGGGGCGGCGATCGGTCTTGTCGGCACGCTCGCGGGCGTCGTCCTCGGTGTCGTCGTCTGCCTCAACATCGAGAGCATCCGGCAGTTCTTCTCCTGGCTTTCCGGCACCGTCCTGTTCAATCCGGAACTCTATTTCCTCAGCGAACTGCCCGCTGAAATGAGCGTCAGCGAGACTGTGTCCGTCGTCACCATGGCACTGGTCCTCTCCTTCATCGCCACCATCTTCCCGGCATGGCGGGCCTCAAGGCTCGATCCTGTCCAGGCGCTTCGCTACGAATAGGATCCCAGTACCTCATGGCACCTCGTAAATCCGTACTGAAGCTTGCAAATGTCGAACGTCATTATGGCCAGGGAGAAACGACGCTTTCCATTCTGAAAGGCGCCGATTTCGAATTGAGAAGCGGCGAGATCGTAGCACTTGTCGCGCCATCTGGCACAGGCAAGTCGACACTGCTGCATCTGGCTGGCCTGCTCGAACATCCCGACAGCGGCGAGGTCTTTATCGGCGGCAGATCCTGCAACGACTTGCCGGACGACCAGCGCACCGCAATCCGCCGTTCGGAAATCGGCTTCGTCTACCAGTTCCATCATCTCCTGCCGGAATTTTCGGCGGTCGAGAATATCATGATGCCGCAGCTGATCGGCGGCCTGCCGAAAGCCGAGGCCAGGGAACGTGCGGCCCAGCTTCTCGACTACATGCGCATCGGCCACCGCGCAGAGCATCGTCCGGCGGAACTCTCCGGCGGCGAGCAGCAGCGTGTTGCGATCGCTCGTGCCGTCGCCAATGCGCCGCGTCTGCTTCTGGCAGACGAGCCGACCGGCAATCTCGACCCGAAGACCGCGTCCTATGTCTTCGACGCACTTGAGGCACTGGTGCGCCAGTCCGGCCTCGCCGCCCTGATCGCCACCCACAACCACGATCTCGCCGCCCGCATGGACCGCCGTGTCACGCTGGAAGGCGGCAAGGTGGTGGAGTTCTGATTTGCTACCGCATTGAAATCAGAAACCCGTAACCATTCGCCTTGAAGGTAATGCAGATCCGCATTACTTTTTCGGTAATTCGGAGACAGGTTATGGCGACATTGACGGTTACGACACGCGGTCAGGTCACGTTCCGCAAGGATGTTCTTGAGCATCTAGGCATTCAGCCGGGCGGCAAGATCCGGCTCAACCTCTTGCCTGACGGCAAGGCGGAGCTGGAGGCCGACACGGGGCATGGTTCCTGGCGGGAACTGAGCGGCGTGTTGAAGGGCAAGACCAACGGTCGCCGGCTTTCGCTGGAAGAGCTTGATGATGCCATCGCAGAAGCCGCAGCTTACGCGGCGCTTGGCGACCTACACCCCAAATGAAAATCGGCATCGACACCAACATCCTCGTGCGTCTCCTCGTGGGAGATGATCCGGCGCAACAGAAGATAGCGGCTGAGACATTGGAAGAGGCCGAACAAGTCGCCATCAGTGCGCATGTATTCTGTGAATTCGCCTGGGTGCTCGAACGGATTTATCGCGTCGAGAAACCGGATCTGTCCAACGCCATCCGCCGTATCCTCGATATGCGCAATGTGGTTGCATCGCGACCAATGATCGAGGCAGGGCTGGCGGTTCTCGACGCCGGCGGAGATTTCGCCGATGCCGTGATCGCATTTGATAGCAGATGGCTTGGTGGCGATACCTTTGTCTCGTTTGACCGGAAGGCGACGAGGTTGCTTGAGCACCAAGGCATTCCTGTTCGATTGCTCAAGTCGGAATGATCGCCGCGAAAGACATTGCTTCTTGGCAAGGAAACGATGGCCTGCTGATGCGAAAATCGTGAATTTCTACCCCCTTCCGTCAAGGGGAGGAGGTACGTCCTCGACGAGACGTTGAGAGCGACCGAGACGTGCGGCATACTTCCTTCTCCCCGCTTGCGGGGAG
>DLSX01000034.1 GCA_002500765.1 Neorhizobium sp. UBA7851
GTTGCGACGGCGTGATCTACCGGGTGGCCGACCACGACAAGCGCGAGCAGATCGAAAGCGCGCTTCGCCGGGAACTCAGCAACAAGGACAGCCTCAACACGTTCCGCTTCCTGCCGGTTCGCACGGATGACGGCGACACGATCCCGGCGCTGACATTCTGGGCCGGCGGTGACAGCCCGAGGATCGTGCGCCCGCTGATGCCGCTCGAACAGGTGGCGCCCATTCTGGCCCGTGCCTGCGGGCATCGCGGCTCCTGCGCCGAATATCTCTACAACACGGTCGTGCATCTGGCCGAATTCGGCATTCGCGACCGCAATCTCTGGCGGCTGCAGGAGCTTGTCGCCAAGGAAGTGGAGGCGATGCACGGGGCAGCGGTTTCCGTACCAAGCGACATCTATCCCTCAAACGGGTGAAGACGCCGCAGCGCGACCATGCTTGAACCCTGCCGGGGCACTGTCAGCCCCGACCTGCTGAATTGACTGGCCCTCTCGCCAAACCTTTTTCGGGGGCACTCCACGAGGGGGCCAGTCATGCGGGACACGCACAAGGAAAACCGGCAGAGCCGATGACCACTGCAGCCATCATAATTTACCTGATCATTGCGAAGCTCTTTTTCGTCCTGACCTTCGCCGAAGGCATCATTCGCAATCTGCCGTGGACGGCTGCGCGTTTCTCGGGTCTCGCCCTTTGCGCCGCATGGCCGTTCCTGATGGTCGCCGTCGCCTTTTCCAGCCATCGGAAAAGCAGGAAGACAATCTGATGCGTGTGCTGCGTTCGAAATGCCGCAAAGCCCCATAGAAGAGCCGTGACGTCGCTCTATATCCCGCCCGGGTTCAACAGATGACGGGTCGGGTAAATCGATGCAAAGCATATTGAAGGAAGGCGAGACCTGCTGGAGGATCGCAAGGGCAGACCGGCTTTCAATCATCATCGACGCCGCCGACTTCTTTCGCCACGCCAAGGATGCCATGGCAAGGGCGAGACGCTCGATCTACCTGATCGGCTGGGATTTCGACACGCGCATCGATCTGATCCCCGGCAACGGGGACGACCGGCAGCGCAACAGGAAAAAGACCGACGAATTGCCGGACCAGCTCGGCAAGTTTCTCAATGCGATCGCCCGGCGCAACGAAGATCTCGATATCCGCATCCTCAAATGGGATATCGGGCTCATCAACTCGATCACGCGCGGCGAAACGCCCTTTTACATTCTCAAATGGTTGTTCGACAAACGCATCCATCTGAAGCTCGACGGCGCGCATCCCTCGATCTCCTCACATCACATGAAGCTGCTCGTCATCGATGACGAAGTGGCATTCTGCGGCGGGATCGACATGACGGTCGGGCGCTGGGATACGCGCGACCATGCGGAAAACGAACCCCTGCGCAAATCGCCGATGGGGTTTGCTCAGGGCCCCTGGCACGATGCCACGACCTGCCTTTCCGGCGACGCGGCACGGGCGCTTGGCGAAGTTGCACGCAACCGATGGAAGCTTGCGACCGACGAGGACCTGCCCTCGCCGCCCGCCCTTTCGCAGAAGGATACGCCATGGCCGGAAGGGCTGGAGGTCGGGTTCCGCGACATCTCGATCGGCATTGCCAGGACAGCACCGGAATATGACGAGCGCAAGCAGATCGTCGAGATCGAGACGGCAAAACTTGCGATCATCGCGGCGGTGAAAAAGACGCTTTATGTCGAGAGCCAGTATTTCGCCTCGCGCCGGATTGCCGAGGCAATGGCGCAACGTCTGAAAGAACCGGACGGGCCGGAAATCGTGCTGATCAACCCGGAAGGCTGCGAGGGGTATCTGGAAGCCAAGGCGATGGATGGCGCCCGGGTCCGGCTGATGAAGCTGGTCCGGGAAGCCGATATCCATAACCGGTTCCGCATCTATTATCCCGTCAACGCGGCGCGCACGCCGATCTATGTTCATGCCAAGATGATGTTTGCCGACGACCGGATCGTGAAGATCGGCTCGGCCAATCTCAACAATCGGTCGATGGGCTATGACACCGAATGCGACCTGATCCTCGAAGCCTCTGAAGGGCAGACGGCGCTGACGGACAAGATCATCGCCACACGCGACGATCTGATTGCGGAGCACCTGGGACGGGATGTGTCAGAGGTGTCTGCCGCTATCGCAGCGCATGGCGGTTCGATCATCGGCGCAATCGAGGCCTTGAACCGGCAAAGCGGGCACGGGCTTGTTCCTGTGCCGATACGGGAGCTTACGGCCGACGAGGAACTGATCGCGGAATCCGATATTGCCGACCCCGAACGGCCGGCCGGCGTGCGCTATCGCGCATCCGGTTTCCTCAGGCGGCGTTTCGGGCACAAGGCAAAGGCGGCACAGTGAGCGAAAGCTCTTCAAAAGCGCGTTATGGCGGATTGCCTTTTTTCCCGCTGTAGTGACAGATTGGTTCTCCGCGGCCGGCCATTTGCATCCGGTATTGGGGATTTCTCGCCGGATGAAACAGGTAGGGGAGCGCCTCGGCCTTGCCATGAAGGCCCGAGGGGTCAGCAAACAGATGGCTTTCGCGATCGAGGTCGGCGTCAGCGAAAGCATGGTGAGCCGGTGGAAACGGGGTGACGGCCTGTCTCTTTCAAGCGCCATGCGCATTTGCCAGATGCTGGATATCTCGCTCGACTGGCTTTTGCTCGGCCGCGGCGAAATGGACGGGCACAGGCCGCAGAAACGATTTCCCCTCGCTGAAAAGCAGGATTGGCAAGCCGCCGCCGACGGCCTGCCGGATCCGGTTGTCGATGCGATCATCAAACTGGCCGCGGCGATCCGATCTACGCAACATCCGGATCGCCGCTGACCATCACGCACACACCGTCGTGCTATCGGCTGACGAACCAGAGTTCGCCTGGCCCCATTTCGGCATTGAAGACCATTCCCAGTTTCCGCCGATGGCCGCCAATGTGGTAGAAGACCACATATCTGGTTTCCTCGGTCAGAGGCTGATGGATAACAGCACCTTCGGTCGAAAGCTGTGTCAGTCCATCGGCCTCGTGAAGCTTTCCTTTGGCGGCAGTCGCGAATGTTATCGTGCCGGCGTAGTTCTTCACCTCGATATTGGTGACGTCGTCCAGCGTGACGTCGTCCAGCGTCACGTCGTCCGCCTCCGTCATGTCCGAAGGGACGGCGTACATCATCCGCATGAGGCCGAGGCGGTCGGGGGACTTCGGATAAAGCAGCTGTGCAACCTTCATCGCCTCGACCGTGACGGAATAGCTTTCCCTGTTGGTGATGGTGATGCCGAGGACCTGTTCAAAGGCAACATCGACAACGATGTTGAGCGACATGGGAAGGGCAACCATGACATAGCCGGTGAGCTCGTCCTGGATGGCGAATAACAGGGCATAGGAATAGACCGTCTTCTGCTGTTCCTTCTTCTCCCAGAAGATCCAGGCATCACCCTGCTGGGTTTCGAGATTGGTGAAGGCATCGGTCACGGCAGCCTGGATCTGCCCGATAGCCGTCGGATCGAGCGCAATTCCGATCACCTTCTTCAGCACATCCAGGAGGCTGTCGATCATGACCGAAACCAGAGCGTTCTGCTGCGTGAGCTTGGTGTTGAGGGTATCGGTGATGACGAGGCTGTAGCGACTTTCCGCCGGCGGAAGCGACAGGTTGAAATCGGTGATCAGCTTGCGTGCCGTTGCGGCATTGAAACGTCCGAACTCATCGATCGCGTTGGTCAGCAGCCCGCCGATCGCCATGCCTTGCGCGACATGGTCGGGATCCTTGATCGACATGATCTCCTGATATTGCTCCGGATGTTCCACGGCACCCTTGAGATAGATGACCGGCCGCCGCGCACGGGGCGAGCGGCGCAGCGACGGGATCGGCAAGGCCGCCGTCTCTGCATTCAAAACCAGTTCATTCATGGCAGCATCTCCTCTAGACGATGAGCTCATCTCATCGACAGGATCGACACTACCATCGAGATTAAGAAATCAATAAATGCAACCATTGATTTACGGTGAACTAAATTTCACCCAACTCAAGGTAATCGCCTTTGCTGCCCTTCCCGTCTTCAGAGCCTCTCAGCCAGAAAATCGATGAAGGCGCGGATGCGGACCGCCAGATGTTCGTGGCCGGCATAAACGGCGTGTATGTCCTCGATGTCTTCGGGATTGAAATTCTCAAGGATCGGCACGAGGCGACCAGCTTCGATATCCGGCTCGACATGAAAGCGGCCGACGCGGCCGATGCCGAGGCCATCGACGCAGAACTGGCGGATGATCGAGCCGCTCGACGCCTTCAGGTTGCCGGAAACGGGACGCAGATCGACCTTGCCGGTCGCGGGATCACGAAAGGACCAGCCTTCGACGGCGCGGCGGAAATTGAAGTTGATGCAGTTGTGGCGATCGAGGTCGGCCGGGGTCCGCGGTAATCCGTGGCTGGTGATATAGGCGGGCGACGCCATGACCACCTGCCGGCTCTGGCCGATCTTTCGGGCCATCAGGGTCGAATCGCGCAATGGCCCGTGGCGGATGGCGATGTCGACACGCTCGCGGATGAGATCGACCGTATCGTCGGTCAGCGTGATATCGAGCTGAACTTCGGGGAAAAGCGACAGGAATTCTCCGGCAAGCGGCAGGATATAACGCTCGCCAAAGGCAACCGAGGCGTTGACCGACAACGGGCCGCGCGGCAGCGCCCGGCCACCGCCGGAGACGATCTCTTCCGTATCGGCAATCTCGGCGAGGATGCGGGTGGCGCGGGCGAGATAGGTTTCTCCCTCGGGCGTCAGCTGCAGCATGCGGGTGGAGCGGACGACAAGCCGGGTGCCGAGCCTGTCCTCCAACCGGGTGACGAGCTTGCTGACCGCCGATGGCGACAGTTTCAGTTTTCGCCCCGCGGCCGAAAAGCTTCTCAGCTCGGCGGCGAGGACGAAAACTCCCATTTCTCCGGCGCGGTTGTCCAAGATCTGTTCTCCTTCGAGCGGGCGACGCTGCCCCTCACGCAATTTGTGGCGCAGCCCCTCACCCTAACCCTCTCCCCGCATGCGGGGAGAGNNCGTCATGACGGGGAGAAGGACGGCGTGGCGGATGAGGGGCGGCCAAGCATTCGACCCGACTTGTGATTTCAATTCACAAATCATTATCCATCCATGGCGCTACACAGGCAAGTGACCGGCGACGATATTGCGGTGCATCGAACGATCTCCCCTTGGCCCTCCCCCAAGGGATCAGGACAAGGATACCCCAATGCCTCTCGCTCTCTACGCGTTGACGGCCGGAGCCTTCGGCATCGGCGTCACGGAATTCGTCATCATGGGTCTGCTGATCGATGTCAGCAAGGATCTGGGCGTCACCATCCCCGCTGCCGGCCTGCTGATTTCCGGCTATGCGCTCGGTGTGGTCATCGGCGCGCCGATCCTCGGCGCCATTTCCGGCAGGTGGTCAAAAAAGACCCTGCTGATGGCGCTGATGGTGGTGTTCACCATCGGCAATCTCGCCTGTGCCATTGCGCCCGACTACTGGACGCTGATGGCGGCACGGGTGCTGACCGCCTTTGCGCATGCATCCTTCTTCGGTGTCGGCTCGGTGGGCGCCACCAGCCTGGTTGCGACGAACAAGAAGGCATCCGCCATCGCCATCATGTTCA
>DLSX01000147.1 GCA_002500765.1 Neorhizobium sp. UBA7851
CGCAACAGCCGCGTCCCACGCGGAGCACGCCGACGGTAACCGCCGTCGTGCCGCCGTTCACGCCGCCGACCTCCGAGAGGTGACGTGATGGTGGTCGAACTCTGGAACAATCTCGGCCCATGGGGTTGGTGGATCATCGGCATGGTTCTGCTGGTGCTCGAACTGCTGGTTCCCGGCGTGTTCCTGATCTGGATCGGCGCAGCGGCCGTGGTGCTGGGAGCCTTGTCGCTGGCGCTCTGGGATTCCGTATTCTGGGGCTGGCACATTCAGCTTCTGCTGTTTGCCGTTCTCTCCGTGTTTTTTGCCGTCGTTGGCCGGCGGATTTACAACGGCAAGCGGACGACGAGCGACGAGCCCTGGCTCAACCGCCGTGGCGAAAGCCTGATCGGCCGTACTGCGACGCTGTCCGAACCCATTCAGGAGGGGCGAGGGCGGATCAGGCTCGATGATACGATGTGGTCGGTGATGGGGCCGGACCTTCCGGTGGGATCCCGCGTTCGCGTCGTGGCTTCGAGTGGCCGGGATCTAACGGTCGAGCCGGTGGTGCGGTAGAAGGCCTATTTTGCCGTCATCCTCGCCCTTGTGGCGAGGATCTAACCGCCTCAACAAATTAACCCGCAGCAGATCCTCGGGTTAACCCGAGGATGTCCCGAGGATGACGTTGGAGGTGTTTCATACCTCCCCAAAAAACTGACGGCCGGGTCTCCCCGGCCGTTCGTCGTTGGAACCTTCAGCCCAGCTCTTTATCAAGTGCTTCCAGTTCGTCGATCAGCCCCTCGATCATCGACAGGCCCTTTGACCAGAAGGTCGGGTCGGTCGCATCGAGGCCGAAGGGTTTCAGCAGTTCCGAATGGTGCTTGGTGCCGCCGGCCTTCAAAAGCTCGAAATACTTGTCCTGGAAGCCCCCTTTTCCAGAATTGGGAGCGGCGTTCTGGTAGACGGCGTAAAGCGAATTCACCAGGCAATCGCCGAAGGCATAGGCATAGACGTAGAAGGGCGAGTGGATGAAGTGGGGGATATAGGTCCACCACGTCTCGTAACCTTCCGAAATCCTGATCGCCGGGCCGAGGCTTTCGCCTTGGACTGACAGCCAGAGCTCGCCGATCTGTTCCGAAGTCAGTTCGCCTTCCTTGCGGGCGGTGTGGAGCTTGCGCTCAAACTGGTAGAAGGCGATCTGGCGCACGACCGTGTTGATCATGTCCTCGACCTTCTGGGCAAGCATTGCCTTGCGTTCGCGCTTGTCTTTCGTCTTCTCAAGCAAGGCGCGGAAAGTCAGCATCTCGCCGAAGACGGAAGCGGTTTCGGCCAATGTCAGCGGCGTCTGGCACATCAGCGCGCCCTGACCTCCGGCCAGAACCTGATGCACGCCGTGGCCGAGTTCGTGGGCGAGCGTCATCACGTCGCGCGGCTTGCCGAGATAGTTAACCAGAACGTAAGGATGAGCGGAGGGCACGACCGGGTGCGCGAAGGCGCCCGGAGCCTTGCCGGGCCGGGCCGGGGCGTCAATCCATTCCCCGTTGAAGAAACGGCCGGCGATATCGGCCATTTCCGGCGCGAAGGCACCATAGGCTGATAGCACGGTCTCTTTCGCCGTCTCCCATGGAATGACGGCTTTCGGGGTTTCCGGCAACGGCGCGTTGCGGTCCCAGTAATTCAGCTGGTCCATGCCGAGCCACTTGGCCTTCATCGCATAATAGCGGTGCGACAGGCGCGGATAAGCGTCCTCTACGGCTGCGGCCAGTGCATCGACGACCTCCCGCTCGACGCGATTGGCAAGGTGCCGGCTGTCGGCGATATCCTCGAAGCCGCGCCAACGGTCGGAAATGTCCTTGTCCTTGGCAAGCGTGTTGGTGATCAGCGTGAAGACTCTCAGGTTTTCACCGAAGGTCTTCGACAATGCGGCTGCGGCCTTGGCACGGATGGCCGGATCGGCTTCCTGCAGCATGTTCAGCGTCACTTCGAGCGGCTGCTTTTCGCCGTCGATATCAAAGCGCAGTTCGGCCATGGTCTCGTCGAACAGGCGGTTGAAGGCGGCCGCGGAGGTCATCGATTTTTCGAGAAATAGCTGTTCGAGCTTGTCGTCCAGCTGGAAGGGCTTGTCCTTTCTGAGGTCAACGATCCATGGGCGGTAGTGACCGGCGGCCGGATCGCGGTCCATGCAGGCATCCATCACGCCGTCATCGACGCGATTGAGTTCCAGCGCGAAGAACAGCAGGTGCGACGAGATGTCGGTGAGTTTCGCCTGAACGTCGCCGAAGAATTTTCCGTTGGCCGGGTCGGACGTGTCGGAGAAATAGGTGAGGCCGGCGAAGGAGCCGATCTTGCCGAGCAGATCGTCCAGCGCCTCATATTCCTTCAATGCTTCGCCGATGCCGCCGGCTCCGGTCTTCGTGGCAGCCTCGGCCAGCTTGCCTTTCCACTTCTCTTCGAAGGCGAGGGTATCCGCTTCGGATTGCTTCAGGTCGGCGGTGAAGGCCGATGCATCTTTTGCCGCATAGAGATCGGAGAGTTTCCAGACAGGCAGGAGACCGAGCGCGGGATCTGCTGCTCCACCACCTGCGGCGGTTGCGGCGTGGGCGATTTCAGGCAGCGCGATTGGTTTCGTCATGGACTTTCCTTTCCCTCAACTGGGCACTCACTTGCGTGCCAGAGGGGTAGCATCTCGCCCCCTTTGCCGCCACCCGTCCGTTTTCTGTTCAGACTGTTAAAATGTGAGCTTTTCTCAAAAGGGGATGTTCAAGCCTATCTGGCACAACCTGAAGCATAAGAGCCCGCAAAGGGTGCACGATGAACGTTGCCGGGAGTTCACAAATGTCTGCTCATATCCTTGTCGTCGATGACGATCCCATTCAGCGCCGCCTTCTGAAGAATGCAGTCGAGCGGCAAGGTTATGTCGCGCATCTGGCCGAAAACGGGAAGGTCGCGCTCGATTTCCTCAGTCGCACCAGCGGTGACGTCAATGTCATCGTGCTGGACCTGATGATGCCTGAAATGGACGGACTGACCTTCCTTGCCGCATTGCGAGAGATGGGCGTCCAGACACCGGTCATCGTGCAGACAGGGCAGGGCAGCATCGAATTCGTCGTGCAGGCGATGCGGGCCGGTGCCTTCGACTTTGTCGTCAAGCCGGTCTCGCCGGAGCGGATCGCAACCTCGATCGCCAATGCGCTGAAGCTCGATTATCGCGAAGGCAAGGCAAAGGGTGGCCGTCGTCGGGCCGGCGTGGTCGGTTTCAACGACATCGTTTCCGCCAGCCCGGACATGCTGCGCGTCATCGATCTGGCGCAGCGCGCCGCGCATTCGAATATTCCGGTCGTGCTTGAAGGCGAATCCGGCGTCGGCAAGGAAATGATCGCCCGCGCCATCCAGTCGGGCAGCGATCGTGCCGGCAAGCCGTTCATCACCGTCAATTGTGGCGCGATCCCCGCCAATCTGGTCGAGAGCATTCTCTTCGGTCATGAAAAGGGCGCGTTTACGGGTGCTACCGAACGTCACACCGGCAAGTTCGTTGAAGCCGACGGCGGCACGCTTTTTCTGGACGAAATCGGTGATCTGCCGCTTGAAGTTCAGGTGAAACTGCTGCGCGCCGTGCAGTCGGGCGAGATCGAAACGGTCGGTGCCGGTCGTGTCCACAAGGTCAATGTGCGGCTGATTTCGGCCACCAACAAGGACCTGATCGAAGAGGTTCGCGCTGGACGCTTCCGCGAGGATCTCTACTATCGCCTCAACGTTTTCCCGATCACCATCCCGGCCTTGCGCCGTCGCAAGGAAGACATTCCGCATCTGGTACGCGTTTTCGCCGAGCGTTTTTCGGTCGAGCAGAAACTGTCGCAGAACCTCGGCGTCAGCGCCGGCGCACTGGCTTTGCTGACCGCCTACGACTGGCCGGGCAATATCCGCCAGCTGGAAAATGCCATCTTCCGCGCCGTCGTTCTGGCGGAAGGCGATGAGCTGACGGAGCTTGATTTCCCGCAGATTGCGGCCCAGGTGCCGGAATTCCGCACCGCCGAACTGGCTGCTACCGCCGTGGCGTCGATGCCCGCACAATCGTCGTCGGTCGTTCGTCCGATTACGGAAGACCTGGGCTTTCCGCAGCCGATGTTGCCGCCGCGTACGATGCGGCCCGATCCAAGAGCGCTTCTGGCTGCCGCTTACCCGGCATCCGACAACGTCATCGTCAGCACCGACGATACGGGCGAGGTGCGAAAGCTTGCCGATGTGGAAGAGGAACTCATTCGCTTCGCGCTGAAATTCTATCGCGGTCAGATGAGCCAGGTCGCCCGCAAGCTCGGCATCGGTCGCTCGACGCTTTACCGCAAGCTGAAGGATTACGGAATCGATCCGGATGATCCGCTCAAGGAAGCCGCCTGATTAGAGAGTGTTAATTTTCAGGCAAGGAAGCGATGGCAATTTCTGTCAATCTCTCTTTAGCACATCATTGACTATAAGTGAGATGCTTGTACATGTGTGGCAGATTTGCCATCGTGTGACCGCAATTGTCAGCCAAATGGGACAGCGAGGGACGTTGTCTGCAGGACGGGGATCGCTTTGCCTGATTTGAATGCAAAAGAAATGCCTTCCGGCACAGGCGTTCATCGCCTCGTTCAAAAGGCCTTTCAATCGCTGACCAGGCGTGTCGCGCACGGTGCGGCACTTGCTGTCGTGGCCGCATCCATCTGGTCCGTACAGGCAACGCAGGCTGCTGCGGAAAACCGCAGTCTCAAACTCTATTTCATCCACACGGGTGAAAAGGCCGAGATCACTTTCAAGCGCAATGGCCGCTTCGACCCCAAGGGGCTCCAGCAGATCAACAACTTCCTGCGCGACTGGCGCAAGAACGAGCCCGCCAAGATGGACCCGCGGCTTTTCGATCTCGTCTGGGAAGTTTATCGCCGCAGCGGCGCCAAGGACTATATCCACGTCGTTTCGGCGTATCGTTCGCCAGCCACCAACAGCATGCTGCGCGGTCGCTCGCGCAATACCGGCGTGGCCAAGAACAGCCAGCACATGCTTGGCAAGGCGATGGATTTCTATATTCCCGGCGTAAAGCTTGCGACGCTGCGTGGGCTTGCCATGCAGATGCAGGTTGGCGGCGTCGGTTTCTATCCGAAGTCCGGTTCGCCTTTCGTGCATCTCGATGTCGGTGGTGTTCGTGCATGGCCGCGCATGTCGCGCCAGGAACTTGTGCAGATCTTCCCGAAGGGCAATACGCTGCATCTTCCCGCCGACGGTCAGCCGTTGCCGGGTTATGATCAGGCGTTGGCCGATTACAAGAAACGGGTCGGTTCCGGTTCGATCGAGATTGCCTCGACCGCCGGAAGCGCGCCCGCTGCCGAACGCAAGCGTCGCGGATTCCTGGCCACTCTCTTCGGCGGCGGTGCCGACGAGGAAGAGGATAACGGCGAAATCAGCACGCCGGCCACGCGGC
>DLSX01000143.1 GCA_002500765.1 Neorhizobium sp. UBA7851
TGCCGCCGAAATAACCGGCGATGCAGCCGATGGCGAGGCCGATCGGGGCGACGAGCACGACGACGGCAATGACCATACCGAGAGTGACGCGGCCGCCGTAGAGAAGGCGCGAATAGATGTCGCGGCCGAGCTCATCTGTGCCGAACCAGTGCAGGGCGCTCGGAGCCGCCAGGCGGTTGGCCAGATCCTGCGCTGCCGGATCGTGGGTGGCCAGCAGCGGCGCGAAGATGGCGATGCCGATGAAGATCAAGATAATGGTCAGGCCGATCATGCCGAGCGGATTGCCGCGCAGGTTCAGCCAGATGCGGTACCAGTTGCCCCAGGCGGCCTGGCGGCGCGAGGACGGATTTTCGTCCAGCGCCCAGTTTCGGAAGGTGGCGTTCATTATTGTACCCGTGGATCGAGGACGCGGTAGAGAATGTCCGCAATCAGGTTGAGGCCGACATAGATGAGGCCGATCAGGAGCGTGGTGCCGACGACCGGGTTCATGTCCGCATTCATCAGCGAGACGGTCAGATACTGTCCGATGCCCGGCCAGGAGAACACGGTCTCGGTGACGACGGCGCCTTCGAGAAGGCCGGCATAGGTCAGCGCCATGACGGTGACGAGCTGGACTGCAACCGTCGGGAAGGCATGACCCCAGATGACCTTGGTCAGCGACAGGCCCTTGGCGCGGGCGGTGATGACATATTCGCCCTTCAGCGCATCGATCATGAAGGCGCGCGTCATGCGGGCGATGTAGGCCATCGAGAAATAGGCAAGGATGATGACCGGCTGGGCCATATGCGCAAGCGCATCCTTGAAGGCATCGAAATCGCCGGCAAGCAGGGTGTCGATCGTCAGGATGCCGGTGACCGTATCGATCATGCCGTCATAGATGATGTCCTGGCGGCCGGGACCTGGGGCGAGGTCGAGCCAGGAATAGAAGATCAGAAGCGAGATCAGCGACAGCATGAACACCGGCACGGAATGGCCGGCGAGGCAGACAACGCGGATCGCCTGGTCGGTGAAGGTGCCCTGACGCACGGCTGCCCAGACACCGAGCGGGATGCCGATCAGCGCTGCCAGGATGAGGGCTGCGGTGGCAAGCTCGAAAGTGGCCGGGAAGAAACGGACGATATCGGTCGCGACCGGGTTCTTGGTCAGAACCGACATGCCGAAATCACCGTGGGCCAGCTGGTAGAGATAGTGCAGGAACTGCACCGGAATGGGCTGATCAAGGCCCATTTCGGTGCGTACGCGAAGAATGACATCCTCGGGCGCATTGTCGCCAACGGCGGCAATGACCGGATCGACCGGCATGACCCGGCCGATGAGGAAAGTCAGCACAGTCAAACCGAACAGCGTCAGAAGGACGCTGCTCAGTGTTGCTGCAAGGCTTTTAAAACGTCTGTTCACGCCTTGTTGGTCCCGAGGTAGGAGTTGCCTTCAGACAGAACGCCGATCTGGAAACCGGTGACGCCCTTGCGGCAAGCTGCGGTCTTGGTGTTCTGGAACATGATCGCGAACGGGCTGTTGTGCATGAATTCGCGCTGCAGGGCTTCGTAGAGTTCCAGACGCTTTGCCGGGTCCTTCTCGTCACGAGCGGCTTCCGCCTTGGCGGTCAGTTCGTCGTTCTTGAAGCTGGAGCGCCATGCGAAAGGCTTCTTCTTGGCGTCGTCCGAATTGTCCTTGTTGATGCAGAAGACTTCGGCATTGGAGTTCGGGTCGAAATAGTCGGTGCCCCATGCGGACAGCGCCATTTCGTGCTGGCGGGCGCGCATCTTGGTGAGAACCTGGCGGTTTTCAGCCGACTGCAGCTTCACCCGGATGCCGATTTCGCCGAGGTTCGACTGGATCGCCTGGGCGATATCCGGAGCCGGCTGTGCCGAGTAGTGGTCGAGGGTGATGTCGAAACCGTCCGCGAGGCCGGCTTCCGCCATCAGCGCCTTGGCCTTGGCGACGTCCTTCTGGAACGGCGTATCCATGACGGTGCCCGGGAAGCCTGCCGGTTCCATGCTCTGGTGGACGGCATGCGTCAGCGGGATGATGTTCTTCTGGATGCCTTCGTAGTCGAGCGCCCATTTGACGGCTTCCCAGACCTGCGGCTTGGCAAGGTTCGGGTTCGTCTGGTTCATCGAGATCAGCATCAGCGATGCGATCTGCTTGCGGACCAGGACGACGTTCTCGTCGGACTGCAGAACCTTCAGCTGTTCGGAGGTCAGGTCGCGTGCGATATCGACGTCACCCTTCTGCAGCATGAGCATCTGCGAGGACGGATCGACGACGTGGCGGATGATGACGCGCTTCAGGTTGCCCTTGTAGGGACCGTGCTCGTTGAGCGTCAGCGCGATGCTTTCGGAAGCCTTCCAGGCCTGCAGCTTGAACGAACCGGAGCCGGCGCTGTTCTTCTGCAGCCAGGCATTGCCGAGGTCGCCATTCACTTCGTTTTCAAGAACCGTCTTCTTTTCGACGATGGCGCCGATGTTTGCCGAGAGGCAGAACAGCAGGAAGGAGATTGCGGTCGGCTTTTCGGTCGTCAGCGTGACGGTCTTTTCGTCCTTGGCAACGATCATGGCTTCGACATTTTCTGCCGTGAAGCCGAACTGGTTGATGATGAAGGCCGGGCTCTTGTTCATCTTGATGGCGCGCTGCAGCGAGAACGCGACGTCGTCTGCGGTAACGGCTGCGCCCGAGGCGAAGGTGGAGTTGCCGAGCTTGAAGGTGAAGACCTTGTTGTCGGCATCGGCTTCCCAGGAAGCTGCGATGACCGGGATGACTTCATTGGGGTTGTCGCTGTTGGCGCGAACCAGTTTTTCGTACATGTTGCTGATCATCTCGCCGCCGACGGCCTCAAAACCCTCATGCGGGTCAAGGCTGGTCATGTTGTCGAGCTGCTGGGCAACAACCAGAATGTCCTTCGGCGTGGCCGCGAAAACGGTGTCGGCCAGGTTGATGTAGGACAGGAAGGGCAGGGCTGCGCCGCCGATCAGGAAGTTACGTCTGGATACCATTGCTATATTCCCCATTGAACAACTGAGCCCCCAGAATTTGAAGGGTCAGCAAGATTTTGCCGCAATTTGTCGCGCGTCTTAACAGTGCGTTTACGGACCGACCAATTCCATTTTTCGAATAGGTTATGCGCGGTTTGCATTTGCGGCCGCGGCCCCACCTACTTACGGATAGCTGAAACTCCTAAGATTCCGGCAGGACGATTTTGAAAATGTTGAACAATCCTCTTCCGATCTTCGATGGTCACAACGACGTGCTTCTGCGCTTGCGCCGTGGCGGCGGCAACGACCCGGTAAAGCGTTTTCTTGAAGGCGAAGAAACGGGACATATCGACCTGCCCCGCGCGAGGGCCGGTGGCCTGGCCGGCGGTCTATGCGCTATTTACGTGCCCTCGCCAAGCATGACGAAGGACGCAAACGGGGATTATCCAACGCCTTCGCAGCCTGACGCGCTGAACGAAACCTTGGCGATGGCGCGGCTTCTGTTCGATATCGAGGCACACTCCAATGGCGCCGTGACGGTATGCCGAACGGCGGACGATATCCGTCGTTCGATCGACACCGGCAGCTTTGCAGCAGTCTTCCACATCGAGGGTGCGGAAGCCGTTGCTGCCGATCTCGATGCGCTTCACGTGCTGCATCAGGCGGGTCTGCGCACGCTCGGTCCGGTCTGGAGCCGGCCGAACGTGTTCGCTTATGGCGTGCCTTTCCGTTACCCGTCCTTGCCGGATATCGGTCCGGGCCTGACCGATGCTGGCCGCGACCTGATCCGTGCCTGCAACGAGCTGAAGATCATGGTCGACCTGTCGCATATGAACGAGGCCGGGTTCTGGGAGATCGCCAAGCTTTCCAAGGCGCCGCTGGTTGCCTCGCATTCCAACGTGCATGCGCTTTGCAGCCACAGCCGCAATCTGACCGACCGCCAGCTCGACGCGATCCGCGATACGGGTGGCCTCGTCGGCATCAATTTCGGCGTGCTGTTCCTGCGGGACGACGGGGTGAAGGACCCGAACACGAGCATCGACCTTCTGGTTCGCCACGTCGCCTATATCGCCGAGCGGATCGGCATCGAGCACGTGGCGCTCGGCTCCGATTTCGACGGCACGACCATTCCGGCGCAGATGAAGGATGCGGCCGGTCTTCCCTTGCTGGTCGAAGCGCTGCGCAAGCACGGCTTCAACGACGCCGAGCTGAAGAGGATCGGCCACGAGAACTGGATTTCCGTTCTCGAACGCAGCTGGGCTGCCTGAACTTTCTATCCTATCCAGCGCGTTGCCCTTCCAGGCGATACGCTGACTGCGAGCTGAGCGGGCCGTGCAACCTCAGGAGACACGGTCCGCTCTTCTTTTTGCCTGGCGCAATTCCGGACGCAAAACCGGTTTCCACCTTTGCCGGAACTGCTTTTAAAGCTCAGGCGGCTTTTGCACTGATTGCCAGAGTAGCTTCTGCATAGGCCATCATGAACGGGCCGACGCCCTTTGCGTCGTCGGCCACGACCGCTTCCGTCAGATAATATGGAGGCGAGCCGTCGCGATAACGGCCATCGAACGGACCAAGGCCGGCGACCTGGCAAATGCCGACAAGACGGGTCTTGCCCGCTTCTTCCACAAGGCGTTGATCGACGAGGGCTTCGGCAGCCTTGCGGCCAGCCGTATGAATTTTCGGCGCTTCTTCCGGTGTTACCAGATCCATCCGTTCCGCCCGCAGCAAAGCATAGGCAAACATTGCGGAGGCCGAGGTTTCGTCGTAGTTTCCGGCGAGATCCGGGGCATCCAGGACCTGAGGCCAAAGGCCGGAGGGTTGCTGCCGTTCGGCAATGGCCAGAAGGATGGCGCGCGTCTGACGTCTCAGCGTGGCGGTTGCCTGATCCTCGGGAAGGACAGCGAGGATATCGACGAGCGCCATTGCGAGCCAGCCCACGGCACGTGACCAGACGGCGGGGGACTTGCCGGTGACGGGATCCGACCATTTCTCGGCGCGGCTGTCGTCATATCCATGCACATAAAGTCCGTTGCCGACCTGTGTCAGTGCGAGTGCGGTTGCCATCTGCTGCAGGGCATCCGCGATGCGCGGGCTTTCTCCCGCTGCAAGCGCATATTCAACCTGGAAGGGAAGGCCCATATAGAGGCCATCCAGCCAGACCTGCGAGGGATAGCGCTTCTTGTGCCAGTAATTGCCGGCCGGGATACGCGGATGCGCGTCGAGTTGACCGATCAGGCGGCGTGCAGCCGTCCTGTATCGAGGATTTCTGGTCTCCCAGTTGAGGAAGAGCAACGCCCGTCCTGGCAGAATATTGTCTATGTTGAACTCTTCAGGAGTATAGCCCGCAAGGGTTCCGTCCGCGCCTACCTGCGGTTCGATCAGTCGCAGAAGGTGATCGAGCCAGCGCTGTTCGCCGGTCGCCTGATAGAGGAGTTCAAGCCCGCGATAGATGCAGCCGTCCTCATAGCACCAGGAGCCTTTCTTATAAGCCTCGTAGCTCTTGCAGTATTGGTCGAAATAGTCGGTGGGTTTCATTGGGGTGCCAATCGGTTCGGGAGGGAGATCGGATCGAGAGAGAGGAGGCTCGCGTCGTCGCAATCGATCTCGGCGTGCTCACCGAGGATCTTTTCGTGACGCATCGCCCGCACGTCATCGGCCATGATGGGTGGTGCAGCCATTGCTGACGGATCGGTGGAATGAACGCGCAGGCCCCGGATGCGGATATTGCGGATCGGCATTTCCGGCAGGCCGAGAAAGACGCCTGCGGCAAGTGCGAGGCCATGGACGTCCACGTCTTCAACGAAGATGCCGTCGATATAAGGTGTGCCTTCGACGACCGGTGCCGGCGTGCGGGACTGTACCCAATCGTCATGGCCGTCGGCATCGCAGAAATAATGGACGTTGGCCGAAAGCGTGACCAGCACGTCATCCATCTTCACCCGGCGCATGGAGATGTTGCTGATGCCGCCGCCACGACCGCGGCGTGTCTTTATCCGCAGGCCGCGATCGGTGCCGACCATGTCGCAATCCTCGACGGTGACATCGTGAACGCCGCCGGACATTTCCGAACCGATGACGACACCGCCGTGACCGCGTTCCATAAGGCAATGGCGGATAGTGACGCCGCGGGTTTCGCTTAAGTGGTCTGCCTCACCCTTGTTGCCGCGCTTACCGGCCTTGATGGCGATGCAATCGTCGCCGACGGAGAAGCGCACGCCCTCGACCGTCACATTCCGGCAGCCTTCGGGATCGAAGCCGTCGGTATTGGGACTGTCATGGGGCGCCTGGATTTGGAGCGCGACCGCCGTCAGTCCGTCGCAGCCCTGCGGATGGACGGTCCATGAGGGGGCATTGCGAATGGTGAAGCCGAGGAGAAGGGTTTGCCTGCAGTCGATCAGGTGAAGGCCACGCGGACGGCGCGCGCCATCGCGGGTTTCCTTCGGCCATGTCCACCAGTCGCCGGCATTGCCGGAGCCATCGAGGATGCCCTTGCCTTCGATCGTCAGACGTTCGGCGCCGATGGCGTGGACCGGGGCGGCAAAGCAGGCATCGGGAAGCCCTTCCCAACTACCCAGCATGCGGCCGTCGTCGGCGCGGGCCGGCAGGATCGGCCAGCCTTCGCGGACGCTCGGCGCGCGAAGC
>DLSX01000254.1 GCA_002500765.1 Neorhizobium sp. UBA7851
AAGGCAGCGGTCTTGAAAACCGCCGTAGGTGGAAGCCTACCGTGGGTTCGAATCCCACCCTGTCCGCCACTTGCCCCTGCGAAAGCGTTCTCCCGATCCGGCTGCGGCCGGATTTTCCCGTTGTTTTCGAGGGTTATGCGGCTGAGGCTGAGCACCGGCATCTGCGCCAGGTGGCCCGGAAGCGTTCTCTCCGGG
Source organism: Neorhizobium sp. UBA7851 (assembly GCA_002500765.1). Classification (GTDB taxonomy): domain Bacteria; phylum Pseudomonadota; class Alphaproteobacteria; order Rhizobiales; family Rhizobiaceae; genus Neorhizobium. Next base: position 196 of record DLSX01000254.1, read on the forward strand.
CCGATATTCTCCGGACCTGTTGCCTGCGCGGATCTAGTGAATTTTCCACAGACGATTGATATCGTTTGTAATTTTGATGGGGGAATCCAATCACTTCGACGCCAGTGGCGTTCGCCCTTGTGGAACAGAAATCGACCTCTTCCGCGATGGTAATCATGGAGAACCCAGCTGACTTATTCGCGCATGACCTTGTCCATCTTCCAAGCGCAGTATGAGCACATGCCGGCGTCATAGTTGAAGTCGTCCGGATTGAACTCCTCTCCGCACATCGAGCATGTCAGGTCAGCGCCCGGGCAAAGGACACAACCCTCTCCGTTCACCCAGCTGTCACGATGGCATTCGGGACAGGTGGTAACTGGTGGTTCTCCGCCGTCAGTCATGGCGATGTATGCGTCGGTTGCCGAAGATTCGCCGATGGCAGCCTCGAAAACGTCCTCACGATCCAACTCCTCGCCGCACTCGGCGCAATCGATTTCCATTACCTCAAAGCCCTGGTTGTCGGGATCAATCTGCCGGACCAGAGAGGATCCACACTTCGAGCACCTGAGTTCGGAGACCGCTTCGATCAAGGCCTCAAACCCCCAGTTCATGTTCTGGAACGACTCAATGCATCTCGTTTGCTGTTGATCAAAAACATCCTTATTCTCAAGAAGTGCTTTCCAGACACCATCTCTGAACAGGTGGGCAGGCTCCTCCTGAAGGTGTCCCACCAACAACTGCTCGATGATGGGCATGGCGGAAGCAAGGGCCTCTTTCGCAATCGCCGGCTTCACCGTCATGAACAGATGCTCCACATCATTTCTGATCCGGGCAAGGTCCTGGAGCTTTGACCAGTCGAGGCTGAGGCCGAGCTCCTTGAACCGTTCCTCAATCTGTTGCCGGTCAACCGTGTTGCGGTGTGGCTTCTTGGGTACCATGAGGACCGAGCCATCGATCTTTCGCGGAACGAGATCCTTGTAAATCAGGGAGCCGTCTGTCCCCGGCGGCGACTCGTTCCAGAGCACCTGTTTGCACAGCAGCAGGACGCCGGCGTAAAGGTTCCGGATGGCGGACAGCACACGACGCTCGTCGCCTGTTTGGTAGTCCTCAACACCGAGCTCAATCGAAAGTACCGCATTGTCGAGCAATTCCTTCATGTTCAGTAGTACTCGCGAATGTAGCCGTATGCCTTCTCGAACAGCTCTGCGTCCTGGTGCAGCTTGTAGCGGAAGAGGGTCTGGCGAAGCGCTTTCTTGACCTCGCGTTCACCCGCGTGCGTGGCTTGCCAGCCGTCGAACCGGACCGCGCGCACGATCTCGTCGATATCGTCCACAACCCGCTTGACCATCACAGGCGTGTCGCCGTTTCGTGCTTCCTCAAACAGCTCGGTCAACGCCGCCTTGCCCCGGTCGACGTCCTCTTCCTCTGGTGTGTCGCGCTCGGTCTTCACCACGTCTTTCGCCAGCGCCAGAAGCTCCTTCAGGAAGTCGATGGACAGCAGGAGACCCTGCTGATGCCGGTTCTTCAGGTCCTCCAGTCGCTCGCCCAGCGCCTTGAACTTCGGGTTCCCGGCGTGCTTCCGAAGGCGGCCCGCCAGCTTGACCGAGATTTCCTTGGCCTTCTTTTCCGGGTCAGGGTTGCCGAGAACCGCCTCCAGCAGTTCGGCATCCAGAACCAGCGTGTCGAGATCATCCCGCACCGCATCGACATGGACGTTTTCGTGGATCAGCTCGATGGTCTTGGCGCCCAGCCGATGCCACAACAGCCGCCCTGTGCCACTGGAGGGCTTCAGCGACTCGTAGACCTGCGCCAGCCAGCGATAATCGATCTCGTACTGCGTCAGCACCGGATCGGGCGACAGGGCCTCCCAGATCCGCGCGAGCACGCTGAAGTCGGCCGCAAAGGCGTCGCGCAGGTCGTTGTTCGGGATGCACTCCTGCGCGGCGATAAGGCCCTCGTAGCCGGTCAGGCTGCGGTCCACGCCCGCGAAATAAGCGAGGCACTTCTGGAGGGCGGTCGGCAGGGCGTTGATCAGCTCGGCGATGTTCGACACAGCCTTTTGCACGCCCTCCTCGTCGAACTTCAGCGCCTGCGCCACGTCGTCGAAGATGCCGAGGTAGTCGACGATCAGGCCATGCGTCTTCTGCTCGCCATAGGGACGGTTCGTCCGGCAGATCGCCTGCAAGAGCGTGTGGTCGCGCAGCGGCTTGTCCAGATACATCGTCTGCAGGATCGGCGCATCGAAGCCGGTCAGCAGCTTTGACGTCACGATGATGATCTTCAGCGGGTCTTTCGGATCGCGGAAGCGGTCGAGCAGCTTTTCCTCGGCATCCCGGTCGCGCTTGAAGGCCGCATATTCCGGCTCGCCGCTGTTGACCGAGATCACCACGTCCGACACCTCGGGCGGCAGGTGGCGGTCGAGTTCCTGCTTGTAGAGCAGACAACTCTCGCGGTCGAAGGTCACCACCTGCGCGCCAAAGCCGTTCGGGGCGACCTTCTCCTGGAAGTGCTTGGCGATGTCGCCGCAAATCGCGCGGATGCGTTCGGGCGCCTTGACCAGGATCGACATCTTGGCCGCCGCCTTGCCCAGCCGATCCCGGTCTTCGTCGGTCAGGCCCTGCGTCAGCTCGGCATAGGCCTCCTCGATGGCCTTCTGGTCGATGTGCAGGTCCACCAGACGCGGTTCGAAATGCAGCTCCTTCGTCGCCCCATCGCGGATGGAGTCGTTCAGGCCGTAGCGGCTCATGTAGCCGCCATCGTCGGTGTCGGCGCCGAAGGCGTAGAAGGTGTTTTTGTCGGCGCGGTTGATAGGCGTGCCGGTCAGGCCGAACATGAACGCGTTCGGCAGCGCGTCGCGCATCTTGCGGCCCAGATCGCCTTCCTGCGTGCGGTGCGCCTCGTCCACCAGCACGATGATGTTATCGCGGTCGTTCAGCACGCCGTCGGCCTCGGCGAACTTGTGAATTGTGGTGATCACCACCTTCCGCGCGTCCTTGCTCAGCAGATCAGCCAGTTCCTTGCGGCTTTCCGTGCGCACCATGTTGGCCATGTCGGCGGCATAGAAGGTGCCCGAGATCTGGCTGTCGAGGTCGATCCGGTCCACAACGATCAGCACCATGGGGTTCTTCAGCGCCGGGTGCAGCCGCAGCTTGCGCGCGGCGAACAGCATCAACAGTGATTTGCCCGACCCCTGGAAATGCCAGATCAGCCCCTTGCGCGGCTGGCCGGCGACGACCCGCGCAACGATCTTGTTGACCCCGTCCACCTGCTGATAGCGGGCGATGATCTTGATGCGGTGCTTGCCCTTCTGGGTGGCAAAGGCGGTGAAGCTGTCCAGCATGTCGAGCACCATCGCCGGGCGCAGCATCGACGCAGCGGCCTTTTCCACCTCGCCCAGCGATTGCTTGCCGTCGCCGTCGCGCCAGGGGCCCCACATGTCGACGGGCATCCGGACCGAGCCATAGCGGAACTCCTTGCCCTCGGTCGCGACTGAGAAGACGTTGGGAACGAACAGTTCCGGCACGTTGCGTTCGTAATCGTCATGAACCTGCAAGGCGGCGTCGAGCCAGCTTTGGCTGGACCGCACCGGCGTCTTGGCCTCGATCAGGACCAGCGGAATGCCGTTGACCAGCAGCACCAGATCGGCACGCTTTTCGGTCTTGCCCGCACGGATGGTGAACTGCTGGGTGACGACGAAGCTGTTCTTTTCGATCTCGTCGAAATCGATCAGGCGGATGGTGACGTGTTCGCCATTCGCACCGAAGGGCATCGACCGTTCGCCCAAGAGCCACGCGGCAAATTCCTCGTTCGCCTTCACCAGCCCGTCCGACCGCGCGCCCATGACGATGGCGCGCAGGCGGTAGAGCACGTCATCGGCCCGGCCAGGGTTGGCGGCAATGTCGGGGTTCAGGCGGATCAGGGCGTCGCGCAGATGGGGTTC
>DLSX01000033.1 GCA_002500765.1 Neorhizobium sp. UBA7851
ACCCGGTAGATCACGCCGTCGCAACGTCCGCCGCGCGAGAGCATCATCATCAGCCCCGGCAGTTCCGGCGAGCCGCGCCCGCGCTCGATGCGCAGCGAAAACGACCGGTGCCAGCCATAAGCGGTGGCGCGCTGGCTGGCGATGGATGTGAAGCCGGGTTTCCAGATCAGCGAGCCATAGGCGAAGATCCACAACGGCTCGTCACCGACTTGTTCTAGAAGTCGTTCGGTCAATGCCTCGTAGTCATCGTCCGTCAGCGGCGTCCATGCAGCAGGCAGGCCGGGATCGTCTTCCTCGCGAAAGCACAGATCGACCATCTGCTGGGTCAGGGACATTGGGGAGGATTTGGGCATCGTATCTATGGGTGTCAAACAGGCTCGGTGACGGGCGAAGCTTAAGAATTGCGCCGCCTTTGCCGGGCTGTCAACGCATCGCCGCACCATGTTTATCTGTCTTGCCGCATAGACGCCCGATTGTTCTGATGAAAGATCACGGATCGTGTCGATTTGATATTATTGCGTGAATGAAATGAAAGAGGTGTCGCGTTGCGCTGGCTGTTTATTCTTGTTCTTGCCCTTCTGGTCGGCTGCGTTCTGAGCATTATCTGGATGAATGACGCCAATCGTTTTCCCGCCGGTGGCCAGCTGCAGGGCGGTGATCCGACGCAGCAGAACCCGCTCACCGGCCAGCCGCCGACACCCAGCCAGCCGAATACCAATCCCTGAGAAGAACAGGATGTGATTCATCAATTCTTGTGATGAAACATTTCATATTATCGCTTGACCTTCGAGCCTCGGAAGCCTTCATTCGCCGCACTTTTCGTGCCTGCTTTGAAGGAGACTGACCATGGCCGTCGATACATCCCCCCGCTCAACCACCTGGACCTATGTTGACGGAGAATGGGTGGATGGCAATCCGAGGCTCATCGGCCCGACATCTCACGCCATGTGGCTCGCCTCGACCGTGTTCGACGGTGCGCGCTGGTTCGACGGCATCTCGCCGGACCTCGACCTGCATTGCCAGCGCATAAACCGCTCTGCCGTCAACATGGGCATGAAGCCGACGATGAAGCCGGAAGAGATCGAGGCGCTGGCGCTCGAAGGCGTCAAGAAGTTCGACGGCAAGACGGCGATCTACATCAAGCCGATGTACTGGGCCGAACACGGCACGTCCTACAGCGTCGTCGCACCCGATGCGGAATCGACCCGTTTTGCCCTGTGCCTCTTCGAAGCGCCGATGGGCACCGCCAAACCCTCGTCGCTGACGGTTTCGCCCTTCCGTCGGCCGAGCCCGGAAGTCGCCATGACCATGGCCAAGGCCGGCAGCCTTTACCCCAATAGCGGCCGCATGATCATCGAAGCCCATTCGCGCGGCTTCGACAATGCGCTGGCGCTGGACATGAACGGCAATGTCGCCGAAACCGCATCCTCCAACATCTTCATGGTCAAGGACGGCGTGGTCATGACGCCGATCGCCAACGGCACCTTCCTCGCCGGCATTACCCGCGCCCGTATCATGGGCCTGCTGCGCCAGGCCGGTTTCGACGTTCGCGAAGTGACGCTGACGGTCAAGGATTTCGCCGAAGCCGACGAGATCTTCACCTCCGGCAACTTTTCCAAGATCGTGCCGGTCACGAAGTTCGAAGACCGCGAACTGCAGCAGGGTCCGGTCGCCCGCAAGGCACTGGAACTCTATATGGACTGGGCACGTTCCGGCGGTCGCAACGACGCCTGATCCCGGCTGAAATCAGCAACGTTCGGAGAGAGATCCGAGCGTTGCTCTGTTTTTAAGTACTGATGCATAAATGGTACAAAGTATTATATAGTCTTTTTTGCCGATTTTGACCGATTGTCTTGTGCATTGAGAAGTATATGTTGGAATGATCCGATTTTTTTGCCGCAGGACGGCGAAAAAACGCAAGGGACGATCACGTAATATCTGCATCTCTCTCCGGGGGACATCTTACCCGCAAAGGAGTGGCAATGTCAGTAGACGCATCCCCATCGACTGTCTCGCAACCTGCTGATCTCGAGGCTGTTGCGCGCAACGGCAGTCGTCTTCGCCGAATGGCGGTCCGTATTCCAACCTATCTTGCAGATCTGAAGGAAAACCCAGCCTGGCTGCCGATGTTCATGCTTGCCAGAACCATGCCGGGCCGCCGTCTGCATTGGGCCCTGTCCGCCAGGTATAAACCTGCTCAAGAGCCGCAGCCCTCCATGTTCGGCCCGCTGGAGGCGTCGGCCGTCGCGGAGGCGTTGCGCAGTGACGGCATCTTTACCGGCCTGCGAATGCCGGCCCAGATCCAGCAGGAGATCGGCAACTTTGCCCGCATCACGCCCTGTTTCGGCAATTTCGACCGGTCTCTCGAATTCGTGGCGCCGAGGCATCGGGACGCTGAGCAGAGGTTTGGCCGCTCCTTGCTGAGCGGCCATTTTTTCGAGCGTTCTCTACGAAGCGCAGGTGTTCGCGCCATTCAGGCAGATCCTCTGCTGATGAATGTCGCGAAACATTATCTCGGCGCCAGCGCCCGGCTTATCACCACCCGCGTCTGGTGGAGCTTTCCGACCAAAAACGCGACCGAGGCCGACCGCAGCCTGGCGTCGCTCGACAAGTTCCATTTCGATCTCGACGATTGGCGGATGCTGAAATTCTTCTTCAACCTAGTGGATGTCGACGAGGGGACCGGCCCCCATGTTTTCGTCAAGGGCAGCCACAACAGGCGCAAGATCAAACATCAGTACACGCTGATGGTCGGCCATCCGGCGGATGAGGTTCTCGATTATTACGGTGCCGATCAGGCCGTCACTCTGACGGGTCCTGCAGGCTCCGGTTTTGTCGAGGACCCCTTCGGCTTCCACATGGGAACGGTACCCGTCACCAGGCCGCGGCTGATGATGGAAGTCGGTTTCGGCGTATCCAGGCCGTCCCGCCGTCGTTTCCACGGCGAGCCGGTTATAAAACGCTGAAACGGGCCGGCCCGAACAGCCTAGTTCCGGGCGATACCTTCGAGGAAATCGGCTGCGCGATCTGCGCCGCCGATCGAGATCGTGTGGCCGAGACCCGGCTCGATGACGGTTTCGACGGAGACGCCTGCCGCCTTCAGGTCCGTCTCGGCTTTTTCCGTTTCCCAGGAGGGAATGACCGGGTCTGACGTACCATGCACCAACAGCACCTTGGTCTCGAGCGAAGGTGCCAGCGGAGTTTCGGTCGCAAGCCTGCCGGAAAATCCGACGACGGCTGCAACCGGCCATCGCCCGCTGGCAACGGCATCCAGCGACATGATCGTGCCCTGCGAGAAGCCGACGAACACCACCCGGTCCAGCCGGCCGGTGAAGCCGTTTTCCTCGATGATATCGGAAATCAGGGTGTCGAATGCGGGTCGCGCTGCGGTGATGCGGGCAGGGCGGTTCTCCTCGGTCACGCCGGCAACGCTGAACCATTGGTAGCCCGCACCAAAATTCGAGGGGTCCGGCGCGTCGGGCGAAACGAACACCGCTGCCGGCAGGCGCGCTTTCCAGCTTTCGCCGAGCGGCGCAAGATCGGCGCCGTTGGAGCCGACACCATGAAGCAGGATGACAAGGAGGGAATTCTGCAGGACCGACATGACAACACCTTATGCGCAATGGAGGCGGATTGTCCGCATCACACGGATCTTCCGTCTACGACAGGAACCGGAGGGGCACTAGGCCATGGGCGGTGACCGCTCCGTTCACCGATAACGCATTTAGAAGACAGGAGTTCGCCGGGATTGGACGATCTCGCGCTTGTCGTCCGAGGTTATGGCGCGTTTCTAGGCGCCTCAACGCCGTTGTGAGGCCTGCCTGACGCGAAATCCATCCGTATCGATCTGCGGCACGGAAGGCACATCTTCTGCACCCGTCAGGCCGGAATATTGCGCGATCGGTCCGGCCCGGCCGATCAGGTGGCCCTGCAGGTTCTGGCACTGCGCCTCTTCCAGGAAAGCGCGCTGTTCTTCCGTCTCCACGCCTTCCGCCACGATCGGAATGTTCAACCCCCGGCCAAGGCCGATCACCGCCCGCACGATTTCGTCGGCGCTCGAGTCGGAGACGAGCTTGGAGGTAAACGACTTGTCGATCTTGATCGTGTCGAAGGGAAAGGCCTGCAGGTAGGAGAGCGAGGAGTAACCGGTGCCGAAATCGTCCATGGCGATCCGGATGCCGAGTGCCTTCAGGCCGCGCAGGATCTGCAGCGCCCGCGCGAAATCATGCACCAGCACGCCTTCCGTTACTTCAAGCTCCAGCCGGTCCGAGGCAAGCCCCGTTGCGAGAAGCATCGTATGCACGTCGGTGACAAGGCTGTCCTGACGGAACTGGATGGGAGAAATGTTGATCGCGATCTTGAGACGGTTCGGCCAGCTTGCCGCCTCGCGACCCGCTTCGTTGAGCACCCAGCGGCCGATCTCGACGATCTGGCCGCTTTCTTCCGCCAGCGGGATGAATTCATCGGGCGTGATCAGCCCGCGGGTAGGGTGATGCCAGCGTAAGAGCGCCTCGAAGCCGAAGATCTCACCTGTGACGGATGCCTGCGGCTGGTAGTGCAGCGCCAGTTCGCCGTGCTTGATCGCGTGGCGCAGGTCCTGCTGCAGCACGCGCCGGTCATGCATGCGGCGGTCCATCCGCGAGTTGAACGCACAGAAGCGGCCGCGCCCCTCCGCCTTGGCGCGGTAAAGCGCTGCATCGGAATTGGCCAGCAGCGTCGCCGCATCCGCGCCATCCTGCGGAAACATGGCGATGCCGATACTAAGGCTGACTCGAAGGGATCGCCCTTCGACCTCGATATCCTCGTCCATCACGCGTGCCAGCCGTTCGGCAAGCCGCGTCACCGTTTCCGGCTGGTCATCGCCGGCGCTGATCACGGTAAACTCGTCGCCGCCGAGACGCGCCGCCACATCGTCCGCGTCGAGCACGGTCTTCAGACGTCTGGCGAGTTCCGCGAGCACGATGTCACCGGCCGCATGGCCGAACAGGTCGTTGATGTCCTTGAAGCGATCGATATCGAAACTCATTACGCCGAACTGCCGGCGAAGAACCCGGCTTTGCGCAATGAGATTGGCAAGTTCCGCGGCAAACCGCATCCTATTGGGCAGGTCGGTCAGCGGGTCGTGATGGGCGAGATAGGAAACCCGCTGCTCGGCCTTTATTCGGGCCGTGATGTCCTGCTGCGTGCTGAGGAGATATTTGCCGTCGAGCAGCACGTCCTGCACGTCGATGATCTTGTCGCCGATCTCGACCTGCGTTTCCGACGAACCCTCCTCGCGAAGCTTGCGCTGCAGGCGCTGGAAATACGCCATCGGATCCTCTTTCCAGTCGTCCATTCCGCCGCCGGCCACCACCTCCGCAAAGGTCTGGTCCGGATCGCTCCATCGCCTGTCGAGATCGTGCAATTCCTGAAAGCATTTGTTGGCATAGACCGGCCGGCCGTCCAGCTCGAAGATCCCGACGGCGACGGGCAGATTGTCCATCGCTGCCATCACCGCTTCGAGCAGCGCCGTGTCGCCCGCTAAGTCGCGCTTGCCTGCTATCGCCATGCCTCGCTCCCGTTGTCCGGAAAATTTGTAGGCCTGACGACTTAAATATTAGCTAATGCATATATATCAAGTCATGCAAAGCGAATGGCCGCGGTCCCGATGATGACCAGCGACACGGCTATCATCAAAGGCTTGACCGGCAGTTTCTTGACGATGAAGGCGCCAAATGGGGCGGCCAGCACGCCGCCGAGGATCAGGCCAAGCGCGGAAGACAATTCCGACCAGCCGAGCGCCAGGATGAAGGTCAGGGAGATCACGGTGGTGACGGCAAATTCGGTCAGGTTGGTCGAGCCGATCACCTTCTTCGGTTCGTGGCCGCGGCCGAGCAGCGAGCTGGTGACGATCGGTCCCCATCCGCCGCCGCCCATCGCATCCAGCACGCCGCCCACGCCACCCACATAGGGCACGATCCAGTCACGCACGTCGCGCGGCCATTTCGGTTGGAAGGCCTTGTAGAGAATGTAGATGCCGATAAGGACCAGATAGGCCGAAACGAATGGCTCGATTGCCTCGCCGTCGATATTGGCAAGCAGATAGGCGCCGATCGCGCCGCCCACCATGCCGGCCGGCGCCAGCCTGAGCACCAGCCGCCAGTCGACATTGCGATGATAGAGATGCGACAGGCCGGAAGCGGCAGTGGTAAAACATTCGGTCACATGGGTCATGGCGCTCGCCACCGCCGGCGGCATGCCGAAGGCAAGCAGGCTCGTCGTGGTCAGCACCCCGAAGGCCATGCCGAGTGCACCGTCGACGATCTGGGCAAAAAAGCCGATCAGGACGAAGACCAGGAAGTCGGAGTTCAGGACGTCGGACCACATGCGGGCATCCTTTTTCTGCTTCGGCGAAATTCAACACGCGCCGCGCAGGAAAGGTTCCCCGAAAGAGACGGGGTCAGACTGTCGCGGGTGCGGAATCCGCCACCGCTGCCGGGTTGAGGAAATCCGGCAATGTCTCGCCCACCGTGCCGCTCCTTTGCGCCTGAACCCTTTCTTCCAGCCGCTCGAATGCGGCCAGGCCGCGCGTGCCGATCTGCGTGGCGGCGCGTCGGATCGAGGTCAGCACCATCGTCAGATCGTCGAGCGTCAGGTCGGGCCGCTGCACCGAACGATGCTGGCGATCGGCGAGGCGAAATGCCTCTTCGGCAAGCGTCGTGAAAATCCGGTCTGCGATCGGCACCCGGTTCCCCTGGTCGTCGATCGCGCGCCATATGGGGGCGCGGCTATCCAGCTTGTAGCCGGTAATGCTGCGGAAGAGCGCCAGGTCGTTGAGGGAATAGGCGCTCTTGAGGGCGATGGCGCCCGAAGCTGAAGGGCGGGCCGAAGGCGGAGAAGTTTCGCTCGGCTCTGCGATCGTTCCGGTGGCCTCGTTGGCGAACAGGTTGATCGAGGACAGGTCTGTGACGGCAATAGGAGCCGCTGCCTCCCCGTCGTGCGAACTGTCTGTCCGTGTGGATGCCTGATCTCTTCCTGCCATGGCCCGGAGGACGTGATGGTCATTGTCCCGCAACAGGAATTGCGGGACTGCTGGAATCTCGTTGCTGCTCACAATTCTCTCGTCGGTACAGTGTGAAAGGATAAAGGAAGTTCACATTACGCCCGACGGTATATCGGCAATCCTGCGTGAAGCTGATTGATGATCGTGTTTTCTGGGCGAGGCTTCACGGCTTCACGGAAAGCTTGTCGGCAGCGATCTCGCCACCGATTTCAGCCGTCTTCTTCTGCTTGTCATAAACGCAGATCGTGCTGATCGTCACCTTGGCGCCGACGGCCTTGCCGGTCACGACCGCCAGGCCATAATGCTCGCTGCCGAAGGGATCGACCACCGTCTTGCCCTTTTCGATCAGTCCTTTGGCCGCCTTTACGCAGGCCTTGGAGACGTCCGTTTGGAATTTCCCCCAGGCGTCGCTGGAAGCGGCATGGGCGGAAGCTCCGGTCATCAGGACGGCACAGGTGGCGGCAAACAGAGTGGTCGTGGCTTTCATCGAATCAGGTCCTCCTTTGGGCCGTTTCTCCTGCCACGCTTTGGCGGCGGTCATGTGACATCGCCAGATTATTTTTCCATCCCGAAGCGAAGCGTGAAGGCCGCCGGAATGATGTTCCACGGCAGGACGTTACGAAGCAAAGTCGCTGCGCCGCATCTTTGATTTTTGCCATAATTTTGGCCTTGGGGGCGTTGCCTCTTGTCGGGTCCGCTCCTATGTTCCCGCACGACTATTACCCAAGGTTTTGCCGAAAAGGAGTAGACCAATGGCCTTCGAACTTCCCGCTCTTCCATACGACTACGAAGCTCTCGCTCCCTTCATGTCGAAGGAAACGCTCGAATACCACCACGACAAGCACCACAAGGCTTATGTCGACAACGGCAACAAGCTCGCAGCTGAAGCCGGCATGGCGGATCTGTCGGTCGAGGAAGTCGTCAAGAAGTCCTTCGGCACCAACCAGGGTCTCTTCAACAACGCTGCCCAGCACTACAACCACGTCCATTTCTGGAAGTGGATGAAGAAGGACGGCGGCGGCAACAAGCTGCCCGGCAAGCTGCAGGCTGCCATCGATAGCGATCTCGGCGGCTACGACAAGTTCAAGGCCGATTTCATCGCTGCCGGCACCACGCAGTTCGGCTCCGGCTGGGCATGGCTTTCGGTCAAGGACGGCAAGCTCGCCATCTCCAAGACCGCGAACGGCGAAAACCCGCTGGTTCACGGTGCATCCCCGATCCTCGGCGTCGACGTATGGGAACACTCCTATTACATCGACTACCGCAACGCCCGTCCGAAATATCTCGAAGCCTTCGTCGACAGCCTGATCAACTGGGATTACGTGCTGGAAATGTACGAAGCCGCTTCCAAGTAAGCTTCGGCCTGACGGTTATCCAAAAAAACACCCGGTGCCTCGCGGCGCCGGGTGTTTTTTGTTCGCCTTGGGAGGGCTTGGTATCTTGTCTCGCGCGGCGCATGCGTTGCGCGCCGGGAAATCGGCTAGACGGCCTGCGGGATGAAGACGTCGCCCGGAGCGCTCGGTGCATCCTGCAGCACGACGACGCGGGTGCCGTCGGGAACCCGGCCGTAGAGATCGACGATATCCTGGTTGAGCAGGCGGATGCAGCCGCTCGAAACCGCTTTGCCGATCGTCCAGTCCTCGGTCGTGCCGTGAATGCGGTAGAGCGTGTCGCGCCCGTCCTTGAAGAGATAGAGCGCACGCGGGCCGAGCGGATTGAGCACGCCCGGCTCCATGCC
>DLSX01000012.1 GCA_002500765.1 Neorhizobium sp. UBA7851
AGGCGCAAGCGAATGCGGGCGCGCCTCCGCTCGGTGCGGGGCGCACGGCGCCTCTCGACGCGTACGGCGCGCCTTGGGGCTGCTCCAGATTCGGTATCGCACAGGGATTCCAAGCCCCGTTGTCGGCGCGAACGTCGACGCCTCAGCATGAATCAAACGGAATCCCGNNAGGGGTCGGGCGTTGGAATCCTCTGCGTTGAGGCCCGCTGCTTAGCGATAGAAGCGCCGCCTTCGCGCAAGGCGAACCCCGGCTCCCGCTTCCGCGCCTATCTCACGGCGCCCGACGAGGCAACATAGGCCCTCGGGGCGTGGCCCGCAAACAAGGCGCAGCCTGATCGAAACCCGCAAGAAACATGCGCTTCTCACGCAAGTCTTCAGCGTTGCCGTTCCTACCGCCTGCGAAGTACGAACGCGTCAAAGCAACTGGAGGTGGTTATGGTCAATCATGACATCAGCCGCGCCAATGCGGCGACCGTCACTGAGCTGAGCACGCGCGAACGCGAGTGTTTGCAGTGGGCCGGAAGAGGAAAAAGCTCTTCCGACATTGCTGGAATACTCGAACTATCTCCTCGGACGGTAGACAGCTATTTGGAGAAGGCCTGTTCGAAGATGGGCGTGCGGACCCGCATCGAGGCCGTGGCGGCAGGGGTCCGACGGGGCATCATCTCTGCGGATTGAAGGTCTCGTCGCGTATCCGCTTCGGCGCCTTATGCGGCGGTGGCCCAAAGCGTCTCGAGGGCATCGTCGAGTAGGGCCACGTCGGCTTCAGTGGTGAACCGGCCGACCGAAAAGCGCAGCGCTTCGCCCGCGGCGGCTTCATCCCACCCCAGGGCGCGCAGGACATGAGAGGCGCCGATCTGTCCTGAAGTGCAGGCCGAACCGATTGCCGCTGCGACTTTCGGCTGAAGTCTAAGCAGCAAGTCTGCGGCGTCGACGCCGGGGAGGCGGACGTGGAGGCACCCGGGATGGCGGGGTGATGTCGCAGCCGTTTCCTCAGCGCCGGGAAAGTGTCGCCGGAGCACGGCAAGCATTTTTGCGCGAAGCCGTTCGGCGTGAACCCGGTCCTCCGCGCCCTGATTTTGAAGCAGTTGGCAGGCCTTCCCAAAGCCTGCGCAGAGAGCTTGTGGGACGGTGCCGGCTCGCAATCCTTCTTCCTGTCCGCCGCCTGACACAAGCGACGACGGTCGCCAAGGCGCCGCTGCGCTAAGGTAGGCGGCGCCGATGCCTCCCGGACCGTAAAGCTTGTGGGCTGAGAAACTAGCGGCATCACAGCCCCAAGCGTGAAGGTCGACCGGCATCGCGGCGGGCGCTTGAGTGGCGTCCACGTGAAAAAAGGCGGCTGACGCCCCGATGATCGCGCTTAGGGCGGCGACATCTTGAATGACGCCTATCTCATTGTTCACGGCCATGATCGAGACGACGGCGACCCGTTCGTCGAGCTGCGCGCGCAATGCGTCGAGATCAACGCGACCGGATTCGTTGATCGCGACGTAGGTGAGTTCAAATCCTTCTTGTGCCAATCCTTGCGCCGGAGAGAGCACTGACTTGTGCTCAATCGGACTGACGAGCACGCGTCTGCGACCCGAGGGCGCGGCTCGAGCTGCGCCGAGGAGTAAAAGATTATTGGCTTCTGTTGCTCCTGAGGTGAAGGTGATCTCTTCGGCCTGAGCTCCCAATGCGTCCGCCACCGCATGCCGAGCGGCGGTTACGGTGGCTGCCGCTTTCCAGCCGAAGGCGTGGTCTTGCGCGCTAGAGTTGCCCGGATGATCCCACGCCTCCACCATCACGTCGCGAACGCGCGGGTCGAGGGGCGCCGATCCGAGATAGTCGAAATAGCCGAGGGAGGTCATCGCGTCGATCCACTGGTGATGGTCGCCAGTAGGTTGACATGCTCTACGCCGCAGGTCCATCCACTGGTAATGATCTCCAGTGGACACCATGCCTCATAGCCTTCTCGACGATCCGCGCGCCCGCTTGCAGTTTGCGGGGCATGAAACCTTCCCGCTTCGCCATGGCTGGCTGAAGAAGGCTTATGACGCGGTAAAGGCTGAAGAAAATGCCGGTGTCGCTCCCGGGACTGTCTTCAACGAGGAGAGCGCCATCGCCACCTTCGGCGTCGGTCGCAACATGGTGCTCTCGATTCGGCATTGGGCCCTAGCGACGGATGTTTTGGCGATCGAAGAGTCGAGCGATCGCGCCATGCGGCTGACCCGCGGTCGGCTCGGTGATCTGCTCTTCGGCGAAGGCGCCGATCCCTACCTCGAACATCCCGGATCGATCTGGCTGTTGCACTGGATGCTGGCGTCCAAGCCTGGGCGGGCGACGGCTTGGCACTGGGCCTTCAATGAGTTTCATGAGCCAAGCTTTGATCGGGAACTCATGCGCCTTCGACTGCATAGGCGGTGCGATGAACTTCGCGGCGCAAGTAGATTGAGCGATCGGCAGATTAGTGATGTGACGATCCGTCGGGACGTCGAATGTTTGGTGCGCACCTATTTTGCGGGCGGGACAAGCTCGAAGAAAGCGGCCGAAGACAGTTTGGAATCTCCGCTAGCGGAGCTGGGTTTGATCCAAAAGGCGGGCGTGGGTGAGGTGTTCCGCTTCCGCCGCGGCCCCAAAGCCTCCTTGCCGGACACCGTCTTCCTCTTCGCCCTATTGGACTTCTGGTCGACCTATCATCCTGCTCGCCGCACCTGTTCAGTGGACTTCCTAACCTTCGAGCGCGGCGCGCCTGGGCAGGTTTTCCTGCTCGATGAGGAGGGCGTGGCGGACCGGCTTAGCCGTATGGAGACTCTGACCGGCGGTGCCCTTCGCTGGGACGAGTCGTCCGGGATGAGACAAATCTACGCCCACGACCTAGATCTGGACCGATGGGGCGCCGCGCGATCCACTTTCGAAGCTCGCAAGGCGAGGGCGGCGTGATGACCGACCAACCCTGGATGAATGTCTCCCGGCGTTTCACCCGATCGGTGCGTGTCGACGCCGATCTCAATGATCCAGAAGCCTTGAAAGGTTTCATCGCCACGCGATCGGCGGCGGACGCGCTGATCGCCATGTCGCGGCATAGAACTGAGACCGGCCATGCCGCTTTCACTTGGACCGGCCCCTACGGCAGCGGCAAATCGAGCCTTGCCGTCGCTTTAGCGGCCTTACTGAGAGATGACACGGCGACCGATCTGTTCGCACGTCTGGGCGAAGATGTGAGCGGACCGCTGGCGAACGCCTTCGCCGGCGTGAACGGCTGGAGCATCGTCCCGATCGTCGGCCGGCGCGCCGACCCTGAATCGATAATTGTCGAAGCCATCTCTGATGCCGAAGGTTGGCGCATCCCGGCACGGCGGCGCGGCGAAGCCTTCGCCGATTGGCTTCGCGATACGCTCGACGCCAATCCTGATCGCGGTCTCGCCCTGATCATCGACGAGATGGGAAAGTTTCTGGAGCTGGCGGCGCAGGAAAACGCCGATGTTCACGTCTTCCAGGACCTCGCCGAAATCAGTTCGCGCTCAAACGGTCGGCTCTTGGTCGTTGGCATTTTGCACCAAGCGTTCGATGAATACGCCAACCGACTGTCGCGCGAAGCTCGTGACGAATGGGCCAAAATTCATGGGCGCTACGTCGATCTGCCCGTCAGCCTCGCCGGCGAAGAGCAGGTTCTGCTAATCGCCGAAGCCATCGAAGGCGATAAGCCGGCAGCGCCTAGCGAGGCCGCCTTGACCATCGCGGCGACCATGCGCGCCGGCGACGCCAGCGATGGGTTGGCCGGTGCGCTGGCCGCTTGTTGGCCGCTGCACCCGCTCGTCGCCAGCCTGCTCGGCTCGATCTCGCGCCGTCGCCTCGGCCAGAGCCAGCGCAGTATCTTCGGCT
>DLSX01000108.1 GCA_002500765.1 Neorhizobium sp. UBA7851
GATCCCGACGGTGGCAACCTGCCGCTTGAAAGCCGCATCTGCGGTCCGTGGATCGCAGCCGAGGCCGGGCGTCTCGGCCATCCCTGCGAGCCGCGAGCCGTCTTCGATGCGGCTGCGAACGGCGAGGAATGGGCAGTGGTTATCATCGACGGCGTCGCCCGCCGTTTTGCGCGACTCTGCTGCGACATTCAATTGGCGATCGATCCTGCGCGGATCGTCATCGGCGGTGGCGTCGGCCTCGCCACGTTNNCGGCCTCGCCACCGGCTTCATGGAGAGGGTCAAGGCGGAAATCATCGCTCTTTCCCCGCCTGTAATGCCTGAGCTGCGGGCTGCGAAGCTTGGCGTCAGTGCCGGCATCGTTGGCATAGCCGATCTCGTACTGACACATAAGAAGACTTGAAGAAAAATGACAAATCTCCGGAGGGATAAATCCAGGTATTTGCGGCTTTGGTCGGCGAGATGTGACGTTGGTGGATGTAGCGCTCCATGGCCTCAGTCGACAGGTAATTCCACCGGCGGTCGAACACGGTCGGACAGCTTTGCGGATATGCGATCGCAGGCCGCTTTTAACGCTTTGAGGGTGTGCTCGTGTCGGCTTTCCCGTGTGTGACGATTGACATAGGCGATGATGACCGCGGCCACGGCGTTGCCGTCTGCGCCAAGGATCGGGCAGCAGATGTCGGTAATGCCGACGAAGTCGCGGCTCTCGCGAAGTTCGTAGCCCCGGTCGCGTATGCGCATCAGATGAGCCGAAAGGGCAGCTCTGTCGACCGGTGCCGTCGCGTGGGCATCGCATTCGCCAAGGATACGTTCAGCCATGTCGGGCGCCTGGAAGGCGAGCATCACCTGGCCCGAAGTCGAATCCGAGGCGAGGCGGCCATAGCCGAGCCGCAGGGTGAACGACATGTCTTCGCCTCCGGGCACGGCCGCCGTCACGACCGTCAGCCCGTGATTGATCACGACAAGGTGCGGCGACTGGCTTGTGTCATGCGCAATCCTGGAAAGCTCAGGCATAACGGCCGTCATCAGATCCTGCGCGCTCGGCGTATGCAGGCCAAGCTTGAACAATCGGTCGGTCAGGCAATAGGCATCGGTCTCCGGGTTACGGGTGATGTATCCTCGCTCCTGCAAGGCGACCAGCATCCGGAAAATCTCGCTCTTCGAACGGCCGAGACCATCAGCGATTTCCTTCATGGTCAACGGGTTGCGCGCTACAGCCAGAAGCTCCAGCACCTCCAGCCCTTTTGTCAGTGCAGGTGCCGAATATGCAGGTTTTCCCGCCTCGATTGCGGTTTCATTCATCGGTCGAATCCTTGTCCTCACTGCAACCATATTAAAATTCCGACCATATTGTCATTTGTTTCATATGCGAACTTGACTCCATATATAAAACTGCCACACTCGCCTCAACGAGAAAAAAGACGAGTGGGTGCCATGACAAGTCTGACAGCGATCAAGGCCGGGGAGGTCGTTCGCAAAGTAGTGACGCCGCGACGCAACAGCGTCTTCACCTCGATCGATCTCGATCGCGACGGGAAGCAGATCGGCTATTTCAATGTGCCGCAATCACCGCATGACGATGCCTGGGGATCGGTTCAGGTGCCGCTTGCCGTCGTCAAGAATGGCAAGGGCCCGACCGTTCTGATCGAGGCTGGCAATCACGGCGACGAATATGAAGGCCCGATCGCGCTTGGCGAGTTGCTGCGTGAAATCGATCCCGCGGACATCCGTGGCCGTATCATTGCCATTCCCGCCATCAATGTACGCGCAGTCGAGGCCGGCATGCGCACGTCCCCGGTCGATGGGCTCAACTTCAACCGCAGTTTCCCTGGAGATTTCAACGGAACGCTGACGAACCAGATCGCAGCCTATGTCAACGATTGCCTGTTCCCGATCGCCGACTATTTCCTCGACTTGCATTCCGGCGGCTCCTCGCTGATGATCCTCCCAAGCGCCATCATCGAACCGTCTCCGACGCCGGACGGGCATCGCCGTAACATCAAGGCAACCCTTGCATTCGGCGCACCGACGGTCGTGATGGTCGACAATCTCGGCGAGACCCGCACCTCGACTGCTGCCGCCAACCTGCAGGGCCTGATCGTGATCGGCAGCGAAATGGCTGGCGGCGGTCTCGTCAGCCAGGATGCGCTCGCCATATGTCGCCGCGGCATCCGTAACGTCCTCAAGCATGCCGGCGTGCTGAATGGCGAGGTCGATATCCCGGCGGGCGCCAATGCGCGCGTCCTCAAGGTTCCCGGTGCCGAAGGTTACATCATTTCGGACGAGGATGGCGTGTTCGAGCCGATTAGCGAACTGGGCACCGTGGTGCAGAAGGGCGACATCGCCGGCCGGATCCACTTCCTGCGCACGCCGCAGCGCGAGCCGCTGGTGCTGTACCACCCGATCGACGGCGTGGTCTTCGCCAAGCGTCAGCCGGGCCGCGTTCGCCCAGGCAATTGCTGTTTCGTTCTTGCCAACGAATATCCCGAAGCGCTGGCCGAAGAGGATACCGGCCATGAGCGTTGAGAGCATCAAGGCTGCCGCAGAGCGTATCAAGCCCTTCATACG
This sequence comes from Neorhizobium sp. UBA7851, assembly GCA_002500765.1. GTDB lineage: Bacteria > Pseudomonadota > Alphaproteobacteria > Rhizobiales > Rhizobiaceae > Neorhizobium. The sequence continues at coordinate 2,570 of DLSX01000108.1, forward strand.
CCGAACGCCGATGCTGAGGCTTTCCCATTGTGCCGGGGCAGAACTTCCGCAGGAATTCCACCTGAAACTCGAATGCCTGCAAGTCAGCGGTTCATTCAAGATCAGAGGGGCTGTCAACCGCGTGAAAACGCTGGCACCCGAGCAGCTCGCCAATGGGCTCGTGGCTGCATCGGGTGGCAATCACGGGCTTGCAACTGCCTATATGGCCCGCCAGTCCGGTGTACCGGCAACGATTTTCCTGCCGACCAATGCCAGCCCGATCAAGGAGCAGAAGCTCAGGAAATGGGGCGCCGACGTTCGCTATGCGGGCTCTGTCTGGGACGAGGCGCATGAGGCGGCGCAGGCCTTCGCCAAGGACCGTGGTGCCTTCTACATGCATCCGTTTGCCGACGATGCGATCGTCTCGGGGCAGGGGACTGTGGCGGTCGAAATGCTGGAACAGGTACCCGATGTCGATCTCTATATCGTTGCCATCGGCGGTGGCGGACTGATCACCGGCATGTCGCAGATGATCAAGGCGGCAAATCCGAAGGCTCGCATCATCGGCGTGGAGCCTGTCGGTTCGCCGACGCTGCATGCCTCGTTTGCTGCCGGCAAGGTCGTCCGCCTGCCGCAGATCACGACGCGCGTCGCCACCATGGCCTGCGGACGTACCCACGAGAGCATCTACGAGACCGCCCGCCAGCATGTCGATGACATCGTCCTGATCGAAGACGATGACATGCAGCGTGCCGCCGAACTCCTGTGGTTCGAATTCGGCATCGCCGCCGACCTGAGTGGCGCGGCCTCGCTTGCCGCACTGATGTCGGGTGCCGTGAAAACACAAGAAGGAGAGAGAATTGCCGGCCTTGTTTGTGGCGCCGGCGTGGACGGCCTCGGCGCCTGAGGAGCGCCATGGCCAAGTGACGATGCGCACCGCGATGATACGGAACGCGATCGCCGACACCGCTGCCCACGCAGCGGACCTGATCGGTCAATACCGACAAGAGGCGGAAAACGCCCGAAATGCCACCATCCAATGAACTGCTGATGGCAGAGGAGAACTAAAACATGCGTAGCATTCTGAAAGCATCCGTCGCGCTGGTCGCGCTCGCCATGGGAACCCCGTCCATGGCACAGGAAAAAGTTCTGGGCCTCGCGGCAATCGACCTGCAGAATTCCTTTTACGTTCGTATGAAGGAAGCCGGTGACGTCGCGGCCTCCGATTACGGTGTGAAATCCACCTGGCAGAGTGCCGAAGGCAGCCTGGAAAAGCAGGTCGGCATTATCGAGAATTTCATCAATCAGGGCGTCAGCGCCATCCTGATCGATCCGATCGACAAGAACGCCGTCGTTCCGGCCATCGAAAAGGCCACTGCCGCCGGCATCCCGGTCATCACCATGGGCAACAAGGTCGAGGCCGGCGAGAACTATTCGACACTCTACCCCGACTATAACAACATGGCCATGGTGGCACGCGCCATCGGCACTTCGCTCGGCGGCGAAGGCGAAATCGCACTTCTCGTCGGCTCGCGCGGCAACTTCGTGTCCGACACCCGCGAAAAGGGCTTCGTCGAGACGATGCAGAAGGAATTCCCCAACATCAAGATCGTCGGTGTCGAGCCCACCGGCTGGGACGCCGCCAAGGCGACCAATGCCGCTCAGACCTGGCTCACCACCTATCCCGACCTGAAGGCCGTCGCCTGCATTTCCGACAGCCTTTGCCTGGCCGCCGATTCCGTTGCTGCGGCAATGGGCAGCGAGCTCATCTACGGCGGTTATGACGGCGACGCCGAGATGAAGGACCTGATCGACAGCGGCAAGATGGTCATGGATGTCATGACCGGTGCTTACCGTGTCGGCTACTGGAATGTCGCAGTCGCCGCCCGTCTCGCCAAGGGCGAGGACCTGCCCAAGGATCTCTATATGCCGACCTATTTCGTCACCTCCGATGAAACAGCAGGGAAGCTGAAGTCCGCCGGGCTGACCGTCGACTACATCAACACCGAGAAGCAGGCCGTCGAGGCCAAGAACTATACCGAACAGCTCGGCCCGAAAGTGCCGGCATCGGCGATGACCGTCGGCCAGTAAAGCCGTCATGAAGCGACCGGTCCTTCCCAACCTCTACCGGTCGCTTCAGTCCATAGTTGCTTGAACATCGCTTCCGCTGCGGCGGTCGGTGCATACCTTTTGATGGAGGTCGCACGTGTCAAACTCCCGGATCACATCCCTATTGCGCCATAACGAACCCGTTCTGGTCATCGTGCTCGTGGTCGCGATCTCCGTTTTCGGCTGGATCGATCCCCGGTTCCTTTCGGCCGGCAATTTTGTCAGCATCGCCCAGCAAAGTGCTGTGATCGCGCTTGTCGCCTTTGCCATGACTGCGGTCATCATCGCCCGCGGCATCGATATTTCGGTCGGCAGTTCGCTTGCCTTTGCAGGTGTTGCGGCAGGCATCGTCTTCGCCTCGACCGGCTCGGCGACGCTGACCCTGATCGCAGCCATTGCGAGTGGCGCGACGATCGGTCTGCTCAACGGTTTGCTCATCGGAGTTGCCGGCATCTCGCCCTTTATAGCAACACTGGCGACGATGGCTTTCGCCCGCGGCCTCTCGCTCAGTCTCTCGGGAGCATCGAGCCTCCCAATCACCGATCCCGCCGTGCTCTTTGCGGGACGTGCCACCATCGGCATGCTGCCGGTCTCGGTGGTGATCGCCGGTATTGTTCTCTGCGTCTGGTGGTTCGTGCTTCGTCGCACCGTCTATGGTCGCTGGATCTATGCGGTTGGCGGCAATGCGGAGGCCGCGCGCGTGTCTATGGTTCCGGTCGAACTCGTGCGTATTTCGGTCTATCTGATCGCCGGCGCCACGGCAGGCCTGGGTGCCATCCTGACCATCGGACGTCTTGGTTCGGCCCAGCCACTCGCCGGAACCGGCCTTGAATTCACGGCCATCACCGCCGCGATTATCGGTGGCACCAAGCTCTCGGGCGGCAGGGGCTCCATCTGGGGCACGGCCATCGGCGCACTGCTGCTCGGAGTGATCAATACGGGTCTTTCATTCCTGCAGGTGCCGCAGATCATCATCTACTATATCACCGGTGCGCTGATTGTCGTCGCCGTGCTGACCAGCCAGCCAGAAACCATTACCCGGCTCGTCGGCTCGCTGCGACGCCGCGCGAAATCTGCCGGATCGGCTGCAGCAGCGGTCGCGGCCGAGACCGAGGGTGAAAAGCATTCGATCACGCTCAGCGGCATCGGCAAGATCTTCCCGGGCGTCAGGGCGCTCGACGGTGTTTCCTTCACCGTCACGGCCGGCGAAGTGGTGGCACTTGCCGGAGAAAACGGTGCCGGCAAGTCGACGCTGGTCAAGTGTATTTCCGGCGTTTACCGCCCCGACGAAGGGCGGTTGCTGGTCGATGGAAAGCCCGTGACCTTCGCCTCACCCAACGACGCCAAGGGCATCAGCGTCATCCATCAGCATTTCAGCCTGTCGCCGGACCTGACGGTGGCCGAGAACATGTTCGTTGGTCGCGAACCCCGCAACGTCCTCGGGCTTCTCGACCGTCGCCGCATGCGACACGAGGCAAGGGCAATCATGGCCGAGCTGTCGCTCGATATCGACGTCGATGCAGAATTGCGTACGCTATCGGTCGGACGCCAGCAGATGGTTGAAATTGCCCGTGCGGTGCTGGCCGACGCCTGGTTTATGGTCATGGACGAGCCGACCAGCGCGCTTTCCAATCGCGAACGGGACCAACTCTACACGCTGATCGAGCGGCTCAAGGCCCGTGGTGCGGGCATCCTCTACATCTCCCACAAGATGGAGGAGATCTTCAACCAGTGCGACCGCGTGGTCGTGCTGCGCGACGGGAAGTTCATCGGTGAGCGCAAGACCGCCGAGACCGATGAGGCCGAGATCGTCTCGATGATGGTCGGACGCGAGGTGGGGGACATATTCCCGCATCTTGAGGCCGAGATCGGCGAGATCGCGATCAAGGTCGACAACATCTCCAACGGCAAGCTGCTTCAGTCCGCATCGCTCCACGTCCGCTGCGGCGAGATCGTGGCGCTGGCGGGCCTGATGGGCAGCGGCCGCTCCGAGGTGCTGCGCCTGATCGCCGGGCTTGAGACCATCCAGGAGGGCACGCTCGACGTGTTCGGCGAGCGACAGGCCGGTGGCGATCTGAAAGCCGCCAACCGTGCCGGCATCGTCTATATCCCCGAAGACCGCCATCTCGAAGGCTTCGTCGGCACCATGTCGATCCGCGACAATCTCTCGCTTGCCTGGATGCGTGAAAACAGCCGCTTCGGCATTCTGTCCATGTCGGGCATGGGACGGCTGGCGCGCGAACTGATCGCTTCGCTCGGCGTGCGTCCGGCGCAAGCCGACAAGATGACGATCGAGCTTTCGGGCGGCAACCAGCAGAAGGTGGTGATCGGCAAGTGGCTTGCCACC
>DLSX01000026.1 GCA_002500765.1 Neorhizobium sp. UBA7851
GAGCGCCTCCTGCTCGAGCTTGATACGCTCGATGGCATTGCCGCGGAACACCGCGACGGCCTCCGCCATCTGGCCGACTTCGTCCTTGCGGCCGAGACCCGGAACGTCCCTGCTCGTCTCGCCGCCGGCGAGCGACGCCATACGCTGGCGCAGCATGTCGATCGGCCCTGAAATGCCGCGCGAGGCGACGAACAGCGAGGCGGCGATCGCAGCAGCAAACAGCAGACCGAGCGTCGTGATCAGGGTGATAAGGGTCGAGTTGATCTGCGCGGTGATCGCGGCGCTATTGTCCAGCACCGTCTTGGTATTGGCGACGTTCCAGTCCTTGAAGTCGTCGCGGATCTTGGCGATGTCGGGATCGACCTGGGCAAGAACAGCCTGGGCATCCTGCATCTGGCCCTTTTCGGTCAGGACGACTGCCTTGTCGGTCATCGCGGTGATTGCGAGTGCGCGGGTTTCGAAGGTGGACAGATCACCGGCCTGTTCCGGGATCAGCTGCTTGGCAGCCGCAAGAAGGGTGCTCATGGCTTTCTTGCCGCTTTCGTAGTTCTTCTGTGCCACGGCGCGGAAGGCGGAATCCTGTGGGTAGACCGTCAGCTGATAGGCGCTGTAGGCAATCGAGTTCATCGAGGTCGAGGCGCGCGAGACCTGTGTTGCCGCAATGCTGTCCTCTGCGATGAAGGCTGTATATTGCCCGTCTGCCTGCTTGAAGCTGTAGGCGGCGACACCGATGCCGGCCACGCCGATCAGACAGACCGGAACGATCAGGGACAGGATCTTGGTTCGTATTTTGGCGTTCGAAAGAAAGCTCATAGCATATACCGTGAGAAAGGACCGCGCGGGTGCCGGTCTCTTGAAAAAATCGGACAGGATGGAGAGGGCACCAGTGAAAATGTATCGACGGCCGGCGGGGCGGGCTGAACTGCATGCAGGCCTGTCATGGGCTTGGCTTCACGCTATGGTGATCTTGCTTAATCGCAATTTAATCGAATGCGCCTGAAACGGAAAATTTGTTGCGATGCTGAAGATTTCCGTGGAAGTTAAGTTGCGACGCTACTGCAATGCAAACAATGATTGAGGCGGCAGGCTCAAGCGGACGTCGATAGCCGTTGTTATCCAGCCGAACTGCGCAAACTGCGATTTTTCGCAGTTGACCTTCGCGCTTCGAGCATCAAATTCAATCAGTTGATATTCTAGGTTTTTTCGGGGGTAATCAGAATGCGCATTTTCACGTCGAGGGCGTTTGCCGTCGCCGCGGTTTCGCTTTTGCTGCAGGTTCCGACCATCGCCCCGGTTTTGTCCGGGACGCCTGCATTCGCCCAGTCCGCAGCGGCGGCTGCAGCATCGGCCCAACCGCAAACCGATCTGTCCGCCGATGCGATCGGTAAGATGAATGCCTATGTCGAGTTCCTCAACCGCTCCATCCGAGCCTCTGAATCGCTCCAGCGTTATGGCAGCTGGGTCGATATGAAGAACGGGCCGACCGGCAGGGAAAAGGTCATCTACGGGCTTTATTCGCTCTACGACGTGCGCGACGAGATCGCCGCCGTCGAGGAAGCGGCCAGGGCCGAGCCGAAAATGCCCGAACTCGATGCCGCCATGCTCGCCTATGTCGAGGTCTACCGCAAACTCGCTCCGATTATCGAAAAGGCCAACAAATATTACGAGCGGCTCGACTACAAGTCCGACAAAATGGAAGGCGCAAAGGCTTTCCACAAGGATATCGCAGCTCTGGCGCCGACCTATCAGGAGCGTCGCGATACGGCCGACCTGACATTGCGCTCGGAGAAGGTGAAGCTCGACCTCGCCACGCTCAACGCGCTTGAACAGGCCGAGGGCAGGAAATCCCGCTGGCATGTCCGCAACATCATGATCCGCGCCGAAGCGATGATGGACCTGATGCCGGACAACGAAAAGCCGGTGGTCGACATGGCCGTGTTCAAGACCGAACTCGATGCCTATGCGGGCGCTGTGCGTGAATTCGACGACTACGCCATCGATCACCCGGACAGCTTCCACGTCTTCGAAAGCCGCCCGGCCTCGCTCCTCTCCAAGCTGCGTGAACTCGACGAGCAGCTCCGCAAGGTCAAGGGCGACGCCCGCAAGGCCGGCAGCAACGACATCGAATGGATCGTCTCGGAATACAACACGATGGTCACCACATCGCAGACGGCGACGACCTTCGCCAAGGATTGATTGCCCCATTGGGCGTCGAGGCCGGTAGGCCCCCCTCTGGCCTGCCGGCCATCTCCCCCTCAAAGGGGGGAGATTAACTGGACGCGCCGACTTTGCCACAAGCGAAGTATTCGGCGCTTTTATTCAAAAGAGAAAGTGGCTGGGCAGAGGTCAAGCTACGCGTGATCTCCCCCCTTGAGGGGGAGATGCCCGGCAGGGCAGAGGGGGGTATGGCAGGCTCCGGTTCACCGCTATTCCACCCCAGGCTCGAACTCCGGCAGCAGCCTGCAAGCCTCGTCATAGGTCTTGCGCTTCTCCTCGCACAGCGCCGCCACGGATTGCTTGGTCGGTTTTTCACCCTTGTCGATCCAGGTCAGCATGGCGGAAAACAGCGCCGCATATTGTGGGGTCGAGAGTTTCGAATGCTCCGCCTCGTCTGAAAAATTCTGCTGCAGCAGATCTCCATTGCCGGCCTTTTCCACCGTCTGGCGATAGATCGCCTCGTGGTTCACAAACACGGTCGGATCGTCCTTGGCATGCAGTGTTATCGTCGGGGCGACGATCTGGCCGGTGAGATCGGCATCATAGGCCATCGCCCGTCGTGCCTCGGGATCGGCCTTGAACCGTTCGACGCCCTTGTTCAACGCCGCATCGTCATCCGATCCCTTGTACTCGACCGCGGAATTGTCGAACGGATTTTTGCCGTCCAGCCGGCGCCAGACGATGTCCTGAAACAGGTTCGTCGCCCAGGCCAGATGCGCCACGAGATTGCTTTCCGGCACCTTGATGACGGCGAGAATATTGGCCAGATTTTTCGCCTGCTCGGGCGAGCGCTTGTCCTTGGCAAGCGACAGACCGGTACATTCCTCGACGCGGCTTTCCAGCTCGGCGCGCTTCATCGAAGCGCCCTTCGGCAAGCCCTGCCAGACCGGATACTGCGCTTCGCCCGCACGCGGATGGTTCTTGCAGTAATATTGGTAGACGGCGCGCAGGTCTGCGCGGAAATCATAGCCACGGCTGCCGCCCGCCAGAAGTCCGCTTGTCAGCACCACGCCGTCGTAATTTTTGTGCCCGCGCCAGTCGAGCGCATAAAGCTCGGCGGTCTTGGCCGCCACATTGCCGCCCCAGGACTGGCCATGCAGCAGAACCGTCTTCGGCTCCCCGAGAAAGCGCTCGGCGATGCGCCGCACATTGTCGGTATCGGCCGCCGCCATGCGAACTCCATAACCTTGCCGCCGATAATTCGACCCCGCCCAGGCGTAACCTTCCTGAACCGTGACGGCGAAACGTTCCAGATCCTCTACCGGATCGTCGGGCTCCGGTTTTGCCGTGCGTGGCCCGCCATGGGCATGCACGACCAGCACGCCGTTCCAGTCTTTCGGCTTTGCGATCCAGTAATAGGCGCCGCGCATGTCCTGGCCGGCAAAGCACTCGGTACCGGCCGGCAGGTTTTTCGGGCAATCCGTCGGCGCCGGTTCGCCACCCCGCCTCTGTGCTTCGGCCGGCAGGGTTGAAGTGGCGATCATCGCCGCCGAGATAATCAAGGTTCTGAAAAGCATGGAAAACTCCTCCTTCTCCAGCCCGGACGAAACCTATGGCGGTGAGCGAGGGAGGCAATGATGATCGAGGCAGTCAGGCGCATTGATGGTCAACACCTGACGCTGTTTGGGTGCTTTCTTTCCCAAAAGCGAAACGAAACGGGTGATTTTCCACCCATCCCGCTGTCAGTCAGCCCGGCTGTGATCCCATGCCGGGCCGTCGGACGTGAGGAATAGTTCCACGGGATCGCCGCAGATCTCGACGCTCGGACCGCCGCTTTCGTTCCAGTAAAACAGATTGAGATGCCATGCTCCAGGCATCTTGCGGGATCGGTCAATGATCCCGTCTGCACCGATCGCGCGGGCAATATCGACATTGCGCCAGGATGCTGGCTCGCGGCCTTCCGCAAGCGCCGTCTGCCATGGTTCATTGGAAAGGTCGCGTTCGATGCCGAATGCCCTGCAGGCCTCTTCGTCATGCTGGTCGAGCACGAAGGCCTCGCTGATCCTGAGCGGCACGACGACACGTGGCAACTGGTCCTTTCGCATATAGCCTGACACGGCCGCGACGGCGGATTCAAAGGCCGCGCTTGTATAGAGGACCAGCTCGCCGGGGCGATGGTATCGACCGGCGCTCTGCGGATCCGGCGGATCGAGAACCTTGTCCAGCCGTGTTGCCGGCACCGAACGGAAGAAACGACCCTCGACCCGGCGCAGGAGCGGATGCGCTTTGACCGGATTTTGCCTTGTAATCATACGTTTGCCGCTCGCCATGACCGATGTGAAAAAGCTCCGGAGATGTTCTCTCCGGAGCTTCCTGCATTCAATCAAAAACTGTGACCGGAAACTACTTATCCCAATCCGGCGCGAGGTGCCCCGGATTGACGATACGGCCGTCCGGGCGGGCGAGCTTGTGGACGGCAGCCATTTCTTCTTCCGACAGGGCGAAGTCGAAAATGTCGAAATTTTCCGGCAGGCGGCTTTCGGTGGCCGTCTTCGATAGGGCAATGACATCCTTCTGCTGCACGGCCCAGCGCAGCACCACCTGCGCGGCGGTTTTGCCATGCTTGGCGCCGATATCCTTCAGCACCGCATCCTTCGGCACAGCGCCATCGGCCATCAGGTAATAGGCGGTCACCGACATGCCGGTCTTGGCGGCTTCGTTCAGCACCTTCGACTGGTCGAGATAGGGGTGATATTCGATCTGGTTGTTGACGATCGGTGCGTCGGATAGCTTGACCGCTTCCGCCATCAGCGCGGTCGAGAAGTTGGAAACGCCGATATTCTTCACCTTGCCGGCTGTGCGTAGCTCATTCAGCGCGCCGATCCGGTCTGCAAGCGGCATCTCGCTCTGCGGCCAGTGAAGCAGAAGAAGATCGACGTGATCGGTCTTCAGCTTGGTCAGGCTTTCATCAACGGAGGCGATGAAATCCGCGTGGCCTACGCGGTCGACCCAGACCTTGGTGGTGAGAAAAATATCCTGCCGGGCAATGCCCGAGGCTTTCAGAACATCGCCGACAGCCGCCTCGTTCTTGTAGATCTGGGCTGTGTCGACATGGCGAAAGCCGAGCTTGAGGGCTTCCGGCAGGATGCGGTGCACATCGGCATCCGGCATGCGGAACGTGCCGAAACCGAGGGCAGGGATATTTGCGCCGTTTGCGCTGACGTCGAACATGAAAACTCCTTTGGAGAGAAAGACCCGGCATAAAACCGGGCCTGAAATGCGGCCCATCTTACATGGGCCATTTGACGGATGGTTCAACCGCAAGATCTTGGCGGCGTGATCCTATTCGGCCGGCGAAAGTCGCGCGGCGCGCAGGCTCTCCCGCTGGTCCATGCGGATGGCGACGAGCGCCACGGCAAGTGCCGCAATCGGCACGAGACCGGCGATCAACGGGACTGCGCCAAGCCCGAGTCCGTGGTTGATCACCGCG
>DLSX01000164.1 GCA_002500765.1 Neorhizobium sp. UBA7851
TTCGTGCCTGAAATCTTCAAGCTCGCCGATATCATGACGATCGGCCTGCCCAAGGCCGTCGCCATGGCGACTTCGAACGCGGCACGCGCGGCTGGCCTTACCGATCGTGGTGAAATCTCGATCGGCCAGCGCGCCGACCTCGTGGCCGTCGAGACCGGCGACGTCCACCGCATCCGCGCCACGTTCCGTGATGGCCGCTTCGTCTATAGCGACGGCACGCTGCACCCGTTGCAGATGATGGCGGCGTAAGGATTCGCATCACGAGAGCAGCGGCACGTTTTCCAGTGTCGCTGCGTCTATCAGCCGTTTGTCCAGTGTCGCGAGTGGCAGTTTGGTTTCCAGAGCCAAAGCCAGATAGGTCGAATCATAGGCCGTCAGCCCATGCCGCTCGGCGAGTGTGAGGATATGAGCGTTGTCGGACGTTGTCGCCGTGATGATACTGAGTTGATCGAGGCGATGCATCGAATGCCAGACCTCCGCCAACGACAAACGTTTGCGTCGGTAGGACGTCAGCAGGACATTTCGCATTTCGTGCCAGAATAGATCCGGAACTGTTGCCTGGGCGCCATCCAGACGTTTCAGAGCTTTATCCGCAACAGAACTTTCTTCATCAGGCAAAAACCAGACAAGAGCTATGGAGGCGTCCAGAACAAGACCGGTTATCGGCGTCCGATCTGCTTCCATTCGGCAATCTCTTCCTGTGTGACCGGCTTGCGGCCTGCGCGTTCGCGAAGGATGGTTTCTATCAACTCGGCCCTACTGCTCGGCTGGGAAACTGCCGTCATTTGAGCAACAGGCATACCATTCCGCGCAAAAACTACGTCCTCGCCGGCTTCCACTTTCGCAAGCAGTTCGTTGAGATCGGCGTCGCCGATATTGACTGTGATCGTCATCGTTTTGCTCCACCTTGTCCATTGAGGATAAGGCCGGTTATGGAACCGGTCAATTGGAGCGAATTGTCTCTTACAAATCAGACCGAGATCAGAGTGCCGAATTCTTCTGCCGAAGGAGCACCGCCGGCGGTCCTGCCTGCCTCCATCCTCACCTTGTCCTCGGCAAAAAGCCTCAGCGCCATCGGATAGAGCTTGTGTTCGACGGTCAGCACACGGCCAGCCAAAGTATCGGCCGTATCGCCAGCGAAAATCGGAACGGCCGCCTGCGCCACGATTGGGCCTTCGTCCATGCCTTCGGTGACGAAATGCACGCTGCAGCCGGCGATCTTCATGCCGGCGTCGATGGCGCGCTGATGCGTGTGCAGGCCGGGGAAAAGCGGCAGCAGGGAAGGGTGGATGTTGAGGATGCGGCCCTCATATGGGCGAATGAAATCGCCCGAGATCAGCCGCATGTAACCGGCGAGACAGATGATGTCCGGATCGATGTCGGCAAGCGCGGAAAGGATTGCCGCCTCGTGCTCTACCTTGCCGGCATAGGCCTTGCGCTCGAAGACAAAGGTCTTGATGCCGCGCGCCTCGGCCTTGGCGAGCCCACCGGCAGACGGCTTGTCGGAGATCACGGCGACGATCTCGGCCGGAAAACCGGGTTCCGCACAGGCATCGGCCAGCGATACCATGTTGGAGCCGCCGCCTGAGATGAAGACGACGACGCGCTTTTTGGCCGAGTTCATGATCTTAACCCTTAACCAGGCTTGGTGTTGTCAGAGGCCGAGCGTGCCCTTGTAGATGACGCCCGCGTCGCCTTCAGCGCGTTCTACCATGCGGCCGAGCTGCACGACGGTTTCGCCTTCGGCGCTAAGAACCTCGGTCACAGCCTTGGCGTTTTCTTCCGAGACGACGACGATCATGCCGACGCCGCAGTTGAAAGTGCGTAGCATTTCCTTCGGCTCGACGCCGCCGGTCTTGGCAAGCCACGAGAATACGGCCGGAACAGGGATGTTGCCGAGTTCGATTTCCGCCGCGAGATGTTTCGGCAGAACGCGCGGGATATTTTCCGGGAAACCGCCGCCGGTAATGTGGGCGAGCGCTTTCAGCGCATGCGTTTCGCGGATCGCCTTCAGGAGCGGCTTCACATAGATGCGGGTCGGCGTCAAAAGCGCTTCGCCGAGCTTCTTGTCAGCCGCGAACGGGGCAGGGGCATCCCAGCCGAGGCCGGAAAGAGAGACGATCTTGCGAACCAGCGAGAAACCGTTGGAATGAACGCCGGAAGAGGTGAGGCCGAGGATGACGTCGCCAGGAGCGATATCGCCGGCCGGCAGAAGCTGGCCGCGTTCGGCAGCACCCACGGCAAAGCCTGCGAGATCGTAATCGCCATCGGAATACATGCCCGGCATTTCAGCCGTTTCACCACCGATCAGCGCGCAGCCGGATTCGACGCAGCCTGCGGCAATGCCCTTTACGATCGCTGCGCCCTGGTCCGGGTCGAGCTTGCCGGTGGCGTAATAGTCGAGGAACAGCAGCGGCTCGGCGCCCTGTACGACGAGATCGTTGACGCACATGGCGACGAGGTCGATGCCGACCGTATCATGGAAATCTGCGTCGATGGCGATCTTCAGCTTGGTGCCGACGCCGTCATTGGCGGCAACCAGGATCGGGTCGTTGAAGCCTGCGGCCTTGAGGTCGAACAGGCCGCCGAAGCCGCCGATCTCGCCATCTGCGCCGGGACGCCGGGTGGAACGCACCGCCGGCTTGATCTTCTCGACCATCAGGTTGCCTGCATCGATATCGACGCCAGCATCGCTATAGGTGAGACCGTTCTTGCCCGCCTCGCTCATCATCCATCTCCAGTCCGGATCCAATGGGGAACTATAAGCTGCCGCCAATTGCATGCCCGGTCCGGATATGCAAGCGTTTCGGCCATGTTTTAAAGGCATTTCACAGGCAAGGTCGCTAACCGTGATGTGAACTTGACCTCGTTCGGCAAGCCCCTCATATGCCATGGGAAACGCGAATAGCGATCAACAAGGAGCAGACATGCCATATCACGTCAGTGGCGCAAGCCTGAAGCGCCACATCCTGTTCTGGCTGGGCGTCCTTGTCGGTTTCATCCTGTTCCTGTGGTTCTTCTCGTCCATTCTCCTGCCGTTCGTGGCCGGCATGGCGCTTGCCTATTTCCTTGATCCGGTCGCCGACTGGCTGGAGCGCCGGGGCTTGAGCCGTACCATGGCGACGATCGTCATCCTCGTCTGCTTCGTCACCATCTTTGCGCTCGCGCTCATGCTGGTGATCCCGATCATCATCAGCCAGTTCACCCAGTTCGCGGCGGCGCTTCCCGGTTACATCACCGAATTGCAGCAGATCATCTCCAGCCCGCAGACATCCTTCCTGCCGCCCTGGATTTCCAGCCAGATCGAAACGGTGAAGGAAAACTTCTCTCAGGTGCTGAGCCAGGGGGCCGGCTTCGTCGGCTCGCTTCTGGCGCAGATATGGAACTCCGGCAAGGCGATCGTCGACGTCATGTCGTTGCTGGTCGTTACCCCCGTCGTTGCTTTCTACATCCTGCTCGACTGGGATCGTATGGTGCGCAAGGTCGATAGCTGGATACCGCGCGATCAGGTGCTGGTCGTGCGCCAGATAGCCCGGGAAATGGATCAGTCGGTGGCCGGTTTCATCCGCGGCCAGGGCTCGCTCTGCCTCATCCTCGGCATCTATTACGCCGTCGGCCTGTCGCTTGTCGGCCTGAATTTCGGCCTGCTGATCGGCTTTGTCGCAGGCATGATTTCGTTCATACCGTATATCGGTTCGCTCATCGGTCTGGTCATGGCCATCGGTGTGGCGCTCGTGCAGTTCTGGCCGGATTTTCCCTGGATCATCGTCGTCGCCGCCGTCTTCTTCTCCGGCCAGTTCCTCGAGGGCAATATCCTTCAGCCGAAACTCGTCGGCCAGAGCGTCGGCCTGCATCCGGTCTGGCTGATGTTCGCGCTTTTCGCCTTCGGTGCATTGTTCGGTTTCGTTGGCCTGCTCATCGCGGTGCCCGCAGCTGCGGTGGTTGGCGTGCTTGTCCGTTTCGCCTTGGCGCGATATCTTGATAGCGATATCTACTACGGTCGCTCCACCGATCTTCCCTGGGAGGAGGGCGTGCCGCACGCGGTCGATCAGCAGAACGACGTGCGTGAAATCGAAGCTCCTAAGAACAACTGAATTTCATGACTGACCCAATAGATCGCCCGCAAGGCAAGGGCGAACAGCTGCCCCTGCAATTTTCCCATGATGCCGCCCGCGGTAGGGACGACCTCATGGTATCCGAACGCATGGCCGCAGCCGTGTCGATCGTCGACGAATGGCCCAACTGGCCGTCGCCGGTGGTTGTACTGGCAGGTCCTGTCGGGTCGGGAAAATCCCATCTTGCCCATATCTGGCGCGAACAGTCGGGCGCGCAGGAAATCCATCCCGTCGCCGGTTCAAATGCATCGCAGATTGCCGCAGGTGGTCCGGTCCTGTTCGAGGATGCCGATCGCCGTGGTTTTGACGATGCCGAACTTTTCCACGTCATCAACGCGGTCCGTCAGCATGGTCAGACATTGCTGATGACGTCGAGGCTCTGGCCGACCTCATGGGCGGTTGACCTGCCGGATCTGAAATCGCGCCTCAGGGCCGCGACGGTCGTGGAAATCGGTGAGCCGGACGAGGAACTTCTCGCCCAGGTCATGATCAAGCTGTTTTCCGATCGGCAGCTTAACATTGATGACAAACTGGTGAGCTATATCGTCAACCGGATGGAGCGTTCGCTCGAAACGGCGCAGCGTGTCGTCGAGCAACTGGATCATCTGGCATTGTCGCGCGGCACCCGTATAAACCGGGCATTGGCGGCGGAAGTGCTGGAGAGCTTCGGTCAGGCCGACGGCGGCGATTGACTGTCACAGTTCCGTCGTCAAAACATTATACGGCCGAAAGGCTTAACACTGAGGATGGAGCTCATGGACCAGATCGCCGAAACGTCGGAAACCAAGGATGTTGTTGTTGAGGCGATCCCGAGCTTCGAGGAGCAGCTTGCAAGCTCCGATCGATTCATCAATCGCGAATTCTCCTGGCTTCAGTTCAATCGCCGCGTTCTGGAAGAAACGCTGAACACGGCGCATCCGCTTCTGGAGCGGGTCCGGTTCCTGTCGATCTCGGCCGCCAATCTCGACGAATTCTTCATGGTGCGTGTCGCGGGCCTCGAAGGTCAGGTCCGCCAGGGCATCGTCATCCGCAGCCCCGACGGCAAGACGCCGGCCGAGCAGCTCGATTCGATCCTGCAGGAAATCGACAATCTGCAGATGGAGCAGCAAGCCTCGCTTGCCGTGCTGCAGCAATATCTGGCGCAGGAAGATATCCTCATCGTTCGCCCGAACGCACTGTCCGCCGAAGACCGCGCATGGCTCGCGACCGATTTCGAGGAAGACCTGTTTCCGGTCCTGACGCCGCTCGCCATCGATCCGGCGCATCCTTTCCCGTTCATCCCGAACCTCGGCTTCTCCATGGGCCTGCAGCTGCACAGCCTGCTCGGCAAGGAGCCGATGACCGGTCTGTTGCGTCTGCCGACGACGCTCGATCGCTTCGTCCGCCTGCCGGATGACGGCACGACGATCCGCTACATCACGCTGGAAGATGTGGTCGGCATGTTCACCGACCGGCTTTTCCCCGGTTACGAGGTCAGGGGCGCCGGCACCTTCCGCATCATCCGCGACAGCGATCTTGAAGTGGAAGAAGAAGCGGAAGATCTGGTCCGGTTCTTCGAGACGGCCTTGAAACGCCGTCGTCGCGGCAAGGTAATCCGCATCGAGACCGACAGTGAAATGCCGGCATCGCTGCGCCAGTTCGTGGTGCAGGAACTCGGCGTGCCGGATAATCGTGTTGCGGTTCTTCCCGGCCTGCTGGCGCTCAATACCATGTCGGAAATCACCAAGGCGCCGCGCGAGGACCTGCGTTTCGACAGCTACAACGCCCGATTTCCGGAGCGGGTTCGCGAGCATGCTGGCGACTGCCTTGCAGCCATCCGCGAAAAGGACATGGTGGTCCACCATCCGTATGAAAGCTTTGACGTGGTTGTGCAGTTCCTTCTGCAGGCCGCCCGCGACCCCGACGTGCTCGCCATCAAGCAGACCCTCTACAGAACCTCCAACGACAGCCCGATCGTCCGGGCGCTGATCGATGCTGCCGAAGCAGGTAAGTCGGTGACGGCGCTGGTAGAGCTCAAGGCCCGTTTCGACGAGGAGGCCAACATCCGCTGGGCGCGCGACCTTGAACGTGCCGGCGTGCAGGTCGTGTTCGGCTTCATCGAGCTGAAGACCCACGCCAAGATGTCGATGGTCGTTCGCCGCGAAGACGGCAAGCTGCGCACCTATTGCCATCTCGGGACCGGCAACTATCACCCGATTACCGCCAAGATCTATACCGACCTGTCCTTCTTCACCTGCAATCCGAAGATCGCCCATGATATGGCGAACATCTTCAACTTCATCACCGGTTACGGCGAGCCGAAGGAAAGCATGAAGCTGGCGGTTTCGCCCTATACGCTGCGCCCGCGCATTCTCCGCCATATCGAGGAAGAGATCGCCCATGCCAAGGCCGGACGTCCGGCGGCGATCTGGATGAAGATGAATTCGCTGGTCGATCCGGAAATCATCGACGCGCTTTATCGCGCCAGCCATGCCGGCGTTGACGTGGAGCTCGTCATTCGCGGCATCTGCTGCCTTCGTCCGCAGGTTCCCGGATTGTCGGACAACATCCGCGTCAAGTCGATCGTCGGCCGTTTCCTCGAGCACAGCCGTATCTTCTGCTTCGGCAACGGCCAGGGTCTGCCGTCCGACAAGGCGCTCGTCTATATCGGTTCGGCCGACATGATGCCGCGCAATCTTGACCGCCGCGTCGAGACGCTTGTGCCTCTGCTCAACCCGACGGTGCATGAACAGGTTCTCTCACAGATTATGCTGGGCAATCTGATTGACAACCAGCAGAGCTACGAGATACTGCCGGACGGGACGTCGAGGCGCATGGAGGTGCGCAAGGGTGAGGAGCCTTTCAACGCCCAGCACTATTTCATGACCAACCCGAGCCTTTCCGGCCGCGGGGAAGCCTTGAAGTCAAGTGCTCCGAAACTGATTGCCGGGGTTCTGTCCGGCCGTAAGAAATAGGCAGTATGGTAATTTCTGAAGCTCAGGGGCGGCTCCCGGGCATCGCCCCTGTTTCCGTTATAGATATCGGATCCAATTCCGTTCGTCTGGTTGTCTACGAGGGATTGACCCGCGCCCCGACGGTCCTTTTCAATGAAAAGGTGTTGTGCGGTCTGGGCAAGGGCCTCGGCGCAAATGGCCGCATGGACGATGAAGGCGTCGAGCGCGCGCTCGCAGCGTTGAAGCGCTTCAAGGCGCTTTCCGATCAGGCACGCGCCACCGAGATCCATGTACTTGCAACCGCGGCCGCTCGCGAGGCGAGCAACGGCCCCGATTTCATTCGCAATGCAGAAGTAATCCTTGGTCAGGAAATTCAGGTTCTTTCCGGCGAGGAAGAAGCGAAGTATTCGGCGCTCGGCGTCATCAGCGGCTTCCATGACGTGGATGGGATCGCCGGTGACCTGGGTGGCGGATCGCTGGAACTCATCGACATCAAGGGGCATGAATTCGGTCGCGGAATTACCCTGCCTCTCGGCGGTCTGAGGCTTTCGGAAAGCTCGGGAAACTCGCTTGCCAAGGCGCGCACCTTCGCCCGCAAGCAGGTCAACACTGCGCGTTTTCTCGAAAAGGGCGAGGGCCGGACCTTTTACGCCGTTGGCGGCACATGGCGCAATATCGCCAAACTGCACATGGAGATGATCAATTATCCGCTGCACATGATGCAGGGTTACGAGCTTTCGCTCGACGAGATCCAGAAATTCCTCGAAGAGGTGATTGCCGCCAAGGACTCGAAAGAGGGTGCCTGGCAGGCGGTCTCCAAGAACCGCCGTTCGCTGCTTCCCTATGGCGCGATCGCCATGCAGGAAGTGTTGAGCGCCATGAAGCCGGCGAAGATCACCTTCTCGGCCCAAGGCGTCCGCGAGGGTTATCTCTATTCGCGCCTGCCCGACGGCGAACGCGAGGCGGACCCGCTTCTCGTCGCGGCCGACCAGCTTGCCATCCTGCGCGCCCGCTCGCCCAGGCATGCCCGTGAGCTGGCCGACTGGACCGGTCGCATGATGCCCTTTTTCGGCATTGCCGAGACGGAAGAGGAAAGTCGCTATCGTCGGGCAGCCTGCCTCGTCGCCGATATCAGCTGGCGTGCGCACCCGGATTATCGCGGCGCGCAGGCGATGAATGTCATCGCCCACTCATCCTTCGTCGGCATCAGTCACCCCGGCCGCGCCTATCTGGCGCTCGCCAATTACTATCGTTTCGAAGGGGTAGGCGATAACGGCGATACCGATGCGTTGGCGACCATTGCCACGCCGCGCCTTCTGGATCTGGCCAAACTTCTGGGCGGTCTGCTGCGCGTCGTCTATCTGTTCTCGGCCTCCATGCCGGGCCTGGTGCACCACCTGACATTCCGGGAATCGATGTCGCCGGATCTCGATCTCGAATTCGTCGTGCCGCATGAATATGCGAATTTCGCCGGCGAACGCCTGGATGGACGGCTGCAGCAATTGGCGAAACTGACCGGCAAAAGGCTGGCCTTCAAATTCGAGTAGCATGAAACCGGCCGGCGCAATGATTTCGCCGGCCTTCATTTTTCACCGCAGTCGTCACTCTTCGATATGCGGCTCCACGAGCCGCGCGAGATTGCGCAGGCATTCCTGCCAGCCGAGGTAACAGGCTTCTGCCGGAATGATGTCGGGAACGCCCGCCTGGGTAATGTCGAGCTCCGTACCGACAGACACCTTTTTCAGCACGATTGTGACTTCCATCTCGCCCGGAAGATTGGGATCGTCGAACCTGTCTGTGTAGCGGATGCGCTCGCCGACAACGAGTTCATGGAACTCGCCGCCGAAGGAATGGCTCTGGCCGTTGGTGAAGTTTCGAAACGACATTCTGAATGTGCCGCCGACCTTTGCATCGAGATGATGGACGGTGCAGGTAAAGCCGTTTGGCGGAAACCATTTCGTCAGTGCATCGGCCTCGATGAAGGCGCGATAGACTTTGTCCGGGCTGGTGGCGAGGACGCGGTGCAGTTTGATCGTGCTTGGCATGCTCGGTTCCTCCTTGATGATGAGCATTGTGCCCTGAGGACGAAACAGAACCATAGGTTCTGACATCGGCAGCTGCTTTTTATCGTTGAGAGCGTCCAGCCGCAAAAGCAAGACGCGACCGGCGGTGGCCGATCGCGTCTGCAGGCATCGTTTTCGAAGCGGATTACTTCGCCGACAGGAATTCGCCGACTTCCAGAAGGCTGAATTCGTTGTCGTCCGCCTTGTCGACCGCGCGGCCGGCGGAGAAGGGCAGGTTATTGTCGTTGCCGATGACGATATGGGTGGCGTCGACCTGATCGACATTCTCGATCGTCACGAACGGCATGTCGTAGATGCCGGGCTTGCCGCCGGCGACCTTTTTCTTGTTGTCAGGATCCTGGATGTTCAGGAGATCGATATAGCCGATCTTGCGGACGGCCTTGCCGACATTGGCATCGCTGAACTCAATCTTGTAGACCCGCTTAAGCTCGGCCGGAGCCTCGAAGCAATCGGGGTTCGGCTGCTTCGGATCGGCGCAGGCCCTGTCCTTGGATCCGGCGCCGTTGTCGCGCTCGATCACGAGAGCGGTGGTTGCGTCGAGCATGTTGAAATCGCCAATGGCGATGCCTTTTTCAGCGAGCGGATAGAGCCAGGAGCGACCGGTAAAGCTCTTGGAAGCGATGTCGAATTCGATGACGCGCAGCGCAGTGCGGCCATCGACCTGTTCGACCTTGCCGTCTTCGAGGAAGAGCGGGCCTTCGAGCAGGCCGTAGAGCTTGGAGCCGTCCTTCGACATGGCCATGCCCTCATAACCGCCCGAGCGCTTCAGGTTGAAGACGGGGAGCCTGGCAGCCGGATTGGCAGGCATGGAGAGCGTCGGATTGTCGGGAGACTTGACCGGCTTGCCATCGACGACCGTCGGGATGACATCGGTGAGCTGGCCGAGAGCGTCGACCTTGATCAGGTAAGGTCCGAATTCCTCGCCGAGCCAGAAACCGTCGGCAACCGGCTGTATCGACTCGATGTCGAAATCGGCACCCGTCAGGTAACGCTTCTCGGAACCTTCCATGACGATCGGGAAGGGAGCGATCTTGTTCGGGTCCGAAAGGAAGATGTTCTTGACGACGTCCACCTTGTTGGTGGCCCAGTCTAACTTGATCTGATGGAGGAACAGCATCGCGTCGGACGAATTAGCCTTGGAGCCGAAGCCGTTGTCCGACAACGTCCAGAACGTGCCGTCGGCCATTGCCTTGATGCCGGAAAAACCCTGGATCGGCTGGCCATCGAGCGGCAGCTTCACATCGGTAACACGCGCACCATCCTTGCCGTCCACCATACCGAGTTTCTCGATGCGCTTGCCCGGCGTGGTGAACTTGCCGGAAGTCTTGAGGAAGTCAGGCGCATCGGTCGGAGCCGTCGTCATCGTGTTGGCGGGCAGGATCGCCTGGCCGGCAAGTTTCGCCGGGAACTCCTTGTCATCGGCAAGAGCCGAACCGGCGAGAAGCGCCGCAATCGTAACGGAAGTGATAAAGGTTTTGGTCATGAAACACCTGATCGTTTCGCATTGAACATGCAAGCGTCGATAGAGTGCTCGCATGACGGGCAGGTGATGGTGGGATGAATATTTGATGATCTCGACGAGCAGGTGATACCTGCAGAAACGGGGCCCCTCCTGGGGCGGGGG
>DLSX01000009.1 GCA_002500765.1 Neorhizobium sp. UBA7851
GCTGCGGTCGTCGCACGCCACGAGGACGGGCGCGGCGAGATTTTGTCCGACGTGGTCCTGTCGCAGCTCGACGAACACTCGGCCTATGGCGGCGTCGTGCCGGAAATCGCGGCGCGTGCGCATGTCGAGGCGCTGGACGAGTTGGTCGAGGAAGCGTTGCGCCGTGCAAACGTGACGCTTAACGATGTCGACGCGATTGCCGCGACCTCCGGTCCCGGCCTGATCGGTGGTCTGCTTGTCGGCCTGATGACGGCGAAGGCAATTGCCCGCGCCTCGGGCAAGCCGCTTCTGGCGATTAATCATCTCGAGGGCCATGCGCTGACGGCGCGGATGACGGACGGGCTTTCCTTTCCCTATCTGATGCTGCTCGTCTCCGGCGGACATACGCAGCTGATCCTGATCCGCGGCGTCGGCAAATATGAGCGCTGGGGCACGACGATCGACGATGCGCTGGGCGAGGCTTTCGACAAGACGGCGAAACTGCTCGGCCTGCCTTATCCAGGCGGTCCGGCGGTCGAGAAGGCGGCCCTTTCCGGCAATCCCGACCGGTTTTCGCTGCCGCGTCCGCTGGTGGGCGAAGCGCGGCTCGATTTCTCTTTCTCCGGCCTGAAGACCGCCGTCCGACAGGCTGCCACCGAGATCGCGCCGCTGAGCGAGCAGGATGTCGCCGATATCTGCGCATCGTTCCAGAAGGCGGTGTCGCGCACGCTTCGGGACCGCATCGGCCGCGGGTTGCTTCGTTTCCGCGAGGAGTTTGCCGGTCTCGACACCGAACCGGCGCTGGTGGTTGCCGGGGGCGTTGCCGCCAATCAGGAGCTTCGGCGCACGTTGCAGGCGCTTTGCCTCGAGCACGGGTTCCGCTTTATCGCTCCGCCGCTGAGACTTTGCACCGACAATGCCGCGATGATCGCATGGGCGGGGCTTGAGCGGATGGCGGAAGAGTTTCCGGCCGACGATCTCAATGTGGCGCCGCGTTCGCGCTGGCCGCTGGACAGCCAAGCCAAGACTTTGTTGGGATCCGGCAAACGGGGGGCGAAGGCATGAGCAACGAGCGGATCGCCGTCATCGGCGCAGGCGCATTCGGGACGGCGCTTGCGACGGTTTTTGCCTTGGAAGGCCGGCATCCGGTGACACTTGTCGGGCGTCAGCCGAACCTGATGGCCGATCTGCGTGACGATCGCATGCATGATGCGGCATTGCCCGGCGTTCCCTTGCCCGACGCGCTGCAGTTTTCCGCCGAGCCGGATGCGGTGGCGGAAGCAAATGTCGTACTCTTCGCCATGCCGTCGAGGGCGCAGCTCGATGCGGCGCGGCATTACGGGCCTTACCTGTCGAAGGATGCTGCCGTCGTCATCTGCGCCAAGGGGCTTGATCGGGCCGAGCGGTTGCTGACCGATGTCGTATCGGCGGAACTGCCGAAGACGCCGCTGGCGGTGCTTTCGGGGCCGGGTTTTGCATCGGATATCGCGCGCGGCCTGCCGACTGCGATGTCGCTCGGTGCACAGGATCCGGTGCTGGCGGAGCGGCTTGCGCAGGTTCTTTCCGGTCGCAGTTTCAGGCTTTACGCCTCGTCGGATGTGATCGGTGTGCAGCTTGGCGGGGCGCTCAAGAATGTGCTGGCGATTGCCTGCGGCATCGTCGAGGGCGCGGGGCTTGGTGAATCTGCCCGTGCGGCGCTGATTTCCCGGGGCTTGGCCGAGATGTCACGGCTGGTCGAGGCGATGGGCGGCAATGCGGATACGGTGCGCGGCCTTTCCGGACTTGGCGATCTCGTGTTGACCGGCACCAGCCATCAGTCACGAAACCTGAGTTTCGGCATTTCGATTGGAAAAGGCGAACCGGTGCAGACCACCGGCGGGCCACTGGTCGAAGGTGCGTTTGCTGCCTCGGTCGCAGCCCGGCTCGGGCGGAAATTTTCGGTCGATCTGCCGATCACCGATGCGGTTGCGGCGATTATCGACGGCCGTCTCGATGTGATGACCGCGATGGAACAACTGATGACCCGGCCGATCAAGGCCGAGTAGAGCCGATTTAGTTTTCACGCAATTCCAGGAGACCCAAATGCTGTTTGCCTTTCTCTGCACCGACAAGCCCGGCCACCTGCAGGTTCGCATGGACACCCGTCCGGCGCATGTGGAACATCTCAACAAGCTCAACGCCGAAGGCACGCTGAAGTTTGCCGGCCCGTTCCTCGATGACGACAGCAAGCCGAATGGCAGCCTCGTCGTGGTCGAGGCTGCGGATATCGCGGCAGCCCGGACGATTGCGGAAGCAGACCCCTATTACCTTGCAGGCCTGTTCGAGAAGGTGGATGTGAAGCCGTGGAACTGGGTGTTCAACAACCCCGCCAACGAGCAGAAGTGAGGCAATAGATGGCCTATTGGCTTTACAAGTCCGAGCCGAATGTCTGGTCCTGGGAACAGCAGAAAGCCAAGGGCGAGGTCGGCGAGGAATGGACCGGCGTGCGCAACTATCTGGCGCGCAACAACATGCGGGCGATGAAGATCGGCGACAAGGGTTTCTTCTACCATTCGAACGAAGGGCTGGAGATTGTCGGCATCGTCGAGGTTTGCGCGCTGTCGCATCCGGACAGTTCTGCCAAGGGCGATCCCAAATGGGATTGCGTCGATATCCGCGCCGTCGCCGACATGCCGAAGCCGATCACGCTGAAGGAAATCAAGGCCAATCCGAAATTCGAGAAGATGGCGCTCGTCACTTCCATGCGGCTTTCGGTGCAGCCGGTGACGGATGAGGAATATTTCGAGATCTGCCGTCTCGGCGGTCTCGACAATCCTCCGAAATCTCCCGCCTGAGTTCGTCATGTGAAGACCGATCCGAAGGCCTTCATCCTCGAAAATACCGATCTCATGCGGCCGCCGCATGTGCCGGAGATTAAGCTCCATCTGGCAACGGAGGCGCATGATCTCTGGCTGAAGACGGAGGAGGATCTGGAGGCGATCGGCCTGCCGCCGCCGTTCTGGGCTTTTGCCTGGGCGGGAGGCCAAGGGCTTGCCCGCTATGTTCTCGACAATCCCGAAACTGTCGCCGGCAAACGCGTGCTGGATTTCGCCAGTGGCTCCGGGCTGGTGGCGATTGCGGCGAAACTGGCTGGCGCGGCGGAGGTGATCGCCGCGGATATCGATCCCTGGACACGGACGGCGGTGATGCTGAATGCCACCGAGAACGGGGTCGAGATCGGATTTAATGCCGAGAACCAGATCGGGTGTGCGGTCGATGCGGATGTCGTGCTCGCCGGCGATGTGTTTTACGACCGGGATTTTGCGGCGGCGCTGGTGCCGTGGTTCACGCGGCTTGCGGATGAGGGCAAGGTGGTTCTGGTCGGCGACCCGGGCAGAAGTTATCTGCCGAAGGAACGGCTGGAGAAGCTTGCCGTCCATGAAGTGCCGGTGACGCGGGCGCTGGAGGATAGCGAGGTCAAGAAGACGACGGTGTGGCGGTTCGGGTAGGGGGTGACTTGTCGCTGCCGGCTGCCTTCATGCCTCAGCGTTCTTTGCTCCTTTTTCCGCAGGCGAGGAGAGGGGCAGGACCTCAGGGCCTCTTATCCACGCATTGGTATAAGTGGTGACGGCCGTACCGGTGGAGCCCGCAGGCTTGTGTCTGGATCCTCGGGTCAAGCCCGA
>DLSX01000014.1 GCA_002500765.1 Neorhizobium sp. UBA7851
TGGGTTTCCTCGTCGATGAGGAAACCGCGATGATCTGGCGTGGTCCGATGGTCCAGTCGGCGCTTCTGCAGATGCTGCGCGAAGTCGCCTGGGGCGATCTCGACGTCCTCGTCGTCGACATGCCGCCCGGCACCGGCGATGCCCAGCTGACCATGGCCCAGCAGGTGCCTCTCGCCGGCGCGGTGATCGTTTCGACGCCGCAGGATCTGGCGCTGATCGATGCCCGCAAGGCCGTCACCATGTTCCGCAAGGTGGAAATTCCGCTTCTCGGCATTGTCGAGAACATGAGCTACTTCCTCGCCCCCGATACCGGCAAACGTTACGACATCTTCGGCCATGGCGGTGCCCGTGCCGAGGCCGATCGGATCGGCGTGCCTTTCCTCGGCGAAGTCCCGCTGACGATGGATATTCGCGAACGCTCCGATCTCGGCACGCCGATCGTGCATGCCGAGCCGGATGGCGAGATCGCCGGTATCTACAAGGATATTGCCGCAAAGGTCTGGGCGCAGCTCTCGCAGGGGGCACGCCGCAAAGCGCCATCGATCGTCTTCGAATAAGGGTGACCCCTTTATCCGCCTGAAGCGGAGGGCTTGTGGCTGATCGCCGCAAGCCTCTTGCGAACAGGGCGTTGAAGCGCCATTTTCTCTCCATTGTCCGGGGCACCCCGCCTCCTGATCCAGGCTTCCATTTTCAGCCGCTTCGCTTCAGAGCAGGCGGCAGGTTGCTGGCCGTTTCCGGGCAAGAATTTGAGAGTGATCAAGACCCGCCACATCAAAACGTCGTCTGGAAATTCACCCGCTCCATTCCGCATGCCGCTATCCAATTCATCGACCGTCGTCTTTCAGAAAGGCTGACTGAAGTCAGGCACTCCATGGGTCACCCCGCTGAACATTCTGCTGCTGAAAAGACGCGCACCCATGGCCTGTTCGCGCTGACCCTCGGTTCGGTCGGCGTGGTCTACGGCGATATCGGCACCAGTCCGCTCTATGCATTTCGCGAAGCGCTGAAGCCGGTCGCCAGTGACGGCGTCACCCATATGGAAATCATCGGCCTGATCTCGCTGATGATCTGGACGCTGACCATCATCGTCACCCTGAAATACGTGATCTTCCTGTTGAGGGCGGACAATGACGGCGAGGGCGGAACGCTCTCCCTCCTGGCACTTCTGACCAAGTCGGCCAGTGGTCAGCGCGCCATGCTCATGCTGCTCGGCCTGATCGGCGCAGCGCTTTTCTTAGGCGACGCGATGATAACGCCCGCACTTTCCGTCATGTCGGCGGTCGAGGGCCTGAAACTGGTCACGCCGGAGCTGGGCGGCGCCGTTCTGCCGATCTCCGTCGTCATCCTCATTGCGCTCTTCGCCATCCAGTCGAAGGGCACCGCCA
Organism: Neorhizobium sp. UBA7851; assembly: GCA_002500765.1. Lineage (GTDB taxonomy): Bacteria > Pseudomonadota > Alphaproteobacteria > Rhizobiales > Rhizobiaceae > Neorhizobium. Next base: position 1,386 of record DLSX01000014.1, read on the forward strand.
TGGTCTCCCGTTTCTTCGGCCCGGTCACCGCGCTCTGGTTCATCGTTATGGGCGGGATCGGGCTGGTGCATATCGTCGAAGACCTGAGCATCCTCAGGGCCTTCAATCCCTGGTACGCGATGGAGTTCATGCTGCGCGAGGGCTTTGCCGGCCTCGTGGTGCTTGGCGCGGTCTTCCTGACGGTGACCGGCGCGGAAGCGCTTTACGCCGATCTCGGCCATTTCGGCCGGAAGCCCATCCAGCTCGCCTGGTTCCTGCTGGTCTTCCCGGCGCTGACGCTCAACTATCTGGGGCAGGGCGCCATGGTGCTGCAGCATCCGGAGGCGATGAGCGATCCCTTCTATCTGATGTTCCCCGAATGGGCGCTGATCCCGGTCATCCTTCTGGCGACGGCTGCGACGATCATTGCCAGCCAGGCGGTGATTACCGGTGCCTTTTCGCTGGTGCGCCAGGCGATCCATCTGGGTTACCTGCCGCGCATGCAGATCCTCTTCACCTCCGAGACCAATACGGGGCAGATCTTTCTTCCCGGCGTCAACACGTTGCTTCTGATTGGCGTCATCGCACTCGTGGTCGGTTTCGAGAGTTCCGAGGCGCTTGCCACAGCCTATGGCATTTCCGTCACCGGCGCGATGGTGGTGACGACGCTGATGGCTTTCGAATTCGTTCGCCTGCGCTGGAATTGGCCGCAGACCGTTGCAATCGTGGTCCTTGCACCATTGCTGGCTTTCGAGCTGGTGTTCCTTGGTGCGAACCTGCTCAAGATCCATGACGGCGGCTGGGTGCCGGTGATGATGGCTGCAATCTTCACCATCGTCATGTGGACCTGGAAGCGCGGTACCGCGATCCTGTTCGAAAAGACCCGGCGCATTGACGTACCGCTCGATACCTTCGTGCCGATGGTGGAGAAGAAGTCGGATCATGCGCCGGTCTCCGTGCCCGGCATCGCGATCTTCCTCACCAGCGATCCGGAAACGGCGCCTGCGGCCCTTCTGCACAACATCAAGCACAACCATGTCCTGCACGAAAAGAACGTCGTCCTGACGATCCGCACCGTCAACAAGCCGCGCGTTTCGATCGAGGAGCGATATCGAATCGAAAAGATCTCCGAGCGCTTCACGGTGATCGAGCTGCGTTTCGGCTTCATGCAGTCGCACAACGTGTCCCAGGCGCTCGCTTATCTGCGCAAGACCGGTTTCAAGTTCGACATCATGTCGACCTCGTTCTATCTCGGCCGCCGCAAGCTTGTCCCGGATGCCCAATCGGGCATGCCCATGTGGCAGGATCGGCTCTACATCGCCATGGCCAATGCCGCGACCGACCCGTCCGACTATTTCCATCTGCCGGCCAATCGGGTGGTGGAACTCGGTGCACATGTCATCATCTGAGGCATGCAAACTCTGACGCTTCGTTGTCCGCGCCTGCCGTCAATGCCTCCGCCGCGTGTCCTTGCTGCAACATTCACGCATCTGTTAAATGCGCGTGTGCTGAAGAAGCTTGTGGCGCAGGGCTTTCCGCTTCCGCGTTAACCGCTCATCAAGGTTAATGATTCACTCTTCAAGCAATGTCGCTGCCCCGCTGATCCATGATGGTCTCCCGGCGGGCTTCTGTTGTTACCTTGTGGAGTTGCCGTTTTGCGTTCGAAAAGAGTTCTGCGTAAGAGGTCCCTGCCGCGTTGGGACAGGTTGGCCTCTCCGGTTCTGTTGGGTTTTGCCGCCTGGCTGGTCTTCCCGGCCGTGCCGTCACAGGGTGATCTCACCGATCTTTTTGCAGGCCGCAACGGCTCTTCCGAAAGCTGGCGCATGGTGATGACCCAGTCGCCGGCAGGATCGCTTCATGCCGCTTCGCTTGCATTCCCTGGCGGCTCGCATGTGCTCGGCGGCGATGCCGGTGTCGTGCTTCCCGATGGACGCAAGGTGGCGCTGGCCGACAAGGACAAGCCGGGCGAGGGCACGCCCGACGAGGACCGCATCAACCGTTCCGAAAAGAAGGGGCGGGTTGTCGCCGTCATGCCGATGCTTCCGCCCAAGGCATTTTCCGCCGGCTCTATCCTTGAGCGCTCGAGCTCGCTGACCAAGCCCGTCGACGACGAAGACGAGATGACCGCCTTCGTCAAGGTCGACAAGGATGAGCAGGCCAACCAGCAGCCGATCGAGGTCGCGGAATTCTATTTCCGCAAGGACGAGGTGAAGGAAACGAGCCTGCCGCCGATGATCGCCAGTCTGGTGAACAACGACAGCGCCGATATCCTGGCAACCGCCTATGCCTCTTCCGCGCCGGATTTCTCCCGCCAGTCACCCTTCGACGCGATTCTCAAGAAACCGGATGCCGGGCGCTTCATCCCGCCGATCGGCCCGGAGGATCACGCCTGGGCGGCGAACCCGCTGCCGGCTGATTCTTTCTCGCCCAAGCAGCAGCAGTGCCTCGCCTCCGGCATCTATTTCGAGGCGCGCGGCGAATCGGTGCGCGGCCAGGCTGCCGTTGCCCAGGTCATCCTCAACCGTGTGCGCAATCCGGCCTATCCCGATACGATCTGCGATGTCGTCTATCAGAACGAGGACTGGCGCAATCGCTGCCAGTTTTCCTTTGCCTGCGACAACATCAAGGACCGCATTCGCTCCCAGGATCATTGGAAAGTGGCGCGCGAAGTCGCCATGGCGGTCACTGCCGGCAAGATCTGGATGCCCGAGGTCGGGTCTGCGACACATTATCACGCGACCTATGTCCGGCCGAGCTGGGCGAAGACGATGAAAAAGGTCGGCCGGATCGGTCTGCACGTCTTCTACAGAACCTATGGTGGTGGTTGGAGCTGATACAAGCGCATCCGCGCCCGTTGATTCCCGCAGCAGTTTTATTCGCCATCCCGTCGCTTTTGAGATAAAGCGATGAAATCATTGGTTTTAAATCCCTTGGGGCAAGCTTGTTCAGCGCCTTGACTAGCAAGGCGGCGAAAACTATGTTGCGCGCACTTGAAAGAGGGCCGGAAGGCGCGAAATCCCTCGCTAACCGTCGTCCGGCTTTGCCGGATGGGAGAGCCGGTGATGGAGGATGCGATGGACGACCCTGATGATGGTCTGGATGAGCGCCGGAAGCGCCTTTCTGCAGCCTTGGCTGAAAGAAAGGTCGACAGCGCGGCAGAGGATCGGAAGAACGGACAGTCGGAAGCCAGCCGCAAGGGCATGGCGCTTGGATTGAAGATTTCCTCCGAATTCATTTCTGCCATCGCCGTTGGCGGTGTAATCGGCTATCTGATTGATTGGGCCATCGGCTCAAAACCTTGGGGGATGATCGTTTTTGTTCTCCTCGGTTTTTGTGCCGGTGTGTTAAGCGTGCTTCGCGCCGTAGGCATGGTGGCTCAGCCGCCGCACCTCGATGGCCGCAGCAATCAGGATAAAAAGTGAGGCGAGTTCGCTCGTCTTGTTAAAACAGGCCGCATGAGCGGTGAACGAAAGAGGGTAGACGGTGGCAAACGATCCGATCCATCAGTTCCAGATCAGCAAGATCGTTCCGATCGAGATCGGTGGCGTCGACTTCTCTTTCACCAACGCTTCGTTGTTTATGGTCGCGACGGTCGCAATCGCAGCCGGCTTCCTGTATTTCTCGACATCGCAGCGCTCGCTGATCCCGGGCCGCGCGCAGTCGGTTGCCGAAATGTCCTATGAATTCGTCGCAAATATGTTGCGCGAAGGAGCCGGCAGCCACGGCATGAAATTCTTCCCGCTGGTCTTCTCGCTGTTCATGTTCATCCTGACGGCGAACCTGATCGGCATGTTCCCCTATTTCTTCACCGTCACCAGCCAGATCATCGTCACCTTCGCCCTGTCGATCCTGGTCGTTGGTCTCGTTGTTGTTTACGGTTTTGCCAAGCACGGCCTGCGCTTCCTCAAGCTCTTCGTGCCGTCGGGCGTTCCCGGTGCGCTTCTGCCGCTGGTCGTCTTGATCGAGGTGATCTCGTTCATCGCCCGCCCGATCAGCCTGTCGGTTCGTCTTTTCGCCAATATGCTGGCTGGCCACATCACGCTCAAGGTTTTCGCAGGCTTCGTCACCTCGCTCGGCGCCCTCGGCGCGCTCGGCATCGGTACGGCCATCCTGCCCCTCATCATGACCGTCGCTCTGACCGGTCTGGAATTTCTCGTTGCATTCCTTCAGGCCTACGTCTTCGCAGTCCTGACATGCATGTACCTGAACGATGCCCTGCATCCGGACGGTCACTGAGAAATAAAGTCGTTGGTGCTTGAGGGCACCAGTCCGAAGCCGCAACAAAACCATTCGAAGGAGTTCAATATGGACGCGGAAGCAGCAAAGTACATCGGCGCAGGTATCGCTTGCCTCGGCATGGGTGGCGCAGGCATCGGCCTCGGCACGATTTTCGGCAACTACCTGTCGGGCGCTCTGCGTAACCCGTCGGCTGCTGATGGCCAGTTCGGCCGCCTGATCTTCGGCTTCGCCGTTACGGAAGCTCTGGGCATCTTCTCGCTGCTCGTAGCTCTTCTTCTCCTGTTCGCTGTCTAAGACTTAACCGTCTAGCGGCATAGGATAGGATCACGGCCGGCCGGAAACGGTGAGCCGTGATCCACTTTATATGGAATTCACCTGGAGGTGATGATGTTCGTGACCTCGGCATACGCGCAGACCGCGCCGGCCGCATCTGAAACGCCCGCTGCGCCTGCAGGCGAGGTTCATACCGAAACCGGCGTCGCCGGTGGGGCTGAAGGCGGTTCCGCAGGGTTCCCGCCGTTCGACTCGACGCATTTCGCGTCGCAGCTGCTGTGGCTCGCCATCACTTTCGGCCTTTTTTATCTCGTGATTCAAAAGGTCATCATGCCGCGCGTTGGCGGCATCATCGAGGATCGCAAGGGCCGTATCGCCGGCGATCTCGAAGAAGCAAGCCGCCTTAAGGCGGAAGCCGACGCTGCCGTCGAGACCTACGAAAAAGAACTGGCAGCCGCTCGTTCCAAGGCAAACGGTATTGCCGACACTGCCCGCAACGATGCCAAGGCCAAGGCTGCCGCCGATCGCGCCGCGATCGAAGCGGAACTTGCCGCCAAGCTGGCTGCAGCAGAAACCCGCATCGGCGAGATCAAGTCCAAGGCCTTCGCCGAAGTCGGCTCGATCGCCGAAGACACGGCAACGGCAATCGTCGACCAGCTGATCGGCGGCAAGGCCACCGGCGACGACATCAAGGCTGCTGTCGCAGCTGCCAAGACGGGAGCCTGATCCATGGATGCAACATTTTGGGCCCTGGTCGGTCTTATCCTCTTCATCGGCCTGATGATCTACATCAAGGTGCCGGGGATTGTCGGACGTTCGCTCGACAAGCGCGCCGACAACATCCGCGGCGAACTTGAAGAGGCCAAGCGCCTGCGTGCGGAAGCCCAGGCGCTGCTCGCCGAATATCAGAAGAAGCGTAAGGAAGCCGAAGCCGAAGCTGCAGCCCTGGTTGCCGCCGCCGAACGCGAAGCTGCTCTGCTGACCGAAGAAGCCCGCCAGAAGACCGAAGAGTTCGTCGCTCGTCGCAACGCGCTTTCGGAACAGAAGATCAAGCAGGCCGAAGCCGACGCCATCACGGCGGTCAAGTCCGCCGCGATCGACATCGCTGTCGAGGCTGCCGGCAAGGTGATCGCTGCCAAGACCGACAAAACCACCCAGACCGCGCTCTTCAAGGACGCCGTCGCCAAGGTCCAGTCGCGCCTCAACTGATTTCGGTCAGAGATTGAATTTGAAAGCCGGGTGGAAACGCCCGGCTTTTTTATTTGCCGGTTTCGCTGGTGGGTGTGGCCTATAACGCAGCCTCTGGCGTGAAACGAAGATCACCGGCCCTAATAAAAACGGATTCTATCGAGCTCGATCTCATATGGGTCAATGAGGACTGGGCTGCCGTCTTCCTTGTAAATTTCCAGTTCGTCTATTTTTCCGTCGATGACGTGAAGCAGCAAATGGACCAATGCACCACCTTCATCCACGTCATCCATATAGAAGCCCTCAACCGGGATGCGTCCATTGATCCTATTCGATGGGTAATCGTTGTCTCGCACATCTTGTAATGGTCCTTGGCTACGCAGCTTCAAGCTTCCCTCCGGATCAATTCGCATGACTTCTACAGACTGCATTTGATCGAGAATTTCGCGCCGTCCGGGGAAGTCGCCACGAAGCAGATGCATCAGTAGATCATGCTCCACTATTCCGATGGGTCTCCAACTATCCACGATGCGCTCTTTGAACGGATCCTGCCCCTGTTCTTCAATAAGCCTGAGCCAGCCCACTGCTTGCCGAGCTTCTATGTCTGCTTCGGCGGCACTATAAAACATTCCTGAGGGAGGTTCCCCGACCCAAGCCGGTGGACAGTCGTCCCACATGGACAGCTGCTCTTCCACATAGACAAACAATCCATCCGTACGCCTGTACACACTGATGCGCCTTAGTTGGTCGGCGCGCATAATCCGCTTTACGAGTTTCCTGTTCATCTCGTTTACCTGCCCCGGAGTGTTTACTGTTGCCGGCAGAAGTGCAGCATTGGACAAAAGGGCAAAACAGGCAATGCGCCCATACCACCCGGCGTTCTATCCGCTCTATTCTGCCGAGCTGTCCTTCTTTAACGGCCGAAAGCTCATCCGGTGCAGCGGGCAGGGGCCGTCCGAGATGATTGCGTCCCTGTGCTGCTTCGTGCCGTAGCCGGCGTGTTTGCCAAAGCCATAGGCCGGATAAACGATGCCGGCACGGTCCATCATCCGGTCGCGCGTCACCTTGGCGACGATCGAGGCGGCGGCGATCGAGACCGAGCGGCTGTCGCCCTTGATGACGGCTGTTCCGGAGCAGGGAAGCCCCTTTGGCACGTCACGACCATCGACCAGTACATGGGCCGGCGCGACGGACAGGCATGCCACTGCCCGACGCATGGCATCGAGACTGGCGCGCAGAATATTGATCTCGTCGATCAGGCGCGGGCCCGACGAGGCGATCGAGACATGTGCGGTCGCCATGATCGCCTCGAACAGAGCCTCGCGCTGCTTGAGCGAGAGTTTTTTTGAATCGTTGAGGCCGGCCGGAATATTGTCGGGGTCGAGGATCACGGCTGCGGCGACCACGGGGCCGGCGAGCGGCCCTCGGCCGGCTTCGTCGGTGCCGGCAACCG
>DLSX01000122.1 GCA_002500765.1 Neorhizobium sp. UBA7851
CGGCACCGCCTCGATCAACGGTGCCGGCCGCATGTGGTCGAATGCGGTGAAGGGCGGCGGTAAGCCGGTCGACGTCTATGACGCCAAGGCCGACGCGCTCGCCGTGATCGAAGCCTGCGGCCTGCCGATGGGCAATGTCCAGATCGAGCAGGGCGGTCCGGCCTGGTATCATCCGGGTCGTTCCGGCACGATCAAGATGGGTCCGAAGGTCGTTCTCGGTTACTTTGGCGAGTTCCATCCGAAGACGCTCGGCGCGCTCGATGTCTCCGGCGCGCTTTGCGGCTTCGAGGTCTATCTTGACGCCATGCCCGAGCCGAAGAAGAAGGCGACCCGCACCAAGCCGGGCCTCGAGCTCTCGCCCTTCCAGGCGGTCAAGCGTGACTTCGCCTTTGTTGTCGGATCGCAGGTTGAAGCCGGCGCGATCATCAAGGCGGCAACGAGCGCCGACCGCAAGCTGATCACCGGCGTCAACGTCTTCGACGTCTTCGAAGGCGCGTCGCTCGGTGAAGGCAGGAAGTCGGTCGCGATCGAGGTTCTCATCCAGCCGGTCGACAAGACCCTGACGGACGAGGATTTTGAAGCCCTGACCGGCAAGATCGTCGCCAATGTCGAGAAGACTACCGGCGGCGTGCTGCGCGCCTGATTTCGGGTGACGTAATTGGCCGTCCGGTGTGATCGTGCCGCTGGCTACAGTGGATTGCCCCTTACCCTAACCCTCTCCCCNNCCCCGTAAACGGGGAGAGGGGACGTGCCCTGCGTTAAGCTGGAGAGGGGCGGGACATCGCGCCTCGTGTCCTTCTCCCCGCAAGCGGAAAGAAGCTGCCGGCAGGCGGATGAGGGGCAGTACCGAATTCGACGCGTAACCCTTTGATCCGGAGGTCCGCATGCGCAAGCCGAATTCGATGAAAGGCCTTGAGGACCTGGGCCGGGTGCGGTTGTCGAAGAATTTCTTCCTCCGCGATTTCCTGCATTCCGAAATCGCCGACTTCTACCGCATTCCGAATATTCCCGATGATCCGGACCTTGCGATCGAAGCCGGAAAACATCTCTGCGAGGAATTGCTGGAGCCGTTGCAGGCGACGTTCGGGCGGCTGCATATCCGCTCGGGTTACCGGTCGCGTGCGGTCAACGAATTCGGCAACAGGAACAAGCTCAACTGCTCGACCAATGCCGCCACCGCAGCCGACCATATCTGGGATATGCGTGATGCCGATGGCTGTATGGGTGCGACGGCCTGCGTGGTCGTGCCCTGGCTGGTCGATACCCATGATCATGAATCGGATTGGCAGCGGCTCGCCTGGTGGATCCACGATCACCTGCCTTATGCCTCTCTGTGTTTCTTCCCGAAGCTTTGGGCGTTCAACATCCAGTGGCACGAACGGCCGGTGCGGCGGATCATGAGTTATGTCGCGCCGCGCGGAGTTCTCACCAAACCCGGCATGGCCAATCACCAGGGCAGCCATGCGGAATGGTATGCGGGCTTTCCGGACCTGCGACGCTGAGATGGCTTACGAATGCAGGTGATAGACCTTGTTGACGATCACCCAGCGACCCTCGACCTTGAGGAGCGAGAGATAGTCCGAAAACCGCATTCCGGCGAATTCGTCGACCACTTTGACGGTCGCGGCATCGCCGGTCACATCGATTGCCTCGATCTGGATCAGCGGCTGTGAACCGGCAACCGTCGGGCCTTCCGATGCAACGGCGTCGATGAACTCGTTGAGTGACATCCACTCGACCTTGCCCTGGTAATTGCCGATGATAGAGGCATTCGGATGAAAAGCTTTTCTGAGTGCCCCCGCATGGGCGAGCGCCATTCCGTCGACATAAAGATGCACGACGGATTCGACTGATTGTTCTTCCGACATCGCTAATCCTCCCGCCCGAGACTATAGCAAAGCCGCAGGCGGGAGCAACGTGGCGTTGTGAGCCGTCAGCGTTTCGGCGTCCATGCCGCACCCGCTCCATACCGCGCTCCGGCGATCTTTTCGGGCGACAGCATCTCGTCGAGCTTCGTTACCTCTTCCGTGGTCAGCGTCACATCGGCTGCCGCCGCGTTCTGCTCCATGTTCGGGATCTTGCGTGCGCCCGGAATGGGTACAATGAAATCGCCCTTGGCGAGAACCCAGGCAAGCGCCAGCTGGGCGGCGGTTACGCCTTTCCGGGCCGCCATTTCCTCGACCAGTTTTACCAATGCCAGATTGGCGGCCATGTTGTCCGCTTCAAAGCGGGGCAGTTTGCTGCGCAGATCACCGTCACCGAAATCGGCCGTGCTGGTGATCTTGCCGGTGAGGAAACCACGGCCGAGCGGGCTGAAGGGCACGAAACCGATGCCGAGCTCGCGGCATGTGTCGAGGATCTCGCCTTCCGGATCTCGGGTCCAGAGCGAATACTCGCTCTGCAGCGCGGAGATGGGGTGCACGGTATGCGCCCGGCGGACGATATCGGCGCTGGCCTCGGAAAGGCCGAGCGCCTTCACCTTGCCTTGCTTCACCAGTTCGGCCATTGCGCCGACCGTGTCCTCGATTGGAACGTCGGGATCGACGCGGTGCTGGTAGAAGAGGTCGATGACATCGACGCCAAGGCGCCTGAGCGAAGCTTCGGCAACCTCGCGCACATGGTCCGGCCGGCTGTCGAGGCCGCTCATCGCGGCCGAATCCGACTTGGTCGGGTCGATCCTGAAGCCGAACTTGGTGGCGATGACGACCTGGTCGCGATAGGGCTTCAGCGCCTTGCCGACCAGTTCCTCGTTGACGAAGGGGCCGTAGACCTCAGCCGTATCGAAGAAAGTCACGCCGATCTCGACGGCGCGTTGCAGGGTCCTGATCGAAGTCGCCTCGTCCTGGCCGCCATAGGCGTGGCTCATGCCCATGCAGCCGAGGCCGATTGCGGAAACGGTAAGGTCTTTGCCGAGTTTGCGAGTTTGCATGACGGTCTCCGATCTCTGAAGAGAGGCGGGCCGGTGCGAGGCCCGCCTGTTGTGGGTTCAGGCGCTGGCGTCGTTCAAAAGCGCCATCTGGTTGGTGGTAAGCTTGAGATTGCCGGCCGCGATCAGCGTGTCGAGCTGGCGGGTACTTGTGGCGCTGGCGATCGGCGCGGTCACGCCCGGTCTCTGGGCGATCCATGCAAGCGCCACGGAGGCCGGTTGCGAATGGGTTTCCGCGGCCACCTCGTCCAGCGCAGCAAGGATGCGCGTGCCGCGGGCATCGAAATATTTCGCCACCATGCCGCCGCGGTTCTTGTTGGCTTCTGCTTCCGCCCTGCTCTTGTATTTGCCGGTCAGGAAGCCGGAAGCGAGGCTGAAATAGGTGATGACGCCGATATCCTGCGAATTGCAGAGATCGGCCAGCGGCCCATCGAAACCGGAACGATCATAGAGATTATATTCCGGCTCCAGCACGTCATATCGCGGCAGGCCGGCCTTTTCCGCGGCCTCTAGCGACGCCTTCAGCTGGTCGGCGTCGAAATTGGAGCAGCCGATTACGCGGATCTTGCCCTGTTCCTTCAGCTTGGCGAAAGCGGCCAGCGTTTCTTCATGCGGCGTCTGCGGGTCCGGCCAATGGGAGAGATAGAGGTCGATGTAATCTGTCTGCAGGCGCTTCAGGGAATTTTCCACTTCCGCGATGACGCGTGTGCCGGCAAGGCCTTTTTCCATTGCCGCACCCTGCGGCGTCGAGCCGACCTTGGTGATGACGACGGCCTTGTCGCGCGAACGGCCGGACTGCTTCAGCCATTTGCCGATGATCGTTTCGGATTCACCGCCTGCATTGCCAGGCACCCAGCCGGAATAACAATCGGCGGTATCGAGCGTGTCGAAGCCGGCATCGAAAAACTTGTCGAGCAGTTCGAAGGAGGTTTTTTCGTCTGCCGTCCACCCGAAGACGTTACCGCCGAAAACGACGGGCGAAATGGAAAGGCCGGTCCGGCCAAGTACGCGCAGATCCATGATAATCTCCAATGTCTATTACGGGATGCGAGCCGGCGAGCGCCGGCTCTTTTGATCTAGGCACGCGATGTGACGTTCGCACCGCCTGCCCGGTCACGATGATGTTAGCCGCGTCCCTCAGGTGGCGTCGTTGAGCAGCCTCATCTGGGAATCGGTCAGTTTCAGCTTGCCGGCCGCAATGATTGCATCGAGCTGTTTCAGGCTGGTGGCGCTGGCGATCGGCGCGGTGATGCCGGGACGTGCGGCGACCCAGGCGATCGCGATCGCAGCTAGGCTCTCGCCGGTTTCCGCGGCAACCTGATCGAGGGCTGCCAGAACCCTTGTGCCCTTGTCGTTCAGATAGTCCGGAATGCGGTAACCGCGGGCGCTGCCCGTCGCATCTTCCGGCTTGCGGTATTTTCCGGTGAGGAAGCCCGCGGCAAGCGCGTAATAGCTGATCACGCCGATATCTTCCGCAACGCAGAGATCGGCAAGCGCGCCCTCGAATTTTTCGCGGGTATAGAGATTATATTCCGGCTGCAGCACATCGTAGCGGGGCAGGCCGTTCTTTGCTGCGACTTCCAGCGAGGCCTTCAGCTGTTCGGCGCTGTAGTTGGAGCAGCCGATCGCGCGGATCTTGCCCTGCTCCTTGAGCTTCTCATAGGCGCCAAGTGTCTCTTGATGCGGTGTGTCGTCGTCCGGAAAATGCGACAGGTAGAGGTCGATATAATCGGTCTGCAGGCGCTTCAGCGAATTGTCGACGGCCTCGACGATCCAGTCTGTCTTGAGCTTCCTGTCGTCCATCGAGGGATGCCCGACCTTGGTGACGATGATCGCCTTGTCGCGGGCGATCGTGCCGCGCTTCAGCCATTTGCCGATCACCGTCTCGCTTTCGCCGCCGGAATGACCGTCGACCCATTTCGAATAGACGTCAGCCGTGTCGATCGTGTTGAAGCCGACGTCGAAGAAGCGGTCGATGAGGTCGAACGAGGTTTTCTCATCGGCAGTCCAGCCGAACACGTTGCCGCCGAAAACGACAGGGGAAATGGAAAGACCGGTCCGGCCGAGTTTGCGCAACTCCATGGGATACTCCAGATATTCTGTTTTTGAGATCGTCTGCGGTGGGAGGGCCAAGGTTAGTCCCGCAAACGGGAAGGCCGCAATCAATTATTTCGCGCCGGAGTGCCATTTTTCAAGAAAGCCAAAAGCGCGCATTGAACCGACCGCATCCCCACCCTAAGCTTGCGGCAACATGTGCAAGAGGAGAATGTCATGCTGCGTTTCGGGATTTTGTCGACGGCCAAGATTGCAAGAGATGTCGTCATGCCGGCGATCCAGGATGCCGAAAATGCGGTGATCACGGCGGTCGCAAGCCGGGATCTTCCAAAGGCGCGGGCGCTGGCCGACCGGTTCGGCGTGCCGCATGCTTTCGGCTCCTATGAGGAAATGCTTGGCTCCGACGTGATCGATGCGGTCTATATTCCGCTGCCGACAAGCCAGCATGTCGAGTGGGCGATCAAGGCGGCAAATGCCGGAAAGCACGTTCTCGTCGAGAAGCCGCTGGCGCTGAAGGCGTCGGAACTGGATGCCCTTATCGAAGCCCGCGACCGCAACAAGGTTGTCGTGTCTGAAGCCTTCATGGTCACCTATGCACCGGTCTGGCACAAGGTGCGGGAGCTTCTGAAGGATGGTGCGATCGGCGAGCTGCAACACGTCCAGGGCGCCTTCAGCTATTTCAACCGCGATGCCGGCAACATGCGCAATATCCCGGAGCTGGGCGGTGGCGCTTTGCCGGATATCGGCTGCTATCCGACCATCGCCACACGTTTTGCGACGGGCAGCGAACCTCAGCGCGTTCAGGCCGTCGTGCGCCGCGATCCGGATTTCGGAACGGACATTTATGCGAGCGTCAAGGCAGATTTCGGCGGCTTCGAGCTGAGCTTCTACGTTGCCACCCAGATGGCCAACCGGCAGGTCATGGTCTTCCATGGCACGGAAGGTTTCATCGAGGTGAAGTCACCCTTCAACGCCGACCGTTATGGCGCCGAGGAGGTCGAGCTGACCAACCAGAAGCACAATGTCTCGCAGGTCTTCCGTTTCCCCGACAGCCGGCAGTATCGTCGCCAGACGGAGGCTTTTGCCAAGGCCGTTGCCGGTGAAGAGGCGGAGATCGTGGCACTGGAAAGCTCGGTCGACAATCAGCGTTTTCTCGATGCGATCTATCGTGCAGGCGAGCATGACGGTTGGGAGAAGGTCTAAGCCTTCGGCTTGGCGCAGTTCCGAACGCAAAACCGCTTCACATTTTTGCTGGAACTGCGTCAGTTTTTATGGCGGAAGACGAAACGGGAATAGCCGAAAAAGCTGTAGACCGTGGCAGCGGCGGACGCGAAGACGATCGCGACCGCCGGCTGGATCGGCGCGCGAGCGATCAGGGCCGAATAGATCGCGTAGTTGATAAGGGCGGACGTGATACCGACCGTCCAGTAGCGAAAGCCTTCCACCGCCAGCGAGTGCGGGGAGGGATCGAAAGTACGGTTGCGATTGACGAACCAGGTGAAGCTCATCGCGGCCATGATCGCTGGTATGCGCGACAAAAACGGCCCGATCGGCGTATAGGTCAAAAGCAGGTGGTTGACGCCGACATCGATCAGGAAGCCGATGCCACCGGCAAACAGGAACCAGGCGATCCGCTTCATGCCGCGCTCTTGCCGCCCTGTCGAGCCGAGGTCTCGGCAAAGGTTTCGGCGATAGGGGATGACGGTGTCCGGTTCTTCAGCGGCAGGCTCATATAGTGGATGCGCAGCTGCTCGGCGCGGGCCCGGGATACGGAATCGAGAATGAGGCCGGCGGTGAACATGAGTGACGACAACAGCATCAGTACCAGCGAGAAGACCCAGGTCGGCATGCGCTCTACAAGCCCTGTCTCGAAATAAGCGATCAGCACCGGCGTCATGAAGATCAGGCTCGCCGCCATGAAGGCGGCGCTGATTGCGCCGAAAAAGGCGAAGGGCCGAGTTTCCTTCATCAGCATGGCGAACATCCAGAGGATCTTGCCACCGTCGCGATAGGTCGAAAGCTTGGAGTGCGAGCCTTCCGGACGCCGGCCGTAATCGAGTTCGATCTCGGTTACCGGCAGCTTCAGCCGCGATGCGTGGACCGACATTTCCGTCTCGATCTCGAACCCGGCGGAAACCGCCGGGAAGCTTTTGACGAACCGGCGCGAAAAGGCGCGGTAACCGGAGAAGATGTCGGTGAAATCGCGGCCGAAAATGGCGCGGTAGAGGACATTGAACAGCCGGTTGCCTGCGGCATGGCCCTGGCGCCCCGCATCGGCATGTACGCCACGACGGGTTCCGACTACCATGTCGGAGCGCTCGGTAAGCAGAATGCGGATCAACTCTTCGGCGTCCTTGGGCGAATAGGTGCCGTCGCCATCCGCCATGATGTAGATATCGGCTTCGATATCGGCAAACATGCGGCGCACCACGTGACCCTTGCCCTGGCGGCGTTCACGCATCACCTCGGCGCCGGCCAGCATGGCTTTCAGCGCGGTGCCATCGGTGGAGTTATTGTCATAGACATAGATGCGCGCATTCGGCAGCGCGTAGCGGAAATCATGGACGACGGCGCCGATCGTCGACGCCTCGTTATAGCAGGGGATCAGCACCGCAATCGAAAGATCGCCGGCGATCGAGCCTGTCAAAGTGCCGGCATGTGGGCTGGCATATGGGCCGGCAGAAGTATCATTCATGATTTTCACTCTGTACGCGGAAAATCCAGTGCAGATACGCCTGCCCTGTCTGCTTTACTATTTCTTGGGAAGGTTAAGTTTAGGTTGCGGCACTTCCTTGAGCGCTCAAAACAAGTGTGAATGATGAACACGACGACAGATGAGATGTCCAGGCGGGATGCCGTGCCTGCTGCAAATTCCGTTCTGTCCCGGCTGTTTCCTGCAACCGCGCTTTATTGGCTGGTGACGGCCATAGCCATCGCAGTCATCTCTCTACCCAAGGCAAAAGACCTGATCGGACCCGATAACGACGATGTCATGCGGCTCGTCGAAATCCGTGACTGGTTCGGCGGTCAGGGCTGGTTCGACCTGATGCAGTACCGCCTGGGACTTTCCGGTGGCACATTGATGCATTGGTCCCGTTTCATCGATGCGCCGATCGGCGGTCTGATAAAGCTGTTTTCCCTGTTCATGCCGATGGAGATGGCCGAAGGCGTGGCAGCGAGCGTCTGGCCACTCCTGCTCATCGGCCCGCTTCTACTGGCATTCGGTTATGCGGGCAGGCGTATGGGCGCAGAGGCTGATCGCCCTCGCGTCATGCATATCGCGCTTGGCCTCGGCGCACTCTTTGCCTTCACCGGCATGAAATTCCGTCCCGGTGCGCTCGATCATCACAATGTCCAGCTTGTGCTTGCGATCGGGATTGCGGCGTTTCTGGCCGATCGCCGGGGAGGGGCATTGAGCCATGCAGCCGCCGGGATCGCCACGGCTCTGGCAATTGCCATCGGGGCAGAGACAGTCCCCTTCGTTGCGGTTGTCTGCCTGTGTGTCGGTGCGCGCTGGATCTGGCAGGGGGCGGCCTTTGCCGCCGGTGCCCGTGCATTCGGTGCGTCCCTCACGCTTGCCGTCACGGCGGCATTCTTCGCCACCGTTCCGCGCAGTGCCTATACCGCCGTCACCTGTGACAATCTCTCGCTCGGCTTCTATTCGCTCTCCGCACTGGGTGGTGCAGGGCTATTTGCTCTCGCCTGGCTTCCTGCAGGCGCAACGATAGGCGTGAGATTTGCTGCCTCCGCCGTTCTTGGCGCCGTTCTCAGCCTCGCTGCCCTGTTCATCGCGCCGCAATGCCTCGGCAGTCCGCTTGCCAATCTCGATCCGCTGCTGGTCGAACTCTGGCTCAACAATGTGGTGGAGGCGCAATCGATCGCGGCGCAGATGCGCCAGTTTCCTGAAACTGTTGCAGGTTTTTATGCCGTCGGGCTGCTTGCCGTCCTCGTCTGCCTTTTCCGCATCTGGCGCGGCAATCAGCGTGGTCTCCATCTCCTGTTTCTGGCGCTGATCGCTGCAAGCTGGGCGGTGGCTCTGGTTCAGGTGCGCGGCAGCCTGTTCGCCAATCTCCTGAGCATTCCGCCGCTGGCGCTGCTGATTGCCGATCTCCAGAAAAAGGCGCGCGAAAATCCGAAAAGCCTGTTTGTCAATCTTGGATTTGTCGTGGCCACGCTTGCCTCCGTCCCTGCCGTCTGGGGCCTGTCCGGTGTTGTCTGGAAAGATGGCATAGCTTCCGCCAGCATGGACGTATTGTCGATGGACAACGGTCAGGCCAGCGATGAATGCGGCGATGCGCAGGACATGGCGGCACTGCGCAGCCTTACGCCGGGAACGATTGCCGCTCCGTCAAACCGTGGTGCGGGCATCCTGAGGTTTACCGGGCATCGGGTTCTGTCTGCGCCTTACCACCGCAATCAGGGCGGCATGCTTGCCGAGCTTCATATCGGCATGGCAAAACCGGAAGATGCGCTTGCGCTTCTGAGGGAGGCGGGCGTGACAGTGGTGGCATTCTGCAGGAATGATCCACAGACGGAGAATCTGATCGGTTTGAATGCTGACGGCCTCTATGCCTCATTGGCCAGAGGCGAGGTTCCGGCCTATCTGTCCCCGGTGCGTTCAGGCGGAAAGTTCCAGCTCTTCACCGTTAACGAAGCTGATCCGAAATAGATCAGGCGTGGCGGAGCGACTGGATAAGGGTGCCCGCAACGACAAGGTTGATCAGACCGAAGTTGAAACCGAGTATAGCGACAAGCAGGCTAAGCATGCTCGTGGCCCCGAAGAGGGCTGCGACGAAAAAGACAACAGGAATAAGCAGTGCAGCCGCAATTATCGATGCGAGACTGCGTGTCATGCCGGCCAGCAGGCCAATGGTTGTTGCCGTCAGGAATAACACGGCGGATCTCCTTCCTTTGCGTCGGAGATCGTATATCTTACCACCCTCTAAAAAATGCTTTCGCATCATGCCTAACGGCGGGTCAGTTTTTTAGCTACGATTTTCCGATCACTGTTAAGACTTAGGTCGCGTGTTTTTGGGACCTAGGTCTTAATCCTCCACCTCGGTCCAACGCCGGAGCATCGGTCGGGTTCCATTATTGTTCGCGCCGCATATTAGAACAATGCGACGATTGCGCCCGCGTATCGGGGGAATACATCCGGATATCCAGGCTGGCAGGACGCTACCCGAGAGCGTCCTGATCGGCGAAAAAGACCTTAATCGTTGCCGATCTCGTCCACATCAATCCGCGCATCGACGGGTGAAATCTTCTCGTCGATCGGTTAGAACCCTAACATGAGCAGCACGTTCGCACCCGACGCACCCAGCAATCTGACGGAATTTTCGGTGTCGGAGCTTTCCGGCTCGATCAAGCGGACCGTCGAGAATGCCTTCGATCATGTGCGGGTAAGGGGCGAAATCTCCGGCTATCGTGGACCGCATTCGTCCGGCCACGCCTATTTCAGCCTCAAGGATGACCGGGCGCGCATCGATGCCGTCGTCTGGAAGGGCACGTTTTCCCGCCTGAAATTCCGTCCCGAAGAGGGGATGGAAGTGATCGCGACCGGCAAGATCACGACCTTTCCCGGCTCGTCCAAATATCAGATCGTCATCGAGAACCTGGAACCCGCAGGTGCCGGCGCCTTGATGGCTCTCCTGGAAGAGCGTCGCCGCAAGCTTGCTGCCGAAGGTCTTTTCGACAGCGAGCGCAAGCGCCCGCTGCCTTATCTGCCGCGGGTCATCGGCGTCGTGACCTCTCCGACAGGCGCCGTCATCCGTGACATCCTGCACCGCATTACCGACCGCTTTCCCGTCCGTGTCGTCGTCTGGCCGGTCAAGGTTCAGGGCGAAGGATCGGGAGAAGAGGTGGCAGCCGCCATCCGTGGCTTTAATGCGATTGCTCCCGGCGATCCGATGCCCCGGCCGGACGTGCTGATCGTCGCGCGCGGTGGCGGCAGCCTCGAGGATCTCTGGAGTTTTAACGACGAGATCGTCGTGCGCGCTGCAGCGGAAAGCGACATCCCGTTGATTTCCGCCGTCGGCCACGAGACCGACTGGACGCTGATCGATCATGCCGCGGATATGCGCGCGCCGACGCCGACGGGGGCTGCCGAAATGGCGGTGCCGGTGAAGGCCGATCTCGATGCCCAGCTTTCGAACCTCTCTGCCCGTCTGCGTGGCAGTGCATCGCGGCAGATGGATCATCGCAGGCAGTCTTTACGGGCACTTGTCCGGGCGCTTCCCTCGCTCGATCAGTTGCTGGCGCTCCCCCGCCGTCGTTTCGACGAGGCGGCGGCAGGCCTCGGTCGCTCCCTGGAGCGTACGACGATTGCCAAGCGTCGGACCTTCGATCGCGCTTCTTCGGGGCTGCGGCTCGAACTTCTGACGAAC
>DLSX01000206.1 GCA_002500765.1 Neorhizobium sp. UBA7851
GCATCGATGCCGGATGCGGGCGCTCATCCCGGCATCGATGCCGATGACATCCGCCACCACCACGGCCGTGTCGTTGATCACCACCGCCCGCGCCGTCAGCGCGTCATGCGCGCCCGTGGCAGGAAGACTGCGGGCGGCGAAGCCCGACATGGCAAGACCCGGTGGCGGCGTGATATCGATTACGGCGGCACCGGCTTTGATCATCGGCTGAAGACCTTTTCGCCATGTACCCAGGTCTCGCGCACCGCGATTTCGCGTGCTCCTTGCGACCAGTCAAAGCGAATGAGATCGGCCCTTGCGCCCACCTCCAGCCTGCCCCGCCCGCCAAGGAAACGACCGGGATTTTGCGTTGCCAGTCTCAAGGCGTCGGCAAGAGAAATGCCTGCCATCTCTGCGGCAATCGCCACGTTGGCGGAAAGCGGCAGGCTGGCGCCCGCCAGATAAGGCGTGCCGGCAACGCTGATCCTGCCTTCTTGCGAAACCTCGACATGGCCACCGATCGCTTCTTCGTATAGTCCCGGCGGCATGCCGGCCAGAGCCACCATGTCGGAAACCAGAACGGCGCGCTCCATGTTCTTGGCACGCAGCATGGCCTTGAAAGCATCGGCCGGCAGATGCCAGCCGTCGGCGATAAAGCTTGCGGTCAGCCGATCATCGGCAAGCTGCGCCCAGATGAAATTCGGATGGCGCGGCAACATGGCCGCAGCACCATTGCCGAGATGGGTGGATAGAGAGGCACCGGCGTCGGCCGCCGCATGGATTTCCTCCGGCGTCGCGGCCGTGTGGCCGAGAGCCACGAGCACGCCTTGCGCGGCAAGCGCCCGGATGTAATCGAGGCTGCCGACATGTTCCGGCGCCAGCGTCACCATCCTGACCAGATCTCCGCAAGCCTTCTGCCAGCGTTCGAATTCGGCGATCGAAGGCGCACGCACATGGGCAAGCGGATGAGCACCGCGCGGACCATCCCTGTCGGAGATCGACGGCCCTTCCACATGCACGCCCGCTACCATTTCCGCGATCATCCGATGTCCGGCCCGGCCTTTGGCAATCGCGCCCAGGGCCTGAAGAATGGAAGTCTCGGAAGCGGTGATGATCGTCGGCAACCAGGTCGTTACTCCAACGCTCAGCAGTTCCTCGCAAAGCGAAAGCAGCGTATCCGCAGAAAGTTCGCCCGCATTGAGATCAAGGCCACGAAACCCATTGATCTGAAGATCGATCAGACCCGCCGAAACATAGCTCGCGGCGGCATTCTCGGTCGGGCGGATGGCGGCAATGATGCCCTCGGCGATTTCGATCGCCATACCCTTGCCCGTGCGAGGATCGATACCGAGGACAGTTTCCATCAGAGCGCCTTCACCCGTCCCTGGAAGTCGGCAATGAACCTCCCGTTCGCCTCGTCTCCACCCGGCGCATTGCCGCTGCGCCAGACCGGCGGGGTAATGCCGCGCTCAACCAGCTTGGCGACCGTGCGGATCACCAGGCAATTCAGCGAGAAAGCGTTGGCGAAAGTCGAGATCGCCGCGATATTCTCAGCCATGCCCGGCACGCTGACGACGGCGTCACCGATCGGCACCTTGCAGTCAATTGCAATATCGACGACGTCATGCAGGTTCTGCCTCGTCGGGTGGCGGGCAGGATGATCGGGCGATGTATTTTCCGCATGCCGGCGTGAACTGACGCCAATCAGAAACGCGCCCCGCTGTCGCGCCTCCAATGCTGCATCGATCAACGCGGCGTTGATGCCATAGGCGTTGACGAGGATCAGCAGATCTTCTCCGCCGAGCCGCTGGTTGGCGATGACCACCTTGCCGTAACCCGGCGTTCGCTCAATCGCCATGGAACGCAGCGCCCCGTTCGAAAGCAGCGTGCCTTCGTCCAGTATGGCGCTGATATGCATCAGCCCGCCGGCACGGAAGAACACTTCCTGCGCGGCGAGATTGGAGTGTCCGCCGGGCCCATAGATATGCACCAGCCTGTTTGCCGAAATCTGCGCGGCAAGCCTGGAAGCCGCCTGATCCAGCGGCTCTTTTTCCTCGTCCAGAACCCGACGCATAAGAGCCTGGGTGGCGTGGAAATAACCTTCGCAAAGCGCATCCGTATCCATCATGGCATCAGGCATCGGGGTCTGATTCCTTTTCGATATAAAGCGTGCAGGCCGGATGGCTGCGCAGGATGCTGGCCGGGCATTCGGCGGTCAACGGACCATGCATCGTCTTTTGAACCGCATCCCGCTTGATTGCGCCCGGAACGATACAAAACAGTCGGTCGGCGCGCATCAGCCGCGGCACGGTAAGCGTGATGGCATGGTGCGGCACGGACGTGATATCCGGAAAGCAATCGTCATCGACCTGCTGCTGCCTGCAAATCTCATCCAGTTCGACGATCTTGACGTCGAGCGGGTCGTTGAAATCGGCCACCGGCGGATCGTTGAAGGCGATGTGACCATTCACACCGATACCGAGGCAGACGAAATCAATCGGCGCTTCGTTGAGCTGTTCGGCATAGTGGCGAACCTCAACCTCCGCATCCGGCTCTGGAGTAATGCGGTGCACGGCCGCAAACGGCAGCCGACGGAAAATATGAGCGTCGAGCCAATTGGCAAAACGCTCGGAGGAAGCGGGATCAAGCCCGATATACTCATCCATGTGGAATGCGGTTACCCGGCCCCAGTCAATGCCGGGAATGGCAGAAAGCACCTCAAGCATATCCGCCTGGCTGGGCGCGGCGGCAAAGATCATCCGCACACCAGCCTGCTTCGCCAACCGTTCCTTGAGAGCCGCCGCAACATCCACAGCCGCCGCAGCGCCCATTTCGGCCCGGTTGGCGAAACTCTCGACCGAAAGGCGATCAAAGCTCCGGCGGGTTTTGGGCTCAGCGCGAAGGACGACGGCAAGGCTCAAGGCGATCTCCAGTCTGCAAGCATGGGAACTCCGCCACCGTAACGCCATTTCTGGCGGCGGTTCCGCTTGTCGTTCCCTTTGTTATCGTTGGCTGGAGATTTCCATGCAACCGGTTGCATGTCAAGTGGATGGATGGCAGAGTGTCGGAGCTTGAGATTGTGGAGACCGCGACCTCCATGGTAAGCGGAACCACAGACGGGCGAGTTTCCAGAGACGATGATCAAACGAACCAAGGGCGTCACAATCAGTCAGGTGGCGGATGCCGCAGGCGTGGCGCGCTCAAGCGTGTCGCGCGCCTTCACGCGCCCCGACATGCTGTCTCCCGAAACTGTCGAACGCATCCTACGGGCTGCCGAAACACTCGGTTACGTGCCCAACCACACGGCCCGTGCGCTCAGCACTGGACGGCATGGCAATATCGGCCTCATCGTTCCCGATATCGCTAATCCGTTTTTTCCGCCACTCATCCAGGCAGCCCAGACCGAGGCTGACAGGTCCGATTTCTGCATCTTTCTGGGCAATACGGCGGAAAATCCCAAGCAGGAAGACAAGCTGGTAGGACGCTTTGCCGGACAGGTCGAAGGCCTTGTACTGGCATCCTCCCGGCTGTCCGATGAGCGTATCCGCGCCCATGCAACACAATTGCCTCTGGTCCTGATCAATCGCGACATTGAAGGTATCCCGCGGGTGCTGATCGACAGCAGCGCAGGTGTGCGGCAGGCGGTGGAACACCTTGCCAACCTGGGACATCGAAAAATCGCCTATGTGAGCGGTCCTGCCGCCTCATGGTCCAACAAGCAGCGGCGCTCGGCGATCCGGGCAGGCGCCACGGCGCGCGGCATGGAACTGTCGATCATCCCGACACCCTCCCCAACATATCAGGCTGGCCGGGAAGCCGTCGATGCCGTTCTGCAGACCGGAGCCAGCGCCGTCGTGGCCTTCGACGACCTGACGGCCCAAGGCATCCTCACGGGGCTTGCGGAAAGACATATCGTGGTACCTCGGGATTTCAGCATTATCGGCTGCGACGACGTGCTGGGAGCAGTGACGTTTCCCGCCCTGACCTCCGTGTCGAACCATTCCGTCGATGTCGGACGTATCGCGATATCCATGCTTCTGGACATTCTCCGTTCGCGCAACGTCGCAGACGTCCGCTACGCGCTCGATACGAAGCTTGTCGTAAGAGATACGACCGCAGACGCTCCGTCTCAGGGCCTGCAGCTTGGATGAGATAAGGCGCGATTGCGTCCGGCCGATCGGCCGGACGCTTTTATCCATGGGATCTAGTGAGCCTTCATCTCGCTGACGATCTGTTCTGGC
Organism: Neorhizobium sp. UBA7851; assembly: GCA_002500765.1. Classification (GTDB taxonomy): domain Bacteria; phylum Pseudomonadota; class Alphaproteobacteria; order Rhizobiales; family Rhizobiaceae; genus Neorhizobium. The sequence continues at coordinate 4,221 of DLSX01000206.1, forward strand.
GTCATCGAGGACGGATAGTAGGTCGGCCAATTGGTCACTTCCGCCAGAAGTGCGGCGCGGTCATTGCCCCAATAGATGTGATAGTGATCGGTCTTTTCAGGGGCGATCCTGTGGTCGCTGAACTGAATGAACTGCGGCGCAGTCGCGTCGCCCGCGACTTTTTTGAAGACAAACCGAACGCCACGATTGCCCTTTTTATAGGTCAGGATTTCCTTGCCATCATAGGCATAGTTTGCCTTGAGAACTTTGCCGTTTTCGTAAAAACTCACGACACCGCCTTTAATGGTGATGCGCCCGACATTCGTCCTGTAGCCGGCTTCATACTCCGCCCGATATTCCTCGACACTCATCGTGCCGGCCTTGGCCTTGTGTTCCCAGACAGGATCGAGCGTACCGTCCTGCAGGTATGGATAGACCGACTTCCAGTCGCCGGCATAGTCGGACAGCGGACGATCCTTCACCTGGCTATCCTCGAAATATCCCTTGTAGATCTGGGGATCGCCGTGGCCGTGTGCATGGTCGTGAACCTTGCCGCTGCCACCGGCGACGGCGATGTTATAAGGCTTGCCGCCGACTGCGATCGCGCCTGCCTGCGTCAGCTCATCCTTGGAAATCCGGCGAACGACACCGGCATTCGGATCACTCATGACCACTTCGTCACCGGCCATGGCGATGCGCGGACGCGGGTCGTTCCAATGACCGTCCATGGAATAGGGTTCGGTCACCTTGGCGCTTTTGGAAAGCGTGCCGTCGAGCATATCGACCTGATGCAGCGAACCGTCTTCCGTCAACACGTAACCGAAGCGGGCATTGGCCGGATCGAGCACGAAGTCGATGCGGCGGAACGGCAGTTCGATATACTGAACATTCGGCGCATCGACCGGATCGACGACAACCAGCCCCTTCGCACCGTAATTGCCAAGGAAGGCCTGCATGCTTTTGGCCCCCAGCAAGGTACCCGTGGTCTGGCCGGTCGGCAGGTCTGCGGGATAGGCCAGCAATTTCGTGACCACGCCCTCCTTGCCGGCAGTAACCGTAAGAATGCCTTCCTTGCAGCCTGCCGCGAGATAGGCGCCTGAAAACGCTTCGCCGTGAATGCCCGTGCATGTCGCCACGTCACCGACAGGCGTGCCGTCCACCGTCACGGCCTGCAGGCCAACACGCGTCGGAGCGCTATCGCCTGCGACCGGAGCATCCGAAGCGACCGTTGTCACCCAGTTGCGGCCGATAGGCGCGACAAAACCATGATGCGCGCGCGCCTGCGTCAGGCGGCTGGTTTCCACCTTGCCATGGGAAAGCTCGTGCACATCGACGATTTCGGCATAGCCGCCCTTGTCGAAATTGATCGCCAATTTGCCATCATGGTCGATGACGTGAAAAGGGCGCGGGCCGGTGAGCGGCTTTTCCACCGCAGATGGATCCGTGATTTCAATGTCTGAATGCTCGCCATGTGACTGGAGCGAGATACCGCTATTAATGAAGCGAACCGTATCATTATTACTTTCAACCGCGACAATCGCCGCGCCGTCATTGACGCTATAGAGCTTGCTTTGGCCGGTCGTCTCGAAGTTCCAGCGATTTTCCGGCTTGTCGAGGTCGAAGGCCGTTACCTTGGCGTCCGCGTGATCACCGACGAAGACTCGATAGAGCGTGACATCCTCCTCGTCATCGGCGAATGCCGCAGGCCCGGCGATGCCCGCCGAAATTGCCAGGGCGGAAACGCCCAAAATCCATCGTTTCATATCCATCTCTCCTTAATGATATTACATAACATTGATAGGTAAACTTTGGCCGCTCGGATGCAGCGCTTCAGCCGCGATCAGCGACCGGGACGTATGGTGGGCTTCCACCCATCACCCGCAACAAGCCGGCCATGCCCTTGACGAGCAGGTGGATTGCTCGATCGCCTTTTCTCCGGCGAAGGTAGGCGAGAAAGCTCTGATGATGAGATCACCGGACTGCAACACGGCGATATGGCAATCACCGCGAAACGGCAGGTCGCTGACTTGGAGGCACGCATTGGACACGGTTCGCCTTTCGATTGTGGCTTGGCAACCGACTGGAGCGCGGCCCTAAAACGTAATGTTATTACATTTAGTCAGCGCATCATGCGAAAGCAACCCGGATGTTTTCCAAAAAAGGAAAAAACCGTGGAGAAGGCGCAAGCAGGGCCAATCGCCATTTCATTCTGCGGGCAGGCCAAGGGGACGAGATTTTTTACTCTCTGTCATCCGGCAGGGTTCTTCCGTCCGGTAATGTCGCATCGGAAGGCGGGAGAGGATGCCTGACAGGCACAGTCATCCAGGACCGATGCACCGGCTACCGGCATGATCGAGACCGGGATTGCCACCATTAATCGTGCAAAAGCGGAAACCGGTTTGCGTCCGGAATTACGTCAAAACACAAAGAGAGCCCTCCCGCGCTTCAGGAAAGCGCGGGAGGGCTCGAAAAAGGATACTTACTTGAGCTCATCCTGCACCTTGTTCAGGGCAGCGGCGGCGCAGGCCTCGTCGAACTGGCCGCCCGGCGCGCCGCCGACGCCGATCGCTCCGATCGTGAC
>DLSX01000210.1 GCA_002500765.1 Neorhizobium sp. UBA7851
GGCCCGAGCGGCTGGGGCTTTCTTGGCCGCACCCCCTTCAAGCTCTTCGATCCCGCCCGCACAGAACCCTTTCTCCTGAAAGCCGGCGACCGCATCACCTTCCGCTCGATCGGTATCGACGAAGCGCGAGACCTTGATGCACAGGTAGCAGCGGGCACCGCCGAACCGAAGGAGATCGCCCGATGACAGCGCTCCTCACCATCTTGCGCAGCGGCCCTTCGATGTCGGTGCAGGATAACGGCCGTTACGGTTTTCGCGCCCGTGGTGTCTCCACCTCCGGCGCAATGGATCGCGATGCCCATGCCATCGCCAATGCGCTTGTCGGCAACGACCCCGATGCCGCCGCCATCGAATTCGCCCTCACCGGCGGCACCTTCACGGCGGATCGCGACACTCTCATCGCCGTCACCGGCGGAAGCTGCCAGGTCGAAATTGTCGGCAAGGGCGAGAATGCCGGAAAGCCGGTGCCGACATGGGAAAGCCACCTCCTCAAAGCCGGCGAAACGCTGAGGGTCGGCGCCTTGCGCGGCGCCGTCTGGGGTTACCTCGCCATATCCGGCGGCATCGCAATCCCGAAAACGCTCGGCAGCCGTTCCACGCATTTGAGAACCGCCGTTGGCGGCCTGAACGGCAAGGCGCTTAGCCCCGGCGATATTCTGCCGCTTGGCGAGACCGGCAAACTAATCCCCCGCACACTCGGCACGCCTTACTTGCGCGGCCACGGCCCGATCGCCGTCATCCCCGGCCCGCAGGACGACTATTTCGACGAGAACGCCTGGAAAACCTTCCTGCGCCAGCCCTATCGCACCACCACCGCCCGCGACCGCATGGCGATGGTTCTCGATGGCCCCGCACTTCAGGCATTCAGGGGCCACGACATCGTCTCGGATGCCACCGTCGTCGGCTCCATCCAGATACCGGGATCAGGCAAGCCGATCGTACTCACCGCCGACGGCCAGACGACCGGCGGGTATCCCAAGATCGCCACCGTCGCCTCATTCGATCTCACCCGTCTGGCGCAATTGCCGGCCGGCCAGCAATTCCTGTTCCGGACGATTTCGGCGGACCTTGCCGAGGAACAGGCAATCCACGCCGAAGAACGTCTTGCAGCGGTGATTGCCGGTCTCAAGACGAGCAGGGGCTGATCGCCTTCGGCGACTTGAGGCACCCGTCCTCCAAACAACGCCGTCATCCTCGGCCTTGTTTGGAGGATCTAACCACAGTGCTGAGACCGCCATGTTGCAATTGGTCGGAATGGCAGCAGATGCTCGGGACATCCTCGGGTTAAACCCGAGGACCAGCATGACGGCGGATAAGTGTTCGCCCTGCAGCACCCAACAAAGGGGCTGCGCGCCGGCCCCTCCTCCTCAATCACCCCTCAGCATGAACCGCCGACCCAATCGTCCATCCGGCTTTTTCAAGCGCCTCGCGCAACTGCCTTGCCATGATCACCGCGCCGGGCGTATCCCCATGCACGCAGACCGACCCGATCGGCACGTCCAGCCGCTTGCCGGATGTCGAAGTCAGGCACCCTTCCGATACCATCCCGATCACCCTCTTCACCAGCAGTTCCGGGTCATGGATCACGGAGCCCGGCTCGGAGCGCGGCGAAAGGTTGAATGTGTCCGCATAGGTCCGGTCGGCATAGATCTCGTTGATCGGCGTCAGGCCGAGCGTTTCCGCAGCCCGTGCGGTCGCCGTTCCCGGCATCACCATGAAGGCAAGTTTTGGATCGACGGCCTTGATGGCGCGACCGACGGCAAGCGCCATCTCATCGTCATCGGCACAGACATTGCCGAGCGCTCCATGGGTTTTCACATGCGTCATCGGATGGTTTTCGAGGCTTGCCACCGCGGCAAGCGCCCCAACCTGATAGGCGACCAGCGATTCCACTTCGGAAAAACTCAATCCCGGCAGACGCCGGCGGCCGAACCCGATCAGGTCCATATAGCCGGGATGCGCGCCGATCGCGACGCCGCGTTGCTTCGCCAGCCGCACGGTGGTCCGCATTATATCAGGATCACCGGCATGGAAACCGCAGGCGATGTTGGCGGTGCTGACGATATCGAGCATCGCCGCATCATCGCCCATCGTCCAGGGCCCAAAACCTTCGCCGAGATCGGAGTTCAGATCGATGCGCATTTCGTCCCCTCATTTGGCCGTGTGGCCCCTAATCGCCGTCCGGTCAGACCCATAACACGGCGCCGGATGATTGCCACGATTTCCCGATTGCACCGTGCACACCGTTGGTATACCACTGGTGTTCTGAATTTGAAAATGGGGAATAACATGGGCAAACGCCTTCTTTATCTCGGCAATGGCCGCAAGTTTCAGTCCATCGCAAAGCTCGACGACCGCTTCGAAGCCTGGGGCCTGAAGGTCGATCGTTACTGGGCTTATGACGGCCAGTTCCCCGAGACGCTGAAGGGATATGACGGCATATTCCTTTCCGGCAGCCCGCATGGCGCCTATGAGGACGTGCCCTTCATCCTGCGCGAACACGATCTGATCCGCGAAGCGGCAGAACTCGAAATCCCCATGCTCGGCATCTGCTTCGGCAGCCAGATCCTCGCATCCGCACTCTGCGGCCGCGACCAGGTGTTTCGCCGCACGTCCTGCGAGATCGCCTACAAGGACCTGCCGCTGACCGAGGCCGCCCGCACCGACAAGCTCTGCCGTGATCTGGTCGACAGCGCCTACATGTTCGTCTGGCACAATGACGAGGTGAAGGCCGAACATCCGGACATGACCATCCTTGCCTATTCCGACGATTGCCCCAATCACATCTGGCGCTACAAGGACGAGGATATCTGGGGCATCCAGGGCCATCCGGAAGTCACCAGGGCGCAGGCCGTCATCTGGTTCGAGGAAAACCGCGAACGGATGACGCTCGACGGCGCCGATATCGACGACCTTAAGGCGCAGGCCCACGAAGCCGCCGAGGCGAAAACCATGCTGACCCGCTTTGCGGAACTGGTCCAGAACGCCTGATTTCCAGAACAATATCCCGATCGAGGAAGAACGATGGTTACGCCTGCCTACTGGTTCGAACGCGCCGAATTCCTGTCCCGCCTTTCCCGCGTCCAGGCCGAGCTGAAAAAGAAACAACTCGACGGTCTCGTCGCCTTCCTGCCGGAAACCGTGACCTGGCTCACCGGTTATTTCACCCGCGCCTATGGCACGCTGCAATTCGCCATCATTCCGGCCGAGGGCGAGCCGACCCTGTTCTGCCGTGACGTCGAGGAATATTATCTCGACAGCACCTGCGTCTTCTCCGACCGGGTGATGTGGAGCGACAGCGACGACCGCATGGCCGTTGCCGCATCCGCCATCGAAAGCCGTATCGGCAAATCTGCCAAGCTCGGCATCGAACTTTCCGCATGGCCGCTCTCTGCCGGACGCTACGAATACCTGAAATCGGCCCTGCCCGGCATCGTCTGGCAGGACGAAAGCCTCATGACGCCGCAGATGCGGCTCATCAAGTCACCCGCCGAAATCGCCTATCAGCGCCGTGCCGCAAAGGCCGCCGAAGCCGGCATGCACGCGGCGATCGACAGCGCCGCCGTCGGCGTCAC
>DLSX01000187.1:0-3444 GCA_002500765.1 Neorhizobium sp. UBA7851
CCTCGATGGCGGTGTCAAGACCGATGGCGATCGACGCCGCACCCTTGGGCCGAAACGTCAGTGGAGGGCGGCCGGGAGCGGCTTTCTTGTCGCGCGAGGAATGCGAACCTGTTCGCAGGGGAAGAAAGTTGCGGACGGCCGTTGCGGTCCAGGCGATCGAGACGAAGGCGTCCTTCGGTCACACCAGTCCCATCGAGGTCTGCGTGGGTGTGGTCCCCCGCTCTGGATAGGCAGGTCACGGCGTACGGTTATCGGAAGACCGGCAACCGACATGACGCATGCAAGGCTATGATCCTGCGCCCCCACCCGCTCGCTTGGCCACGCTGTATGTTCGGCATGGCTTCGCAGGCCACCACTTCTCCGGGCACGACCACGCTGTCGCGATCACGCCGGCCGGTAGGTCCCTCCCGCTCCGGTCGGCTGAGGCTACTCGACCTGTCGGCTAGACACCGCACATGCCCTCGCATTCGTTAGGCCATAGGTCGAGCTGGCCGTGGTCGGCGGCAGTGGAGAGATCGGCTTCGTCGAGCGGGACGCATGACCGGTGCAAGAAGACCTCGCCGCGAATGCCTCGCAGTCCGTGGCGGAGCGCCCGATCGACTTCTACGGCATCTTCCCAGGATGGCCGATCGCTTTCCCGCATGTGCCGCCAGCGCCTGTTGTTGTGAAACGGGCAGCCGATACAGGCTGACTTCGGGGGGATCGGGCAATCATGGCGCTGCAGCCAAGCAAGGCAATCCTGGCGGCTCGTGCGCTTTTCGATCATCGGAAACCGCTTGATTTGCCAGGCTTCGAAGCTCGGTTTAGCGCGGACGATCTCGTCGGTCGAAATCCCGATCCAAGCCTCGGCCACGGGATAAGGCGGCGATCGCTTCCGCGTCAGGCCGGCGAGCTCGCGAACCTTTCGCCGGATCGGAACGATCTTGAAATCCGTGGTGCATTGCCGCCGGATCATCCCAACGGATACGGTCTCGGTGCTGGTCCGCCGCGAGGCGATCTCGACCAGGCTGCCATCCTCATCCTCGTCGAAGACCGGCACTTGCGCACCCGCTGGCGTGACGGTCCTGGCGAAGGCCGGGATCGACGCCCATCGATCGCCCTGGCCTGCCTGCAGCAGCTGTTCGCGGATATTGCCGGCCGAGACGATATGGACGGGAAACGGCAGGACGCTTGGCGACATCAACCAGTTCAGATGATCATAGACGGCGCTGGGCTCCCAGCCAGTATCGGCAAAGATCGCACAATCGGGCATTGGCCCAATCTCGCCATGGGCCGCCATCAGCGCCATCGTGGTGGATTGGACTCCGGCCCCGAGCGACAACGCCCTGAGCCGGATTGTCGAGGTTTCAGCGTGGTCGGCAAGTGCGGGTTCGAACAACATTAAGCCGCCTCCTGATTCGAAGCCGCCTGCGGCTGGAGATCGTGAAGATAGGCGACGGCGCGTTGCGCATGGGCGGCAGCCTGGAAGATGGCGCGCTTGTCGGACCCGAGGATTGCGGCCCAGGTCTGGATATAGGCCGCGTGGTCCGGCCGCGGCTCCAGTTCCGGGACGATCCCGAGATCGGCGCAAAGCATCGCCGCGCCGATCTCGACGATCACCTCTTCGAAGGCTCGCTCGCGACGATTTTTGTGATAACGGGACAAATCCCTGTTCAGTCGATGAGCCGGTGAGGTCCAGTGCAGCGTTTCATGCGCACGAACGGAAATCAGGGACGCCGCGTCGCGGAATCGCGCAGGCTCTGGTAGCTGAATGTGGTCAGTCGGCGGCGAGTAATAGGCCTGATTGCCGCCATAGCGGACAATTGCACCGGTGTTGTCGAAGAAGCGATCTGCATGCTCGATACGCTCGAGCGGTTTGGCGATCACCTCGGGAGCGCGGTAGTAATGATCGGGCAATCCTTCAATTTGATCGCAGTTGAAGACGGTGTACGCCTTCAGAAACGGGATATCGCGCTCGATTTCCCCACCACCGCCGTCGATTTCAGTCTTCGTAAAGCGGCTCGCATAGACGACAGTGGCGCCGCTTTCACCCTTGCGGACATGGGCGCCAAGTTCATTAGCCTGACGCAAAGTCATCCAGGTCGCCGAGGAGAAGCCGCAGGCGACGCTTTCCGACCATAGGAGAAGCACGTTCAGCCCCGTATAGGCCTGTCCGTTGTGCCGAAGCGGCCGGCTCACCCGGCCGGTCATATTGCGTGCGCTCCATGGCTTGACCCAAGGACGCACGCCGTTTTCCAGATCGGCGACGATCCGGTCGGTGATACGAGCATAGACGTCGATGCGGGCGGTGTCTGTCTTCCTACTCATTGTCCAAATCTCCGTTTACGGGAGGCCGCATCGATCGCGACCTCGTCACGGAGGGCCGATGGCAGGAGCGGTCAGGGAGTAGGCGCACCGGAACGGCCGGAACGCATGTGGAGGACGGCGCAGCCGTTGCGGCCTGCTTCCGGCTCCTGCAGGACCGAAGCCGGGACGAGGTCGCGAGCAGCGCCTCATACCACTCTTGCAATCTCCGCGAGAACGAAGTGAGATAGGTGTGCGGAAAGAGATTGATCGGCGGTGCGAGAGCCGACCGTTGAGCCCCAAAAAAGGGAAGTGGGAACGCGAACATGCCAGATTGGCCCAAGGAAAAGCTTCTGAGACATGGCCCGGAGCTTCCGATGGAGGAGCGTATCCGGCGATATCAGGACAATATCCGCACTATACGAGCCTCCGGCTGCGCCGTTCCGACCTCTGCCATGGTCGATAGTCTCGACCCAACCGTCATCGAACTCTGGTTCGCCGACAATGCCTTCAATATCGACCGGCTCCGCGACGTGATGAAAAAAATTGCCGATCTGCCGGACGATACGGAATTTCCAAGCCCGTTTATCAGCAATGGGACGAACCCCGACTAAAGCCGGCTCGCCCCCATCTAAGAACACCCAGCGCGCCGGTATGTCGGCGCGCCGTATGAACGTCACTCGACCGAAGGCGGAGCTGATGCCCCGCCTCGACGCCACTTATCAGTCGAACGCCGACATCTGGGCCGCGGCCGCTTTGCGGTCGAGCGTCTGGCCGGGGTTCTCGACTGGACGGTCGAAGGGCTTCCAGACTTCGCCAACGATCTGCTCGTAAGCTGAGACGGCGCCTTCGGCTGCCATCCTGAGCGCATGAGCCTGAATGCCCATGTCGGCGGCGAATTCGCGCTTGCGCTGGGCGGTGCTGTCATAGCCGACCGGGCCGTCGAGATCCTCGTCACGGGCTTCAGCAGCACCCTTGGCGGTGGCATCGCGTGCTTCGCTGACGGCGCGCGAGTAGAACTGGCCGGCACCATGGGCCGAGCCGACATAGGCGCCGACGATCCGCTGGAGGTGGATCTGCATCGCCCGTTCCCCGAGGCCATCCGAGAGATCGGTGGCCGTCTCTATGATCAGGCGCTCGTGCATGTCGCGGATGCCGTCG
>DLSX01000187.1:3470-3861 GCA_002500765.1 Neorhizobium sp. UBA7851
CCCGAGGCCGTCAGAGAGGCCGGTGGCAGTCTCGACGATCAGGCGCTCGTGCATGTCACGGATACCGTCGCTATCGATAATGGCGGCTCCAAAACTCTCCGCGATCTTCAACGCCTGGGCTTCATCGGGGCACGTCTGGCGGACCATCTCGACGGTGGCGCCCTTGCGGAGCTGGAGGACGCGGGCGGATGGGCGTGAGGCCTGATTGGAGGGTTGCCGGGACTGGGTTGCTGGCTTTGTCATGATGGCTTCCTTTCGTTATCTGCCGAGGCGGTTTCGGCCCCCTTGGCCGGCCCGTCCTTCGGTGCGGTCGAAAGGGACCGACGCAAGCCGGCCGGTTCAGGGTCCGGGCGGGCCAGATCGAGCAAGGCCGGGATGCGGGCAAGCGGGG
>DLSX01000113.1:0-29872 GCA_002500765.1 Neorhizobium sp. UBA7851
TTTCATAAATCTGCAAAAAACTGACAAGCAACTGTTTTTAAAAGGATTATTCCGATTACAGCCCAACATCGGCGCCGATTTCCGATTTTACCCCTCAGCCAGACCGGCGGCAGTGCGGAACAGCAACCACAATCGTTCAACGTCACATTCGCCCTACAAGCCCGCAGATTGCCTGAGATCCCTTTCGGCACGTTCGATGGCGCTCGCGTTCAAAACCTTGCGTGAAAGAGCGACCGAAACTGCTCTTGTGCGAAGATTGAACCAACCCACATTCACCTGCCCCGGCGTTTCATAAACGTCGAGCTTTTCATAAAGCTGTTGCAGGCGATTTTGTACGCTGCGAAGAGACAGATGTTTTCGTTGAGCGATCGCCTTGTCGGTCAGGCCCAGCGCCACGTCGACGAGAATTTCGTATTCGACATCACTGAGACCCAGGGACGTGCCCAGGCTCTTCTGCTGGACACCGCGCACCTCTCGATCGATTACGCACTGGGATTCGACGAAGACGCTACGCAGCGCCAGCTTCAGCCGCTCCTCGGAAGCCGACTTCAGAACATAGCCATATGTCGCGCCTTCCGGCACGATCCGCGCCACACCACGAACATAGGCTTCGTCGGAATAGTTGGACCAGAAGAGGATTTTTGTATCCGGTCGCTCGCGCCAGATCGTCCGTGCCGCCTCGATCCCGTTGCGCTCGTTCATCTGCAGGTCCATGACGATATGCTCGGTCTGCGCGATCCGCGCCTGCGCTTCACCCTTCAGGCCATTTTCCGCCTCGATCACCTGACCGCATTCGGGCAGTGCCGCACGAACAGCCTCGGCAAGAAAAGCGCGGTGAAGCGCATCGTCCTCGACAATCAGAACCTTCATCATCAGACCTCGGCCATTAAAGGATGATCGGCCGAAAGGGTCAGCCGCACGCGTGTTCCACCTCCCTCGCCTCGGCAAGTCGGATTGCGACCGATCTCAAACCTTGCCGCTATCAATCGGGCGCGGGTCTTCATATTGTCGATACCGTGCCCTGCCATTTCCCTGATTTCCGCCAGGCCGCGGCCGTCATCTTCCACATCGATACACAGCGATTGACCATGTTTGGCAATGCGGACCATGATGTTGTCCGAATGCGCATGGCGAATGGCGTTGTTGACCGCTTCCTGAACGATGCGGAACAGCGCCACGGCGACAGTTGGGTTGAGGTCACGAAGGCTGTCGCCGCTCTCGTCGATCATCCTCCACCCTAACGGCTGACCGCTTTCACGCACCGACCTTTCCAGATGGTTCTCTATCGCTTCCGCAACACCGAAAAGCTGCAAGACGGTCGGCTTGGCCTCCTCTATAATCTGGCGAAGGTCGTGCATGCATTGCTGCATTGCCCGACACAGCGGCTCCAGCGCATCACCCGACACCGAGGGCACATGGGTCAGCCGCTCCATGCGACGCGTCAACCGCGTCAGGTCGGCGAGTGTCTGATCATGCAGATCCATGCCGATGCGCTGGCGTTCTGCTTCCAGCGCTTCCGTCAATTTCAGCGCCCCGAAGCGCAACCCCTCCTCCCGGGCGCGTGCTTCCGTCTCAATGACCGCGGAGCGCTTCGCCTGCTCTGCAGCCCGCAGAGCAAAAAAATAAGGCGCAAGAAGATCGGCCACGGCGCGGGCGTTCTCGACATCCTCCTGAGTGTAACAGTCACGTTGCTGGCTTGAACAGCTCAGCGCGCCAATCACATCACCCTGCACTCTCAGAGGCACATGCAGCCGGCTGCGAAGGGAGAGCTCGATGATCGGGCTTGAAAATGCACCCTCGAAATGAAAGCGCGGATCGGTGCAGGCGTCGGCTGAAAGCAGAAAATCCACCTCGCCGGAAAGCAGCGTGCGGATCGGGCTTCCCGTCAGAAGCGCCGGCGGATGCTGGCTCCAGGCTGTATCGAGCCCGCTCTCGTAGGCAATATGATATTTGCCATCCAGCATCTTGATACAGACATCCATATGATCATGAGGGATGATATGGCTGATCTCCTCGGCCACCGACTTGATGATCGAGGTGAAATCGAGCTGTCCCGCCAGAAGCCGGGAAATCCCGAGATAGCGGTCGAACAGCGAATTTCGCGCTGGACTAAGCATATGCGGACCTCCTCCAAGTCCCGATCTCCATATAAGCGCCGCCTTTGCCTTCCTGTCCTGCGGGAACCCGCAGATTTTGCGCGAAACCCCGCAGAAAGCGTGCTTGGATACGCCTGTACTTTGTCAAGAAACTCCTCCATCCTCGATCTACTGAGCAAAAGGGGCTCAGGGCAATCATTATCTCCGGATCACCGTTGAGGAGCGGCCCGGGCGATATGCAGGGAGCTATTTGGGAGGAAATCCATGACCATCAGAACGATGCTGGCGGCATCCGTCGCACTCGCATGCCTGTGCACACCGGCGCTCGCCGATACGTCATCCAAGAAGATCGCGCTATCAAACAATTATGCCGGCAATTCCTGGCGTCAGGCGATGCTGACAAGCTGGGACAAGATCACCAAGGAGGCGGTCTCAAAGGGCGTGGTTGCAGCCGCAGATCCGTTCACCACGGCGGAAAACCAGGCAACCGAACAGGCTGCCCAGATCCAGAACATGATCCTGCAGGGTTATGATGCGATCGTCATCAATGCCGCCTCGCCGACTGCCTTGAACGGCGCGATCAAAGAAGCCTGCGATGCCGGCATTACGGTCGTTTCCTTCGACGGCATCGTCACCGAACCCTGCGCCTGGCGCATCGCGGTGGATTTCAAGGCGATGGGCGAAAGCCAGATCGACTATCTCGCCAAGAAATTGCCGCAGGGCGGCAATCTTCTCGAGATCCGAGGTCTTGCCGGCGTGTCCGTCGATGACGAGATCCATGCAGGTATCGAAGCCGGGGTGAAAAAGAACCCGCAATTCAAGATCGTCGGCTCGGTCAACGGCGACTGGGCGCAGGACGTCGCCCAGCGCGCAGTCGCCGGCATCCTGCCGAGCCTGCCGGAAGTGGCGGCCGTCGTTACCCAGGGTGGTGACGGTTATGGTGCCGCCCAGGCCTTTGCCGCCGCCAAACGCCCGACCCCGACGATCGTCATGGGCAACCGCGAGGACGAACTCGTCTGGTGGAAGAGTCAAAAAGACAAGGACGGCTATGAGACCATGTCGGTCTCGATCGCACCCGGCGTCTCGACGCTGGCCTTCTGGGTGGCGCAGCAGATCCTTGACGGCAAGGAAGTCAAGAAGGACCTCGTCGTGCCGTTCCTCAGCATCGACCAGGCAAGCCTGGAAGAGAGCCTGAAGAACACCCAGAAGGGCGGCGTGGCAAATGTCGAGTATTCTCTCGAGGATGCTCAGAAGGTGATCGACGCCAAGTAGCGTCGCCTCCCGCGTGCCGGGGCGCAAAGGCGCCCGAGCCCTTGCGCCCCGGCATTGTCAAGCACACCAAGATAAACAGTGATTGCATGACCGAAACCTTTAAGCGACAAGAGGTGGTGGCCGCGCGTGGCGTCCGTGTGACGTTTGGTGCAGTCAAAGCGCTTGATGGCGCAGACCTCGTCATCCATTCCGGCGAGTGTGTCGGGCTGGTCGGCCATAATGGCGCAGGCAAGTCCACGATCGTCAATGTCATCAACGGCGGGCTTACCCCGCATGAAGGCTCTCTCACCTATGGCGGCCACGAGGTTCACGGCATTTCGGCCGCCCGTGCCAGCGGCGTGCGCTGCGTTTTCCAGGAACTGTCGCTCTGTCCCAACCTGACTGTTGGCGAGAACGCGCGCATCATGCATGCGGAATTGAAAGGCTGGGCATGGCGAAGCCGGGCGCTGTCGCTTGTTGAAACTCAGTTGAAGGAAATCTTCCCCGGGCATGCGATCGACTGTGACAGCACGGTCGACGATCTGTCGATCGCCGAGCGGCAGATGGTGGAGATCGCCATCAGTTTTGCCGGGATAGACAGGAAACCGAAGCTCGTCATCCTCGACGAACCGACCTCGTCGCTTGACGCCGGACTTGCGGCGCAGCTGATGGCCTATATCCGCAAATTCGTCAGCGAAGGCGGCTCCGTCCTGCTGATCTCGCATATTCTGGGCGAAATTCTCTCCACCTCCGACCGGATCGTGGTGATGAAGGATGGCCGCGTGGTTGCAGACCGGAGGGCATCGGAATTCTCGACCCACAGCCTCGTCGAAGCGATGGGCAATGTCGTGCGCGAACAGGAGTTTTCACGCGCGGCAACTGCGAGATCCGGCCAACCGGTCCTTTCCATGCCGCCGCGACGCGGCCATGGCCTTGCCTTTGAAGCTTATCGCGGCGAGATGATCGGTCTTGCCGGTCTTGGCGGACATGGCCAGACCGAGGCATTGCTCGATCTCTATCTCGACCGAAACAGCAACTGGTGGCCGACGAGAAAGCGCGAAATGGCCTTTGTTGCCGGCGATCGCAGCCTTAACGGCACCTTCCCGCTGTGGAGTATCCTGAAAAACCTTTCGATCGCCTCGCTCGGTCAGCTTTCCACCAACCGCATGGTCGATCGGGCGCGGGAAGAAACGCTCGGCGCCGGCTGGAAACAACGGATCGAGATCCGCACGCCCGATATCGGCAACCGCATCCTGTCACTTTCGGGCGGCAACCAGCAGAAGGTTCTTTTCGCCCGGGCGCTGGCGACGACGGCCAGCACCGTGCTGATGGATGACCCGATGCGCGGCGTCGATATCGGAACCAAGCAGGAGGTCTACGAAATCCTCCGCTCGGAGGCAGCCAACGGGCGCACTTTCATCTGGTATTCGACCGAGATGGATGAGATCCGTCTCTGCGACCGCGTCTATGTTTTTCGAGAGGGCGCGATCATGGCCGAACTTGTCGGCGACGAGATCACCGAGAAGAATGTCCTCGCAGCCTCCTTCAGCGAAGGAGAAGCGGCATGAAGCTTTCATCCGGCACCGTCCGCCTGATCATCCCCGCCGCCTCGCTCGTGCTGCTGCTCGCGGCCGTCTTCTACATGCAGCCGCGCGCCATGAGCTATACGGGTCTGAACCTGTTGTTCAATCTCGCGGTTCCGATCGCGCTTGCCACCATTGCCCAGATGCTGATCATGTCGGTCAACGACCTCGATCTCTCGATGGGCACATTTGTCAGCTTCTGTGCCTGCGTCGCTGCCACTTTCCTGCAATCCTCACCGGTTCTCGGCATTCTGATCTTTCTCGGCGCGATCGCGGCCTATGCGCTGATTGGGGTCGTCATCTATGTGCGTGACCTCCCGTCGATCGTCGTGACATTGGGCATGAGTTTCGTCTGGGGTGGTCTGGCCGTGCTGATCCTTCCCTCGCCTGGCGGCACCGCCCCGACCTGGGCCAGATGGCTGATGACCGCGAAGCCTCCGCTCGTACCTATGGCGATCGTCGCCAGCATCCTGATTGCCGCGGTCACCCATTACATCGTCATGCGCTCATCCTTCGGCGTGCTGATGCGCGGCGTCGGCGGCAATGATCGCTCGGTCGAGCGCGCCGGCTGGTCCGTGCTCGGCCTTCGAGCCGCGACTTACGCATTGGCAGGCTTCTTTGCCGTCCTCGCCGGCATCGCGCTTGTCGGCCTCACGACCGCCGCCGATGCCAATATCGCGTTGCGCTATACGCTGCTTTCGATCGCCGGCGTCATCCTCGGCGGCGGCCAGTTCGTCGGCGGCAAGGTGTCACCGATCGGCGCCGTCATCGGCGCACTGACCCTGACGCTTGCCGGATCCTTCCTGTCCTTCATGCGCATCTCGCCGGACTGGCAGATCGGAGCGCAGGGTGCGATCCTGATCGTCGTTCTCGCGCTGCGCCTTGCCCTCAACCGTCTGGAAAAGCGGGAAAAGAGCCAATGACACTCAATCGCCTCCTCGTCTCGAAACCCTGGCTCTGGTCATTCGCCGCAACGATAGTCGTCTGGGTCATCACGGTCCTTTTTACCGGCGGCGCCAGTTCCTTCGGTCTGTCACAGGCAGCACTTACCTTTGCGGCCTTCTCGGTTGTCGTCGGTATCGGACAGATGTTCGTCATCACGCTGGGGCCGGGTAATATCGACCTTTCGGTTCCTGCGACAATGACACTCTCCGGCACGCTTGCCCTGAAGCTGATGGACGTGCAGGACGGCATGATCGCCGTCGGGTTGCTGGCCTCGATCGGGATTGGACTTATCATCGGGATCGGCAACTACGCGCTGATCAAGGCGCTGCGTATACCGCCCATCATCGCCACGCTGTCGATGAGCTTCATCGTCCAGTCGGTGGCGATCTGGAGCAATCGCGGCCTTCGTATCAAACCACCGGAAACGCTGGCAAACTTTGCCACATCGGGCATATTCGGCATTCCGAACGTTGCGCTGGTCGCCCTTCTCCTATCCATCGTCGCCTGGGTACTGCTCGAAAAATCGATCTACGGCCGATGGATTTCGGCGATCGGCCAGAGCACGTTTGCCGCCCGCATGGCCGGCATTCCCGTCGATGGCACGCGGCTCGTTACCTACATGCTCTGCGCCGTACTGGCTTCCGTCTGCGGCTACCTGCTGGCGAGCTTTTCCGGAGGGGCCGCGCTCAACATGGGTTCGGAATATCTGCTCATGTCCATCGCCGTCGTCGTTATCGGCGGCACGGCGGTGGCCGGCGGCAATTCCAACATTCCCGGTATCTGGGGCGCTTCGCTCTTCATGTTCCTCGTCGTCTCGATGCTGAACACCTACGGCTTCGGCGCCGGTTTCCGCCTCATTCTGACCGGCCTCATCATCATTGCCGTCATCCTTCTCGCCGGCGGCCGGCAATCGCTTCGATAGTCGATAAAACTCAACCGGATACAATGCCATGTCACAGCCCTCATCCATCTACGAAATCCATGACGACCGCTTCCGGTTTCTGATCGTCCCGACCTCGCCGCTGGACGAGCTTTATTCCGAATGCCGCTGGGCGGAAGGACCGGTCTGGTTCGCCGATCAGGGCTGCCTCGTCTGGAGCGACAATCCCAACGAGCGCATGCTGCGCTGGGTCGAAGGCGGCGGCGTCTCGGTCTTTCGCAGCGCATCCAATTTCTCCAACGGCAACACCAGAGACCGGCAGGGACGGCTTGTGACCTGCGAGCACGGCACCCGCCGCGTTACCCGAACCGAGATCGATGGCTCGATCACGGTGCTTGCCGACAGCTTCCAGGGAAAGCGGTTGAATTCGCCCAACGACGTGGTGGTCCATTCCGACGGTAGCATATGGTTCACCGACCCGACCTACGGCATCATGTCGAATTACGAGGGCTTTCGCGCCGAGCCGGAACAGGCGACACGCAATGTCTACCGTCTCGATCCCGCAACCGGCGGGATGGATGCGGTGGTCACGGATTTTGGCCAGCCGAACGGCCTCGCCTTCTCGCCCGACGAGCGTATCCTTTATGTCGCCGATTCCTCTTCCAGCCACGACCCCGGCCGGCCGCGCCATATCCGTGCTTTCGATGTCGTCGACGGACGAAAACTCGCCCATAGCCGGGAATTCTGCACTCTCGACAATGGCCTGCCGGACGGGTTCCGTGTCGATGTCTACGGTAACATCTGGACCAGTGCCGGCGATGGCGTGCACTGCTTTGGGGCCGATGGAAAGCTTCTTGGCAAAATCCTGATCCCCCAAACTGTGGCGAATGTCACCTTCGGCGGCCCACGGCGCAACCGCCTGTTCATCACTGCCACCAGATCGCTCTATGCCGTCTATACGGCAACGATCGGAGCATCTCTCGGATAGCGTGCCGATGGGATCGATCGCTTTACACGGTCGGGCCACCAACATTCCGCCTGGCCGCCCCTACCCTCGACAGCAGCATGACGGGCAACACACTGATGGCGACGATGGCGAGCGCCGCGATCGACGCTTCTTCATAGGTGCCGCGGGCTGCCTCTCCATAGAGATGAGTAGCAAAGGTTTCGACATTGAGCGGGCGCAGTAGAAGCGTCGCCGGCAGTTCCTTGATGCAGTCGACGAAGACAAGCAGGGCTGCCGCCGCGATCGCGGCCTTGGATAGCGGCAGATGCACATGCCGGAATGTACCGGCTGTCGATTGCCCGAGCGTACGCGATGCGTGATCGAACGACATCGGGATACGAGACAATCCCGCCTCGATGCCTCCGGCGGAGATAGCCAAGAAACGTACGGTCAACGCATAAACCACGGCGGCACCGGAGCCCATGAACAAGAGCCCCGTCGAGACTCCGAACCAGTCGAGCGCCGTGCGGTCGATCAAACGATCCAGGCCGGCAAGCACGATCAGCACACCGATGGCGACAACGGTGCCGGGCGCAGCATATCCCACCGTGGACAGTCGAAGAAACGAGGAAGAGACCTTTCCGGGCCGCAGCCGCGTTGCATAGGCGACGACCAGCCCAAGAGAGATGGTGGCGAAAGTCGCCAAAGTCGCGATGGTAAGCGTGCTGATTGCTTCGTTGAGAAGGCGCGGTGAGAAACCGGCAAACTGATAGCGTTTCCAAGCCTCGGTGGTCAGATAGAGCGTAGGCGCGACGAAACCAAGCAACACGGGAGTGGCACCCGCAGCGAAGAGGAGCAGTCCCTTTAATGGGTTCACTTTCAGCGGCACGAGGCCTCTGCTGCGGCGGGCATCCGTGGCATAACGCTGCTTTCGCCGCGCCCACCGTTCCAACGCCACGAGTGCGACCACGATCAGAAGCAGAGCGAGCGCGATCTGCGACGCGCCTGGCAGATCGGTGCGGGTAATCCATGTCGTGTAGATCGATACGGTCATGGTTCGAACGCCGAGGAACTCGGCAGCGCCGACATCGTTCAAGGTCTCCATCAGCGCCAGGGCGATACCGACAGCCACCGCAGGCCGCGCCAGCGGCAAGGCGACACGCCAGAAAACGGCGCGACGGGAAATGCCGAGCGTGCGGGCTGCGTCGACAAGATTACCCGATTGAGTAAGAAACATCGCCCGCGTCGGAATGTAGACATAGGGATAGAGCACGAAGCCGAGCAGCAGGATGCAACCCGTCATGGAGCGAATGTCGGGCAGACGGAATTGCCGCGGCGTTTCATAGCCCAGCAACCAGCGGATTGCCCCCTGCACTGACCCGATCGGATGCAGGATATCGAGATAGGCATAGGCAATGATATAGGTCGGCACGGCAAGCGGCAGCAGCAATGCCCATTCGAGCATGCGTCGTCCCGGGAAATCATAGGCAGTTACCAGCCAGGCGGTGGTTGTGCCGAGCACCGCAGTGACGAGGCCTACTCCGAGAAGCAGGATAACGGTATCGACCAGTGCCACCGGCAAGATACTGGAGAATAGATGCAGCCAGAGACCGGAGGAGCCTTTCAGCGCCTCAAGCGCCAGCCCTGAAACAGGCAATATAACGATCAGGGCGGCGATGGCCGAAACGGCCAGCCAGTTTCTGCCGGAACGGCCAGCATGACTGACGCCCGACGGATCGGCGACCGATTTGCTGGCAGGCATAGAGATATCCATAGGACGACAAAGGGAAGGCGCCCCGTTCCCGGAGCGCCTTCCGCATTCCTTAGTTGTCGAACCCGACCTTGTCGACCAGTTCGCTTGCCTGCTTGCGGTGGCTCACGACTTCGGAAAGCGGCTTGTTGTCGATCTTCAGCTCACCGAAAGCAGCGAGGATCGGATCGGCGGCAACACCTGCCTTGACCGGATATTCGTAATTGGCTTCGGCAAAGATCTTCTGGGCATCGTCGGAGACGAGATATTCCAGGAACTTCACGGCGTCGGCCTTGTTTGGCGAGTTCTTGGCAACGGCTGCACCGCTGATGTTTACCTGCGTGCCGCCATTCTTGAAGGTCGGCAATACGACCTTGATGGCCTCAGCCCACTTCACCTGCTCCTCGCCGCCCTTGCCGGACTGCATCAGGCCGACATAGTAGGAATTGGCAATGCCGATGTCGCAAATGCCGCCGAGAATATCCTTCGCCACGTCACGGTCACCGCCTGCAGCCTTGCGTGCCAGGTTGTCCTTTACACCGGTCAGCCACTTTTCGGTTTCCTCGGCCCCGTAATGGGCGATGTAATCGGCAAACAGTGCGGTATTGTAGGGATGCTGGCCAGAACGGATGCAAACCTTGCCCTTCCACTTCGGATCAGCCAGATCCTCGTAATTGAAGGAAGCGAGGTCGAGATCCTTGGCAGCGTAAAGAACGCGCCCACGGTAGGAGAGACCGAACCAATGTCCCTTGCCATCGCGCAACTCGGCTGGAATGGCACCATTCAGCACAGGGGAATCGACCGGCTGCGTCACGCCTTTTTCGGCGAGATCAACAAGGTTGCCCGCGTCGACGGCCATCAGGATATCGGCCGGAGAGCTTGCGCCTTCCGACGCGACGCGCTCTGCCAATCCATCCTTCAGGAATACCGTGTTGACTTTCGTGCCGGTCGACTTGGTATAGGCCTCCAGAAGCGGAGCGATAAGGGCGGGTTCGCGCGTCGTATAGAGATTGATCTCGGCAGCCGATGCAAGCGACGGAGCCACAAACGTCGAGGCGGCGAGAAGCGCGGAAGTGAAGAAAGCGTGCGGGTTCATGAAACTCCCCCTGCTGGAATGAACACGCCATGCTTGCAGCAGTTCTTGACCTGTTTGGTCAAGTTTAAAATTCAACCGAAGATCCCTATCACGTAAACTTTATCAAGCCACAGTCAATAAAAACAACCTATGGAAGCATCAAAATGCCAGCACGCGCTCCGGGGAAATGGAAATCTTCACAACCTCGGCTCCTTCCGGCAGACGATTGGCGGCAACCGCTTTCAAAGGTGTTTCCAGACCATCAACGGTCAGCAGAATATGTTCGGTGTCTCCATGAAAGACACGTTCCTTGACGCGTGCGGTAATGTCGCCACAGTCGGCAGAAATGGAAATCGCCTGGGGCCGGATATGGACTGTGGCGGCAGCGCCATCCGTAACCTTGCCGTTCCGCGCGAAACTGCCAATCACGGTCTCGATCCGGTCACCCTTGGCTATGCCCGGAACCTTGTTCGAGACACAGAAGAAGTCGGCGGCGTAGACGCTTGTCGGCCGATCATAGAGATCATAGCCGGATCCGGCCTGAACGATTTCGCCCGAACGCATCAGCACGACGCGATCCCCGGTCGACAAGGCTTCCTGCGGGTCATGGGTGACCATGATGACGGTCGTGTTGAGTGACTTCAGAAGCGACAGCGTCTCCGTCCGCACCTGCCCGCGAAGCCCCTGATCGAGGTTGGAGAAGGGCTCGTCCATGAGGACGACGCCGGGTCTTGGCGCAAGCGCCCTTGCAAGGGCGACACGCTGCTGCTCCCCGCCCGATAGCGTGTGCGGAAAACGCTCAAGCAGATGCTCGATGCCGACGCGACGGATAGCATCCTCTGCATTGATGATAGCATCTGCCTTTGCATGCCGTTTCAAGCCGAAAAGGATGTTATCGCGAACACTGAGATGCGGGAAAAGTGCGTAATCCTGGAAGACGAAACCGACGCCACGCATTTCCGGCTCGACAAAATGTCCGCCATCCACCTCGCGACCATCAAGGACAACCCGGCCGGTATCGACAATTTCCACACCGGAAATGATCCGCAACAGTGTGGACTTGCCGCAACCGGAATGACCGACAAGCGAAACCACCTCTCCCCTTGCGATATCGATCGAGATACCTTTGACAGCCGCCGCCGCTCCGAACGATCGACCGACATTGATGAGCTGTACCGCTATGTCTTGTTTCATGGCATTTTCGTCCCCTGTGGCGCGGGAAACTGCCATAGCGACCTGAGAGAGTGAAGACCGTACTGATCACGATCAGGCGAAATTTATAATTCGCATCGGCTATTCGGAACCAAAGATCACCCCAGGAAACCGCGGTGCGGCTGGGCATCTGTCGGCCAGCTTTGAAGCGTATGGATACGTTTCGCCTCATGCATCAGGGGAATCGAGCAGACCACCAACACGAGAACGGCAACATAAATCATGCCGGGACGGGTTCTAAACGCATTCACGAGACGCCAACTCCTACTCCGATTGCCGGCAGAGTGCTTGCCCAAGCTGACAGCCGGCTGAACGCGAGGCACATCGGAGAAGATTTATGACATTCAGGTGACTGTCAGGATCGGGTGCGATCTGGCCGGCAACAGAAACTGCCGGGAGCCTCCTCCTTGTCTATTACCAGCATGTCCCGCCCTGCCCGACCCTTCGTCAGGCCACAGATTGGCAGCGTCACTCTTGCCGTCCTCGGGGCCATTTATCTGATCGCCTTTACCAACCGCACGTTCTTCACGCGCGCCTATAGTTATTTTGACAATCACCTGGCGCTGGCCGCCTTTGCATTGGGCCTGACCTGTCTGTTTGCCGCCTTCACCATCGCGGTCTCGGTCAAATATCTTCTGAAGCCGGTTCTGATCCTGATGATCTTCTGCGCCGCTTCGGCCTCGTGGTTCATGGATCGCTTTGGCACGATCATCGATGTCGACATGATCCGCAATGCGGCGCAGACGACACCCTCGGAAGCCGGGCATCTGATTACATCCGCCTATCTGCTGCACATGACGATATTCGGCCTGGTTCCCGCGCTTCTGGTCTGCTGGGTGCGCGTCGAGCACCGAAACTTCCTGTCGAAAGTAAGGTGGAATCTCACCGCAATCGTTCCACTCATACTCGTGGCACTCGCCTGCGGTGTCAGCAGCGCGCGAAGCATCGCCTCCGTGACACGACTGCACAAGGACCTGATCCTGACGCTCAACCCTTTCTTGCCCATCGGCAGTGCCGTAGCCTTCGCTCTGGCCAGCGAAGCAGACAAGAATATCGTGGCGCAACCGCTCGGCACCGATGCAAAAGCGACTTCCCCCCTTCCCTCGGGCAAGCCTCGCGTATTGGTCATCGTGACCGGAGAGACCGCCCGAGCGGAAAACTTCTCGCTCGGAGGTTATGGCCGCGAAACCAATCCGGAACTCGGGAAGCGGGACATCACCTACTTCTCGCAGACCTCAAGCTGCGGCACCGCGACCGCGGTGTCCGTTCCATGCATGTTTTCCAACCTGACACGGCGCGGCTACTCCCATCGCGCCGGACTTGCGAATGAAAACCTGCTGGATGTATTCGGCCATGCCGGCATCAAGACCGAATGGTGGGATAACAATACCGGCAGCAAAGCCGTCGCCGACCGGACCACCTACCGTTCCTTCTCCGACGAAAACGATCCGCGTTACTGTAAAGATCATGAGTGCCTCGACGAAGGCATGGTTGCTGCGCTCGATGGATGGCTGTCCAACATCAAGGGTGATAGCGTCCTGGTCTTGCATCAGCTCGGCAGCCACGGCCCTGCCTACTACCAACGATACACGCCCGAATTCGCACGATTCACCCCGGAATGCCGCACCGGCGAGCTCGGCACCTGCGACCGTCAGGCAGTCGTCAACGCCTACGACAACAGCATTCTTTACACCGACAACATCGTAGCGTCGGTGATCGACAGGCTGAAGGCCCGCGAAGACAAAGTGGCACCGACCATGATCTACATGTCGGACCACGGTGAGTCCCTGGGGGAGAACGGCCTCTACCTGCATGGGGCGCCTTACATCATCGCACCATCGCAGCAGACGCGTGTCCCTTTCGTGCTTTGGCAGGGAAGCGAAATAAAAGCTTCGGTCGATGCTTCCTGCCTCTCGAAACGGGCGGATGACGAAGCTTCGCACGACAATCTCTTCCACACCGCGCTCGGCATCATGGCGGTGAAGACCGCCGTCTACAACCCGGATCTCGACGTGCTCGGCGCATGCCGGAAAACGCAGAGCACAAACTCATGACCGTTCCCGATTATGCCCCCATCGGAACGGTCGCAAGGCCGGTCACAAAAAAGGTTGAGGAACTGCCGCAAGTATCCATCAGCCCCTCGTCCCCCGTCGAGAAAGTGACCGGCAGCCGGCACCTCAAGGCAGCGTTCGGCTATTCGCTGAACGGTGCCTTGAGGTTGCTGCGCGAAACTGCATTTCGCCATGAGATCATCGCCGGACTTGCGATATTCGGATTGTTTGCCGCGGTTGGCGCCGATCTCTCCGATTACGTCATGATGGCAATCGTCATGCTTGGCCTTTTCGCCGCGGAAGCACTCAACACCGCCATAGAGGAGATAATCGACCGTATCTCGCCGGAATGGTCCGAGACGGGCAGAAATGCCAAGGATCTTGGCTCGTTTGCCGTCTTCTGCCTGCTTCTAGTCAACAGTCTGACCGCCGCTTTCGTCATCGTCCCAAAACTCATCTCGTCATGATCTCCGAAACAGCTCCATCGGTTCTCGAATTTTATCACCCGACTCTGCTAAACGACGGCTATAAGATAGCGTCGCGGTGGGACGGAGCAGATAGTTTGAGGGTTCTTCTGGTTGAAGACGATGTGACGCTTGGTGAAGCGGTACGCGATCATGTTGCAAGTGGCGATCATGCCGTCGATTGGATGAAGACAATCGACACGGCAAAAAGCGCGCTTGCGACCACCAGTTATGGCCTTGTCCTGCTTGATCTTCGCCTGCCTGATGGCAGCGGCATAACGCTTCTCAAGGAATTTCGCGCCCGCGGCATCACGACACCGGTAATAATTCTCACAGCACATGACCAGATATCGGACCGTATCGAGGGACTGAATAGCGGCGCCGATGACTATCTGGTGAAACCGTTCAATCTCGGCGAGCTCACCGCACGCATGCTGGCGGTAAGTCGCAGATATAGCGGGAGGCCGGTTTCACTCGTCCGGATCGGCAATATAGAGATCGACACCGTAGCCCGTCGTGTAGCGGTCGAAAACGAGACCATAGATTTGTCCAGCCGTGAATGGGCCGTACTCGATGCGCTATCGGCACGCCCGGGTGCAGTGGTTTCCAAATCCCAGATCGAGGAAGCACTTTATGCTTTCGGCTCCGAGATCGAGAGCAACACGGTCGAAGTCTATGTCAGCCGGCTGCGCAAGAAACTAGGCCGCGACCACATCACCACTTTACGCGGCATCGGCTACCGGCTGGGGCGCGAGCAATGAACCTTTTCCGCCGGTCGGCCGGCCCGTCGATGACCCGGCGGCTGATCCTGTCGCTGACTTTTGCCATGACCTTCCTCTGGCTTCTGGCGGTGGGCCTCGGGCTGGTGGTGATGGAAGAAGAGCTGGCCGAAATCTTCGACGGCACGCTTCAGGATACCGCTGAACGGCTTGTCCCGCTTGTGGTCGATGATCTCGAACATCGCGGCATGCTGGCCGGTCCTGCCGATGATACACCGAGCGCTGCGCCGCGGCAGTTACAGACGGGCAATTCCAGCGGCGATCACGAATATCTCATCTATCAGGTGCGCGACCCATCCGGCCGTGTCCTGATCCGATCCCATGATGCACCGGAAAAGGCGTTCGATGCGCCGCTGAAGGCAGGTTTCTGGAAAGACGCGACCTATCAATTCTACACCGCCACCAGCGATGACCGCCGGGTTTTCATCCAGGTGGCCGATGCCTTCGAGAACCGCGAGGAAGCCGTCCGCGAAGGCGCAATCGCGCTGTTTCTGCCGCTGATATTCCTGATTCCCGTCAGCGGCATGATGATCTGGCTGGTGGTTCGCCGTGCTGTGCGGCCGGTCGGCGAGCTGCGCCGCGAGATCGAGACCAAGGATGGCGGCAACATGCAGCCTATCGATGCGTCCATGCTGCCCCGGGAGCTGCAACCGATCGCGGTTTCCGTCAATCTATTGATGACAAGGCTCAGGACTGCACTCGATGCCGAGCGGGAATTCACCTCCAACAGCGCTCATGAACTACGCACGCCCATCGCCGGAGCACTGGCGCAGACGCAGATGCTGATCGCAGAGTTGAGCGGAAGCCCAAGCCGGCATCGCGCCGGCCAAATCGAGGCGTCACTGACACGACTCAGCCACCTTGCCGAAAAGCTGTTGCAGCTGTCGCGCGCCGAAGCCGGCATCGGCATTGCCGACAAGCCCGCGGATCTGGGCCGCATATTGGAGATGGTACTGACCGATTTCTGGCGCAGCATGGCAGATCCGGCACGCCTCGTGTTTCACCAGGCACCCGGCGCCGAACTGTTAGGTCCGTTCAGTGAAGATGCGTTCGCCATCGTACTGCGTAACCTGATCGAAAACGCGCTTGTCCACGGAACGCGGGAAAAGCCGGTCGAAGTGTTTCTCGACGACGGGGGAACTGTCCGCATCGTCAACGGCGCAGCGGCGATGAACGATGCAGAACTCGCCTCGATCCGCAAACGTTTCAGCCGCGGAAAAACCGAGGCCGCAGGTTCCGGGCTGGGCTTGTCGATTGTAGAGAGACTGCTCGGTCAGATGAACGGCCGTCTCGTGCTTCTCTCACCCGCGAGCGGCAGGGATGACGGTTTCGAAGCCAGGATCGTTCTACCATAATCGGCAAAACGCGACCGGCCATCCGGCCGATCGCGTTTTTTTCATTTCACCGGATGAGGCCGATTTTACTTCTTGATCGCTTCGACATCGATGTCGAGCGCGATTTCCGGGCCGATGCCGAAGTCGGTCATCTTGGCGATGCCGAAGTCGACGCCGTTGAACGAACCGGTCGCGGAGAAACCGGTCTTGATCGTGTTTGCATCCCACGGCAGCGCCGACTCGGCGTTCCAGGTAACGTCGAGAACCACCGGCTTGGAGGTGCCGAGCAGGGTCAGATCGCCGGTTATCTTGGCGGTCTTGTCGCCCGTCTTCTCGATCGAAGTGCTCTTGAAAGTGATCTGCGGGAATTCCTCGGCATTCAGGAAGTCTGGGCTTTTCAGGTGAGTGTTACGCTTTTCGTCGTTGGTATCGATGCTTGCGGCTTCGAGCGCGATCTCGACCGTGCTCTTGGTAACATCTTCCTTGTCGAAGGAAATGGTACCGGAAACCGCCTTGAAGGCGCCATGGGCCTTGGCCCAACCCGCATGGCTCGTCTTGAAGCCAACCCATGCGTGGGTCGGGTCGATTTCGTAGCTGTCAGCTGCCAAAGCAGCTCCGGTCATGAACATACCGGCGATGGCAGTAGCGAAAATCAGGCGTTTCATGAAATTTCCTTTTAAGTTGTTTTCAGGGTTGATGGTGCCCGGCGAAACCGGATTGGTGGGAATTTTCAGCCGCCTGCCGAGACGGCAACGACAATCGCTGCGATCGCCGGGATCGCGGTCAGCGCGCCGATGATCAGCGGCCGCAGGAAACGCGGCTGCTTGATGAAATCGACCTTGCTCCAGTTGAGGACCGCGAAGATAGCAATCGGCAGAACCGAAAGAACGAGGGCGGCCGGTGCGGCGCTCGGCGAGAGCAGCACGGTCATCGTCACGCCCATCGCAGCGGTCCAGATGAAGCTGACTGCAGCAATGCCTTGAAGGTCAAAGGCGGCTTCATCGCCACGAATATAGGCAATGTAGCGAACCAGCAGCCAACCTCCAAACAATGCGGCCAATGCCCCATTCATCTGCGCCATGCCGATATAGCCACCCATGATCGCGGTGATAGCAGTTCCGATGGCGGTAGCGAGCAGAGCGGCCGGCAGTGCGGTCGATGATGCCCGTTTGGCATTACGGCCCGACACTGCAGCGATTTCCATCGCGACGATAACGAGCACGACGGCCAGCGTCGTCGCCTTGGTCGCATTGGCGGCAAGAACATTTTTCCCCAACCACCAGGCAGGTAGCGCGAGCGAAACGACGCCGACCAGTGCGATGATCCATCGGTTTGCGAACTGGCGCAACAAAACGCCGAGCACGGCGAACACGACACCGCCGGTGAGTAGCAACAGAGGCAGCTTCTGTTTCGCCGCGATCGGCGGGAATGGCGGAAGCCCTTCGATCGAGACGCTTGCGATTGCTCCCGCGACCGGTATCAGCAGCGCCGTCAGAAGAATACCTCTGGAAGAGGCTCCCTTACATGCCAACGCGATGACAATACCGAGAGCAAGTGGCAGCAGGACGGAGGTCAGAAGAATCTGGTTCAGCATGCGTGTCGATCCTGGATGTTTGCTGAATGCGGAGAATGCCGTGAGTGTTGACTATTACGTGCTTAGATGACGGCTGAAGGCAGGAGATCCTCGAACTCCAAAGCCGGACCGACGGGAATGATCCCTGTCGGATTGAGGCTTTCGATCGAATAATAGCC
Organism: Neorhizobium sp. UBA7851; assembly: GCA_002500765.1. Taxonomy (GTDB): domain Bacteria; phylum Pseudomonadota; class Alphaproteobacteria; order Rhizobiales; family Rhizobiaceae; genus Neorhizobium. Next base: position 18,119 of record DLSX01000113.1, read on the forward strand.
GCGCTTGATGTGATCGATGCTGACCGTTTCCGCGATACCGGGCGTGGATAGCATCCGGTGCAGATATCTGGTGAGATTGGCGTAATCCGCGATGCGCCGCAGATTGCATTTGAACAGCCCGTGATAGGCAGCGTCGAAGCGTATGAGCGTGACAAAAAGACGGATATCTGCTTCCGTCAGGCGTTCCCCAATCAGGAAAGTCCTGGTTGCCAGCCTATCCTCCAATTCGTCCAGCATCCCGAATACGTCATGGAAGGCCTCTTCATAGGCTTCCTGCGTGGTGGCAAAGCCGGAGCGGTAAACGCCGTTGTTGAGGCACGGATAGATGCGATCGTTCAATGCATCGATCTCGGACCGGAGGGCTTCCGGATAAAGGTCAACACTCTGATCCGCCAGAGCGCCGAAGCCGCTGTTGAACATGCGCAGGATATCGGCCGATTCGTTGTTGACGATCGTGCCGGTCTCTTTGTCCCACAGGACCGGAACCGTAGCGCGGCCGGTAATCTGCGGCTCAACCCGGGTATAGAGCTCGTGCATATACCGGACGCCGTTGATGGTATCCTCACTGGCGCCGGGATAGTTGCCGAAGCGCCAACCCTCCTTCGTCAGTGCAGGCTCCACCACCGAGACGGAGATCAGGTCATCGAGCTTCTTGAGCTTGCGGGCAATCAATGTTCGTGACGCCCAGGGGCAGATCAACGCCACATAAAGATGATAGCGGCCGGCTTCAGCGGTAAAACCACCTATACCCGTCGGCCCGGCGGTTCCGTCCGGCGTGATCCAGTTCCGAAAGCTTGACGTCTGTCGTACAAAGCCGCCCTTGGCGTCTTTTGCCTGCACCGGTTGCCAGTCAGCTGTCCATTTGCCGTCTACGAGCACAGTCATATTCCCGAGGTAATTGCGCCGACAGCGTAACGCCGTCACCGACAGCACTATGCATTCACCCTGACAACATGATAATCAACTCTTTGAGCATTACAGATCACACCAATGGAGTGAGATAATCGTGCTGGATCGTATTGCCGGAATGGAGGTATTTGCCAAGGTTGCCGCAATCGGCAGCCTGTCTGGAGCCGCACGCGCCCTCGGCATGTCACAGACCATGGCCACCAAACACATGGGAGCGCTGGAAGACCGGCTTGGCGTGAAGCTTCTGCATCGCACTACCCGCAAGATCACGCTGAATGACGCCGGTCGCCGTTACCTTGAAAGCGTCGAGCGCATTCTGTCCGAGCTCGCGGAAGCCGACGCAACTGCCGCCGCCGAACGGATGGAGGTCAGCGGCACGCTTCGTGTCAATGCTCCGGTTTCTTTCGGTGTGAGGGAAATCGTGCCACTACTGGCCGAACTATGCAAACTGCATCCGGCGTTGAACGTCGATCTTGGCTTGAGCGATCGTACCGTCGATCTCGTCGACGAAGGATGGGATGTCGCCATCCGTATCGGCAGTATCGAAGACCAGAGTCTGATGGCGCGGAGGATTGCACGCTGCCGCATGCTTGTCACCGCGTCTCCTTCCTACCTCGCGAAACGGCCTGCCCCCAAATCCATCTCGGAACTGGGGTCGCACAATTGCCTCGGTTACACGCTGTCGAGTGCGGTGGGCCCTGATCGGTGGCGGTTCGGCCGCGACGGCTCGATCATCGTACCGGTTACAGGAAATCTCCATGCCAATAATGGTGATGCACTCGTCGCGGCGGCATTGGCAGGTCAGGGCATGATCTACCAGCCGACGTTTCTCGTCGGTGACGAGATCCGCGCCGGCAGACTGGTGTCGCTCACCCTCGACCAGCCGCTAATGGAACTGCCGGGTGTGTTCGCGATCTATGCAAGCAATCGCCGTCCACCGGCCAAGGTGCGGGCATTCATAGATTTCCTGGCAGGCAAATTCTCTCCCGCCCCTCGCTGGGATCGCGATCTTTCGATTTCGGCGGCATAGGTGCCACGCTATCGGCCAGATGAAACAGCGGCGAGAAGTTACCTACCACGCGTTGATGGCGAAGGCATTGATCGGGATCTTGAGGTAGCTCGTGCCGTTGGCTTCCGGCACCGGCATCCGCCCTGCATTTAGGTTTATCTGCAAGGCATGGAGCATCAGGCGCGGAAACGGCAATGTCGCATCCCGCTCTTCGCGCTGGCGGATGAAAGCCTCACGCCCCTGGGCAACATGCGGATTTTTCGATTTCTGCTGGCCGACCGTGCTTTCCCACATGGCCTCGCGTCCGCCGGGACGATAATCGTGGCCGGTGAATAGCCGCGTTTCATCGGGCAGGGCCAGGATCGCCTCGACCGAAGACCACAGGCTTGCGGCACTGCCACCCGGGAAATCGGCACGGGCACTGCCGCTATCCGGCATGAACAATGTGTCGTGAATGAACGCGGCATTGCCGACCACATAGGTCACCGATGCCAGGGTGTGCCCAGGGGAATGCATGACCTTGCAGGTCATCTTGCCGATCAGGAAGCTCTCGCCATCGGCAAAAAGATGATCCCACTGCGATCCATCCGTCTTCATCTCCGGCATGTTGTAGATCTTCTGCCAAAGCTTCTGGATATCGACCACTTTGGCGCCGATCGCCGTCGGAGCACCCGTCTTCGTCTTCAGATAGGTCGCAGCGGAAAAATGGTCCGCATGGGGATGCGTGTCCAGTATCCACTGTACGGTCAGTCGCTCGCTCTCGATATGTGCGAGGATGGCATCCGCGCTGAACGTCCGAGTACTCCCCGACTTCTCGTCATAATCGAGAACCGGATCGATGATCGCACAGTGCCCGGTCTGCGGGTCGCTCACCACATACTGGATGCTGCCCGTGCGCTCATCGTAGAAACCTTTGATCAGGGGATTGGCGCTCATGGGGCAAGTTCCGGATGGTTGGAGCTATAGCGACTACGCTCGATTTGCTGGGCCGACGTCTCCGTCATGAACAAGGCTCCGTCTTGCCTCAGACCTTCGATGATGGGCCGGAGAGAAACGCGTCATATTGCTGGACTAAGGCCTTCATGGTCTGATCGATGAACTCGCGATCGACCCCTGCCGAAAACTCGATCCGGCTTTTCTTCCCGTCGACATGCACTTGCGCGAACACCTTGCCCTTCTTGTCCTTGAGGAGCAGCGGTTCTGCCGGCTGATCTTTTGCCGGCTTAGAGAGCTGGTTGAATACGAGCTGGAACCGCTCGTCACTTGCCGACGAGCGGAAAGCCGCTCCGGAAACTTCAGACATGGCGGCGGCCTGAGCCGTCTTCGTCGTCAGCAGCTCGGCAAGTTTCATCCACCGATCGCGACCGGCCTTTGGCGCCGCTCCGATCGCCCGGATGATGGCATCCGGCACTGCCTCGACCACCTGCAACAGCCGGGACAACTCGCTTTTCTGAACCGATAGCGCATCGCCAATCACCTTGCGATCGAACCCGCCAGCGAGAAGGTTTTTAGCGAAGACCGCTCGTTCGATGAACGAGAGATTACGGCGTTCGGCGTTTTCCTTGCCCTGCGCCAGGACCAGTTCGTCATCAGACAACGAACGGACGATTGCCTTGACCTCGATCCCGAGGCGTGAGGCGGCCCGAATGCGGCGATGACCATAAGCAGTCTGATAGCGGCCCGGCTGTTCCGGGTGATTGCGCAAAAGCACCGGCACCTGCTGGCCGCTTTCGCGCATGCTGTCGATGAGTGCCGCAAGGTCCTCATCGTCCTGGTCGTCCAGCCGCAGCCGATCCTCGACAAAGGAAGAATCGATCCTGTCCGGCTGGATCGCAACGACCCTCTCGCCTTCGCTCAGCGCCTGGCGCAACAGGCGGGCCTCTTCGGCCTCCCTGGTCATGGCATTGAGCGAAAGTCCCATGGCCTTTACCGCGCCGGCGGAACTACGTGCTGCCGGATTGGCGACAGGAGCCGGCACGTCGGTTTCCGGCTTCGGTGCCGATTGCGCCTCGGGCGCAGCTGCAGCGCCGGGGGCAAGCCCACCTCCGAACAGCGCTCTCAACTCGTTTTTCCGGCTACCTGCCATGACTTAAAACCTTCCTTCCGTCCTATCGGCCCCAGGCCGCGTGGATCAGAGCTTCCACCTCGCTGTTGACGGCATTCATCGCCTCGAGTGCACGATCATAGGTTGATCGTGTAAAATTCTCGCGCCCTACTTCATAGAGGGTCTGTTTCGTCAAGCCGGCATCCGAAACCGCTGTCGATTTCAGCATTGGTGCAGTGAGAACGCGATCGCCGAACAACGAACGCATGAAACCGACGATCTGCGCCTGAGGCCCATCATTCGGCTCGAAGCGGGTCACAAGATATCGGAGAAAATCGAAATTGAGCCTGCCTCCCGCCTCGCGGACCACGGACAGAAGATCGGATGTCATGAACAGGAACTGGTTCATCGAAGCGACATCCAGCATCTGCGGATGCACCGTCACGACGACAGAGGTAGACGCGCAAAGCGCCGACAGGGTCAGATAACCGAGTTGCGGCGGGCAATCGATCACGACGACGTCGTAATCCTGCTCGACCGTCGCCAGCACCGCCTGAATCCGGGCGAAAAACAGCGGTCCGCTCTCCTTGCCGCTCTGGCGGTTTGCCAGCGCCTGAGGCGTGACATGCTCGAATTCCTGCAACTCGATATTGCCGGGAACGAGATCGAGACCGGGGAAATAGGTCCCGCGAATGACTTCGGAAAGTGCGCGCTGCTCATCGTCGTAGCGGATAGCGCCGTAAAGCGTGTCATTGCCGGTCAGATCGAGTTCCGGCTGGTAACCGAACAGAGCCGAGAGCGAAGCCTGCGGATCGAGATCGATCGCGAGGACCCGGTGTCCCGTCAGCGCGAGATACTGGGCCAGATGTGCGGCCGATGTCGTCTTGCCCGATCCACCCTTGAAGTTCGTCACCGATATGACCTGGAGATGCTCGTTCCGAGCCATGTCACGGCGTGGCAGGTAGGACTGCGCCTTGCCGATATTCCCTTTGGCCGCGGCTTGCTCCGCAAGATGGCTGCGCAGCGCATTGATATCGGAGAGCGAGTAGAACCGCCGGCCACCAACACCGGTTTCGGGCTGAGGTCCCTCTCCCGCCAGAGACAGCTGGCGCAAATAGCCGTCGGAAACACCGATAAGCTTGGCGGCCTCGCCGGAAGAGAAACTGCGCAGCGTCTTGCTCGCCAACGGCGGAAAAAGACGCTCGCGCATGGCCTTGAGCTGCTCGGAAAGCGCACGCGCATCACTTGCGATGGCTTCGTCGGCAAGCTGCCGCGCCTCCAGCGCGACCGCGCCTTTGGAGGCTCCTATTTTCTCAGCCGAACCAGCCATTCCCAAACTCTCCTTGTTGCCTGCAGGCGCGGTCTACACCGACCGTCATTGTTGACTGCGGGAGCAAAGCGGCCCGACACAGCGATACGCCATCGGAACAACCATACACCGAATATCGTCATTTACGCCAAAATGCAAAGCAATCGATAAATTCCGTTACAAACTGCGCGCATGAGTGATTCGCGTCAAGGAGTTTCTCGAACCGGAGATGGATCGCGCGCCAAGGAACAAGGCACTGATCCTCCCTGCAGAAGGAGAGGCCGGAAAATTGGCCCACCGCAGTTGCTGCTCTGCTGGCGAGAAAGGCACTATAAATCGATCTGATTCGGTCAATCGCGATTGGAGACAAGCAATGGAGCCTATCTGGGCGGTCGGACTGATGACCGGAACGGTGCTCGACGGGAATATCGACGTCGCGCTTATCAAGACGGACGGAGAAAGTGTCAAAACCTTCGGCGCCTATACGCTCGCTCCTTATTCCGAGGAGACACGTCTTCTTCTCGAGGAGACCCTGCGCCAGGCTCGCAGCTGGAATTTCGAAGGCCCGGAGCCTTTGATCTTCAAGAAGGCGGAAGAGGCGCTGACCCGCGCCCAATCCGCGGCCGTGCAGAAACTTGTCGAAAGCGCCGGATTATCGATGGCTCAGATCGGCGTTGTCGGTTTCCACGGGCAGACCGTGCTGCATCGCGCGCCCACCGGAGATCGTCTGGGCGATACCCGCCAGCTCGGCGACGGCCAGTTGATGGCCAATATTATCGGCACCAAAGTCGCCTATGACTTCCGCACCGCCGATGTGCGCGCAGGTGGGCAAGGCGCACCGCTTGCCGCTATCTACCACACCGCCCTGCTGCGCGGTGTAGATCGCAGCGGCGACACTGCCATCCTCAATCTCGGAGGCGTCGGCAACATCACCTGGTGGGATGGCGAAGATCTGGTTGTCGCCTTCGATACCGGTCCGGCCAATGCCCCGCTCAACGACTTCATCAAGAGCCTCGGCCTTGGCGAGATGGACCGCGACGGTGAACTCGGCGCGTCCGGCACGGTGGACGAGGCGCGGCTTGAACGTCTTCTGCAGCACTCGTATCTGACCGCGCCCTACCCGAAATCGTTGGACCGGTTCGATTTCACTTCTGCCATGGCAGAGGGTTTGAAAGCTGCCGACGGGGCCGCCACCCTCTCCGCCTTCACAGCCTCAGCCGTCGGCAAGGCACTCGATCTCTTGCCGCACAGGCCCAAGCGCCTGATCGTCAGCGGCGGTGGACGACGCAACCCTACCATCATGTCCATGATCGAAACTCGGGCAGGTGTTCAAGCCTTGTCCGCCGACACAATCGGCTGGCGCGGTGATGCGGTCGAAGCTGAGTTGTTTGCCTTCCTCGCGGTGCGCACACTCCGCGGCCTGCCGATCAGCTTCCCGACGACGACCGGCGTGCCGAAGGCTCAGACCGGCGGCAGGATCGCCAATCCATAGGATTTTTCCGTCACATTTCTGCAGCATGCCGGAGACGTGACCATCGCCAAAAATAAATCGATTTAAAGAACTTGAGGCCTGCGACACATAGTCCTAGTTTCCTGACGATTCTAAAACTGCATCGAGAGGCTTACACATGCAGATCGGAATGATGGGACTGGGCCGCATGGGCGGCAATATGGCAAGGCGCCTGATGCGTGCAGGCCATGAATGCGTCGCCTACGACGTCAACCCGGCCGCCGTCGAGGCGCTTGTTGGCGAGGGAGCCATAGGCATTTCCTCGATCGAACAGTTCCTCGAAAAACTGACGCCGCCCCGTGCTGTCTGGATCATGCTGCCGGCAGCGATCACACCGGGTATCGTGGAAAAGCTGGCCGCTTTCATGCAGCCTGGCGACATCATCATCGATGGCGGCAACTCCAATTATCGCGATGCGGTCGACCAGAGCGCCAAGCTTGCGGAAAAAGGCATTTCCTATGTCGACGTCGGCACGAGCGGTGGCGTCTGGGGCCTTGAGCGTGGCTTTTGCCTGATGATCGGCGGCCCGGACGAGGCGGTCAAACATCTCGATCCGATCTTTGCAACACTGGCGCCGGGTGCAGACCTCGATCCTTCCATTCGCCCTGCCGAACGCGGTTATCTGCATTGCGGCCCGAGCGGTGCCGGCCACTTCGTCAAGATGGTCCACAATGGCATCGAATATGGAATGATGCAGGCCTATGCCGAAGGTTTCAATGTGTTGAAACAGGCGAATGTAGGCCATGCCCATCGTGAGGCGGACGCGGAAACGACGCCGCTGCCGGACAAGCAATACTACCAGTTCGACATGGATATCGAGGCGATCAGCGAAGTCTGGCGCCATGGCAGCGTTGTCGGTTCATGGCTGCTTGATCTGACAGCCGAAGGCTTGAAGTCCGATCCATCGCTCAGCAGTTTTGGCGGGCGCGTTTCGGATTCGGGCGAAGGTCGCTGGACAATGAAGGCCGCGATCGACATGGGCGTTCCCGTGCCGGTCCTGTCTGCCGCGGTATTCAGCCGTTTCGATTCCCAGGGCAATGCCGAATACGCCAACAAGATGCTGTCGCTGATGCGCAAGTCCTTCGGCGGCCACGTCGAAAAGCCGCATAACAAGTAGCCTCGAAAACACTTGTTGACTTTATAAACAGTTGTCTGCATGAGTTTCGCAAGGAGCCCATGCAGATGACCCAGCCGCTTGCACCACAGGAAAGCGCCGTTCTGGCCCTGATCCGCGAAAACCCCTTCGTCGGTCAGCAGGAAATCGCCACGGCATTGGGGCTCGCACGGTCAACGGTCGCGGCTCATATCGTTCAACTGATGAACAAGGGGCACATTCTCGGGAGAGGGTATGTTCTTTCCTCCGAAGCACGCGCCTTCTGCATTGGCGGCGCGGTGCTGGATCGCAAATATCACGCTCGCACCAAGATCGTGCTGGAAACGTCGAACCCGGTCGAGAGCACCCGCAGCCTCGGCGGCGTTGCCCGCAATGTTGCGGAAAACCTTGCCCGGCTTGGCTCCTCGACCGGTTTCATCTCGATTGTCGGCGACGATGATGGCGGCCAGGCTCTTCTCAGATATATGCGCGAAATAGGCATCGACGTCAGTCAGGTCGTGACGACCAGCGAACGCCCGACCGCGGAATACGCCGCCATCCTGGACGCAGCCGGCGATCTCGTCCTCGGCATTGCCGACATGAACATTTTCGACCTGTTTCAACCGGATCACATCGAACGCGCCTGGCCGCATCTCGCCGCCTCGAGTTGGGTCTTCGCGGACTGCAATCTGCCGGCGGACGCACTGGCCGCGTTGATCGCCCGGAGCAGAAATGCCTCGTGCCGGCTGGCGATCGATGCGGTATCCACGCATAAGGTGATGCGCCTGCCGACAGATCTGAACGGGATAGATCTCCTGTTCATGAATATCGACGAAGCAAACGCCGTCCTTGGCCAGACGAGCCCGCACACGCCCGAAGGCGCGAAACAGGCCGCCCTGGCGCTGCAACAGGCCGGTGCCGGAATGGCGGTCGTCAGCTCCGGTGCTCACGGCATGGCCGTTGCCGGCTCCGAGACGATAGAATTCATCAAGGCCGTGAAGGCCGCTCCCGTCGACATGACCGGCGCGGGCGATGCGATGATTGCAGCCACTCTTCATCGGCTGCTCGAAGGCGACGAGATTTTCGATGCGGCCCGCACCGGCGCGCTTGCCGCCACACTCACCACCGAATGTACCGCAAGCGTACATCCCGATCTGTCTGCCGAGCTTATCGATGCCAACCGGCACAGGCTCAAGAATTGAAAGGACAAGACGACATGCAACTCCTGAAGCCGAAGCTCAACAAGGAAGTCGCCGACGCGATTGCAAAGGGCGGCCCGGTCGTCGCGCTCGAATCCACCATCATCACCCACGGCATGCCTTACCCGGCCAATCTCGAAACCGCCAAGGCCGTCGAGGATGTCGTTCGCGCCAATGGTGCCGTGCCGGCAACGATCGCCATCATCGACGGAGAATTGCGTGCAGGCATCGACGCCGATGAGCTCGAAAAACTGGCTCAGGCAAAGGATGTTGTAAAAGCTTCCGGCCGGGACATCGCTGTTGCCATGGTGCGCAAGCAGACGGCCGGCACGACAGTTTCCGCCACGATGCTGCTGGCTGATCTCGCCGGCATCGAGATTTTCGCCACCGGCGGCGTCGGCGGCGTGCACCGTGGCGCCGAGCAGACCTTCGACATTTCCGCCGACCTGACCGAACTCGGCCGCACTAGGACGGCCGTCGTCTGCGCCGGCGTAAAATCGATCCTCGATATCGCTAAGACGCTCGAGTATCTGGAAACCCAGCGCGTTCCCGTCATCGCCTACGGAACCGACGAATTCCCGGCCTTCTTCACGCGCAAGAGCGGTTACAAGGCCGATCACAAGCTGGATACAGCGGCCGAGATCGCCAAGGCGATGTGGCTGCATCACCAGCTCGGAACCGGCACCGGCCTTCTGATCGCCAACCCGATCCCGGAAGCCGCCGCCCTGACGCCGGAATTCATCGATGGAACGATTGCCGACGCGGTTCGCGAATCTGATGAGCGCGGCATCGGCCGCAAGGAACTGACGCCCTTCCTGCTTGCCCGCATCAACGAACTTTCCAAGGGCGAAAGCCTCAAGGCCAATATCGAGCTGGTGAAGAACAATGCGACGCTGGCGGCCAAGATGGCCGTTGCCTATTCAGCCTTCAAGAAAGGCTGACCGCACCTGTGATACGGCTGGGTCTCAACCCAGCCGTATATGCGGAACCTTGCCCTGCTCTGCTGCATCGACCGCATCCTCATAACCCGCATCGGCGTAACGAATGATGCCGAGCGACGTGTCGTTGGTGATCGACATGTCGAGCCGTTCCGTGGCCGCTTCGCTGCCATCCGCAATGATGGTAACCCCGGCACTCGTCATATAGCCGGCATAACCGCCGCCGCCCGAATGGATGACGACGAGATCGGCCATCGACGAACAAAGCGTCATGGCATTGATCAGCGGCCAGTCTGCAACCGCATCTGATCCATCCTTCATATTCTCGGTCATGATGTTGGGATGCGCCATTGCCCCGGCATCGAGATGGTCGCGCGAAAAAGCGACCGGTCCCTTTAACTCGCCTTGCGCGACAAGCTTGTTGACGGCAATCGCCAGTTTCGTCCGTTCCCCGTGACCAAGCCAGGCAATACGCGCAGGCAGGCCTTCGAACGGTACGTTCTCCCGAGCCAGCCTGATCCAGTTGGTCACGATGTGGTTGTCCGGAAAAAGCTCAAGGACAAGATCGTCGATACGGGCGATATCGCCTTCATCACCGGACAGTGCCATCCATCGGAAGGGACCTATCGCGCGGCAGAATAGCGGCCTCAGATAGGCTTCGGTAAAGATCGGAATATCGAAGGCGTTCTCGACGCCGCCTTCTCTGGCCTGGGTGCGGATGAGGTTGCCATTGTCGAAGACCTCCGCTCCCTTTGCCTGCAATGTCAGCATGGCGCGGACATGATCGGCGATCGAAGCGCGGCTGGCCGCCATCAACTGTCCCTGCCCTTCCTTCCGAAGCCGGCGCACTTCCTCGAGGCTCATGCCTTTCGGCACATAGCCATAAACGAGGTCATGAGCGGACGTCTGGTCGGACACCACATCCGGCACGATGCCGCGCTTAACGATCTGCGGATAGATATCAGCCGCGTTGCCGACGAGACCGATCGAGACGGCGCGTTTTTCCTTCACCGCCGCATCGACCATAGCAAGGGCCGCATCCAGATCGGATGCGACCTCATCAAGGAATCCGATCGACTTGCGCTTGGCAACCCGATCGGGATCGATATCGACCACAAGGATCGCCGCCCCCGCCATGCGGCCGGCAAGTGGCTGCGCACCACCCATTCCGCCAAGCCCGGCCGTCAGCACGAACCTTCCGGCAAGCGACCCACCAAAGCGCTTCTCGGCAATCCTCATGAAAATCTCGTAGGTACCCTGGATCACCCCCTGGCTGCCGATATACTGCCAGGCACCGGCCGTCAGACCACCCCAGCAGATCAGTCCCTTTTCCTGCAATTGATAGAAATATTCGGCCTTCGCCCATTGGCCGACGATGTTACAGTTCGCCATGATGACCATTGGAGCCTTGGCATGGGTCTTCAGCAACCCAACCGGCTTGCCGGACTGGATGATCAGCGTCTGGTCCTCATCCATCTCCTTCAATGTTCTGACGATCGCATCATGCGCCGCCCAGTTGCGCGCGGCTTTGCCAAGCGCCGCATAAACGATGAGATTGTCGGGATCCTCGCCAACCGACAGGACGTTTTCGAGAAGGCGCAGCAGCGCTTCCTGACGCCAGCCTTTGGCCCGCAGCTTCGGCCCACCGGGAATCGGGAAATTCGGATGGCGCGGATTGGGCTTTGACATGACATTCTCCTCATCGCTCTATTATCGGGGCCTGCCCCTCATCCGCCTGCCGGC
>DLSX01000113.1:29880-38053 GCA_002500765.1 Neorhizobium sp. UBA7851
GAGGGTTAGGGTGAGGGTGAGGGGCCAATTCGCACCTGCGGGCTCAACCCAGCGCATAATCGGCGATGCTGATCCCGAGCGCCTTCTCGACGATCGGGTAGACCGACGGATCCTTCACACTCGACGACAGCGGAATGATCGTCTTCGGCACATGCAGCAGAAATACCGGCATGCCGACTTCGAGCTGCCCGACACTCATCGGCTCGCCTTCCGGCGACAGCGTCGAGATGATGTCCGGGAAGGTGGCGAGCCGGCTTCCGCCAGCATCATCCACGGCCATATATTCGTTCATCACATGCAGCGTCACCGCCTTGTCGCCGCGACCGACAGTGATCGTCCCGACGTCGAAGGCTTCCTTCGTGTAGACAACCGATTTTGCGCTTACATCGCCCTCGGCAATGATCGCGCCGCCGGTCGTCTTGACGATCGCATCGATGACCGCATGCCCTCCCCTGGCATCGGCCTCGATGATCGCTTCGCCGAGTTTCAACGCGAGGCTGATACCTCCGAGTGCCGCATTCCTGCGAACATAGGAAGCCCTGAGCGGATTACGGCAGGAGGCAATGAACCCGCCCGACATGTCGGAAGCCGTGCGCAGGACGGGCGAGACTTTTGCGGTCGCGCCGCGGACAACAAGTTCGATATAGCGGTCTTCGGCACGGTTGCCGCCAACGGCAGTCTGGATCATCTGTTCCGGCGAATTGGCCATGCCGATCGAGCCCATGTCGCCGGTCGGATGGGCGCGGACGTCTCCCACAGCATCGAGCACCTTGGTGCCGAGAATGGCGGAGGGCAGCCAGCCGTTCAGCGTCGAAGACTTGCCGTTCTGACCGATCATCAGGGCGGCGACCTTTTCGCCCAGCGCATCCTGCAGCAACTGCACGGCCTTGACGTAATCGACGCCCTGCATTTCCCATGCAGTCGTCGAAGCCGGCGCACCGATCGCCGCTGCGGTCGCCACCCAGTCATCGTCTTGCAATTCATCGATCGCGATCAGTTCCGGCTTGCCGATCGAGACCGCCGCATAACCCAGCATGCGACCATGATCGGACCAGCCGCCACCTCCGGCTGCATAAACCGAGCCCCCACGAACGGCAGCTTCGACGTCCTTTTCCGTCAGTATGCGCCCCATGCCATCTCCCTATCTTCTGTCCAGATCCAGAATGGCCTCGTAAAGAACGGCAGCTCCAAGAGTGATCGCATCATTTTCCGACCATTCCTCCGCGCAATGACTACGCCCGTCCTTGCTGGCGATGAAGATCATCGCAGCTGGCGCCACCTTGGCAAGAAAGGCCGCATCATGACCGGCACCTGAGACCATCGGCCGGCTGGTCGCTCCTATACGTGCAGCACTCGATGCAAGAACATCCGTCACCATCTCGGACATAGGCGTTGAAGCCGCATTGGAAACCCAGCGCGGTTCGGCAATCCTCACATTCCGTTCCGCTGCCGTCTGGGTACAAAGTGCAGACAGCGCGACGACGAATTCGTCCATGACGGTAGGATCGACGGCCCGGGCATCGATCAGCATGCGAACATGAGACGGGATGACGTTGGCGGCATTCGGCTCCATCGAAAACTCGCCGACTGTGCCTGCGAAATAACTCGATCCGAGCGCAAGTTCCTTGGCTATGCGTTCAATCCCGAGCACCAGGCAGGATGCGGCGCCCAGCGCGTCATAACGCGCGTTCATCGGCGTCGTGCCGGCATGGTCGGCACGACCTTCGACCAGGATTTCGAACCGCGAAATACCGGTGATCGCACCGACGATGCCGATATCGACACCTTCCCGTTCCAGCACCGTGCCCTGCTCGATATGCAATTCCAGAAAGGCCTTGATGTCGTCGCGACCGCCGGTCTGTATCGGGTTGCCGCCGACCTCCCGGATACCTTCAGCAAGATCGATACGTTTCCCTTCGACATCGGCAGTCCGCTCAAGCCATTCGCCTGGTCGAACACCCGTCATGCCCCGACTGCCGATGCAGGATACGCCGAAAATCGAGACCTCTTCCGCGAGAAAATCGACAATTTCCAGATCATGCTCCAGCTCGATCCCGGCGTCTTTCAGCGCCCGTGCCACTTCGAGAGCAGCAATGACCCCGGCAATACCATCGAAACGGCCACCATTCGGCACCGTATCCGTATGCGAGCCGAGCATGAGCGTAGCGCTGCCGGTTCTTCCCTTTCGACGGCCGATCATATTGCCCGCGGCGTCGATACGAGTCTCAAGTCCCGCATGCCGAAACGCCTTTTCCACATAGGCGCGTCCTTTAAGGAACATCGGCGTGAACGCACGGCGCGTCCATGGTCTGTCGAGTTCGGTAATATTGGCCAGAGCGTCGATATCTGCCGCGATACGGTTGGCATTGACGACGAGATTGGAATTCATATGGCACGATCCTGAAATGGAATACTGGCGGTAAAGCGGGCGAAGCATCCGGGCCAGGCTCGGCTCGTAGCTTCGCTGTCCTCGATGAGTATGCCGAGAAGATAGGTTCGCAAAACCCGATAAGGCAAGCTGATTTGATCTGATGGCGGTCCGCAGATAGCGGCGATCATGAGCCCTGACGCGACACGACGGACAGCCTCCGCAGAGCCCGTTGACGGTTCCGAAAACATCGGTCATTTGTATAGGCAATAAGACGAACAGCGAAAAAATTCGCTGTCACACGGTGGGAACAGCCGAACTGCGGTCCTTAAGGTAGAACAACGCGGAGAAATCACCAATGCTCAAAAGACAATTGATGAAGGCCGTCGCCGCCGGCGCCCTTCTGCTTGCCACATCGCTCTCGGCCCACGCGGAAGACGTGCTGGCCAAGGCCAAGGCCGCAGGCGTGCTGAAAGTCGGCACCGAAACGGCATTCGCGCCCTTCGACTTCATCGATGCCGGCGAACACAAGGGCCTGAACGTCGACTTCTTCGAAGCGCTCGGCAAGGACCTCGGCGTCAAGATCGAATGGGTCGAACTGCCCTGGGACAGCGTTCTGCCAAGCCTTGAAGCCGGAAAATTCGATGTGGTTGCCGGCCCTGCAACCATCACCAAGGCCCGTATTGCGCGTTACCGCATGAGCGCCCCGGTTGCCGAGGCCTCCGTCGCGATCCTGAAAAAGGCAGGCGACACTTCGATCACCAAGCCGGAAGATATTGCAGGCAAGGCCGTCGGTGTCGGCAAGGCAACCGCGCAGCTCGCACAGCTGCAGGAATATTCCGCGACGCTTCCCGAAAAGGTCAACGTCCGCGAATATGTCTCGTTCAACGATGCCTATGCCGATCTGGCCACAGGTCGTGTCGTCGCCGTCGCCAACTCGCTGCCGAACATCGCCTTCGTTGCCAAGCAACGCAACGGCGCATTCGAAGTCGTGACCCCGGCCTTCGGCAAGAAAACCTATTTCGGCTTCATCGGCACCAAGGACGATGATCACAAGTCGCTGCTCGATTATATCGACAATGAAATCATTGCCATGAAGAAGGACGGCCGTCTGGGCAAGCTTCAGGAAAAGTGGTTCGGCACGACGTTCGACACGCCGGACTCGGTGCCTGAACCGGCATTCTGAGCCTCAGTCGATAGGGGGATGCGCTTTGCGCATCTCCCATCACTCGTTCCTTCCGTTTCGCCCTGCGCTCTGTGCCGGCGACCAACGAAGCGTAACCGATGACACCGAAACTTTTTACGCTGCTCCTGGAGGCGGCTCTCTCGACCCTTGGCATCAGCCTGATCTCGATTGCGATCGGGTTCGTGATCGCCATGCTGCTTTCTGCCGCGATCCTGACGGGCAAGTCGATCTATGTTCTGCCGGCAAGGCTGTTCATCAGCTTTTTCCGCGGCGTGCCGTTGCTGGTCCAGCTTCTGCTTATCTACACCCTGTTGCCGGTGATCGGCATCAATGTTCCGGGCATCGTCGCCGCGATCGTCGGCCTGTCGCTCTGCACGGCGGCCTACCAGGCTGAAAATCTCCGTGGCGGATTTGCAAGCGTCCCGCGCGGGCTGATCGAGGCCGCCGATGTGGCAGGCTTTACCGGTGCTCAGACATTCATTCGCATCCGCGCACCCATCGCGCTCAGGCTGACATTTCCAGCACTGGTGAACGAGGCGATCATGATCCTCAAATCCTCCTCGCTAGTTTCTGTGGTGGGGATTATCGAGATCACCAAAATGGCGCAGGATCTCGCCTCCAGTACCTATCAGCCGATCCCGATCTTCGCCTCCGCAGCGCTTATCTATTTCGTCATCAACTCCGCAATCGCGCTTCTTGGCCGCTATGCCGAACGATCCCTGAAGGGAGCTTCGGCATGATGTTCGATCCGCAAGTCATTATCGAAAAACTGCCGGAGATCGGCAGCGGGCTGTTCGTCACCCTGTGGCTCTGGATCGCCGGCGTTCTCGGCGGCGTCGTCGCAGGCTTTATCGTCGCCACGGCGCGCCGCTTCGGAGGCAGGAGCGTCAATCTGGTACTCGGCGCCATCGTCGAAGTGCTGCGTGGAACTCCGTTCCTGATCCAGATTTTTCTGCTTTATTATGGCGGTCCATTCGTCGGCCTGATGCTCGATCCCATCCCCTGCGGATTGATCGGGCTGACCGTCTACAGCGCCGCTTATTACAGCGAAGTCTTCCGCGCCGGTTATGCGTCTGTCCCTATTGGCCATGTCGAAGCCGCCGCATGCCTCGGCATGACGCGGTTCCAGACGATCAGTCGTATCCAGATGCCGGAAATGGCGCTCATTGTCCTTCCGCCCGCGATCAATCTGGCCGTCATCCTGCTGAAAGAATCTGCCGTCCTGTCGATCATCACGGTGCCGGAGCTGACTGCCACCGTCAGCGCCATAGGCTCGCAGCAATACGCATTCCTCGAAGCGATCTTCATTCTGGCGATCGTTTACTGGATCATCGTTGAACTCACAGACCGGCTCGGCCGTATGGCCGAAAACCGTCTCTCCCGATTGAGGTTTTCGAAAGCATGAGTTTACCCGCCATCGCCATCCGCAAACTCGTCAAGCGGTTCGGAGAAACCACCGTGCTGCAGGACATCGACCTGGAAATTCCGGAGGGCAAGGTTTCCTGCCTCATTGGTCCATCTGGATCCGGCAAGAGCACATTGCTGCGCTGCCTTGCCTTTCTGGAAGAACCGAGCAGCGGCCTGATTACCATCAACGGAGAAGCGCTTGGTTTTTTCGAGGACGCCAACGGCCGCCGCGAGCGCCTGCCCGCCAACCAGATCCGTGCTGTCCGCACGAAAACCGGCATGGTTTTCCAGCAGTTCAATCTCTGGCCTCACATGACGGCGCTCGGTAATGTCAGCGAAGCGCTGAAACTCGTCCGCAAGGTGCCGAAAGCCGAAGCGGAAGAACGGGCGATGGCGCAGTTGCGCAAGGTTGGATTGGAAAACCGCGCCGGGCATTACCCGTCACAGCTTTCAGGCGGCCAACAGCAGCGTGTGGCNNATGCTGTTCGACGAGCCGACATCCGCACTCGATCCGGAACTGACCGGCGAGGTTCTCAACGTCATGCGGGATCTGGCAAGCGAGGGCATGACGATGGTGGTCGTCACCCACGAAATCGGCTTTGCAGCAAGCGTCGGCCAGCAGATCAGCTTCCTCGATCACGGTCGCCTTCTTTTTTCCGGCCCGCCGGCCGAAATCTTCGCCAAACCGCGCCATCCCCGCCTGGAGCAGTTTCTCGACACCTATCTTGATCGCGGCGCCAGCATGCTCGCATGATCGACGTGAATATTACTGCCGACCCTATTTCCGAGACACCGCCTTCGCTTCACCAGCGGATACTCTCGGATATCGAGCAGAATATCCTGACCGGACGCTGGCAACCGGGTTTCAAGATCGCATCCGAACAACAGCTGGCTCTGCAATACGGGTGCTCGCGCATGACCGTGAACAAGGTCGTGACGCAGCTGGCGCGCGCCGGGCTGATACAGCGGCGGCGCAAGGTCGGCAGTGTCGTGCTACCGCAGAAGGCGCAAAGCGCCATTCTCGAAATCTACGACATTCGCGAAGAGGTAAAGGCGAAAGGCGAGATCTACGGTCATCGCATCCTGAGCCGCACGATAAGAGCGGCCGACAGCCGGGAGGCTGAACGTCTCGATCTTCCGTGCAGCAGAGCGATCGCCGACATCACCTGCCTGCACTATGCGGGCGATCAACCCTTCTGCCTTGAGCAACGGCTTATCAATCTGGACGTCGTTCCCGATGCCGGAACGGAGACTTTCGAAACACTGTCTCCCGGCCCCTGGCTACTCGATCATGTTCCATGGAGCGCCGCGGAGCACAGGATCTCGGCACGCGGTGCCGGAACAGCGGAGGCATCACATCTCGCCATTCCACTCGGCACTCCAGTCATGGTCGTCGAGCGCCAGACATGGAGGTTGGATCAGTCGGTGACTTCTGTTCGGCTGACCTATCCAGGCAAAAGCCACGCGCTCACCGCCCGCTTCACACCTTCGCAGGTAGGCTGAAACACAGGAATATCCAGAGGAGTTGAAGAAAATGGCACGCCACGACAAGCTGAAACTTGGGACATTTGTTTATACTTTTGGCTTCAATCCAGCGAGCTGGCTGCATCCCGCCGCCGACGTCAACGGTGCAAACAAAATCGATCACCTGCTCGACGTTGCCCGCATTTCCGAACAGGCGAAGCTCGACTTCATGTTTGTCGCAGATTCGCCGGCGGCCGCAATCGGCGACCCGGAAGCTCTCTCCCGTTCTCCGACAAAGATGAACCGGTTCGAACCCCTCACACTGATTACCGCTCTTTCCGCCTTGACGGAAAAACTCGGCTTCGTGGCGACCGCCTCCACCAGCTATTACGAGCCCTACAATATCGCCCGCATATTCTCCTCCATCGATCATCTGAGCGGCGGCCGGGCATGCTGGAACGTCGTCACCTCCGATCACGACGAGACCGGTTACAACTTCAACCGCGAAGGTCTTGATCCTCATGCAATCCGCTATGAACGCGGCGAAGAATTCGTCGATGTCGTCTTCGGCCTCTGGGACAGCTTTGAGCCGGACGCGCTCTTGCTCGATCGTGAAAGCGGTGTCTATTACGACAAGAACAAGCTGCACACGCTGAACCACAAGGGCAAGCATTTCCAGGTTCGCGGCCCGTTGAACATCGCCTCGACCCCGCAAGGTCGGCCGGTCATCGCCCAGGCCGGCGGCTCGGAAGCGGGCATGGAGCTTGCAGCCCGAACCTCGGAGATCGTTTTCAGCCTCGCTTCCAGCATCGAGCGTAACGGCGCTTTCTACCGAAACGTCAAAGGCCGGATGGCCAAGTACGGCCGTATCGAGGACGATCTGAAGATGATGCCGGGCATCGTCGTCAATGTCGGCGAGACGAAAGCGGAAGCCCAGGCCAAGGTCGATTTCCTGATCGACAATCTTCACCCCGATGTCGGCCGCTGGATGCTGGGCGAGTTCCTGGAGACGGATCTTTCAGGCGCGGAACTCGACAAGACCTTCCCGATGGAGCGTCTGCCGCAGCAGCCTAAGGGTTCGAAGGCTCTGTTCGAGGAGCTGACCGACTTCATCAAGCAGGGCCACACGCTCCGCCACCTCATCCACCACTATGCGGAGAAAAGCACGGGCAACGGAATCACCGGCACACCGAAGGAAATCGCCGATTTCATGGAGGAATGGTTCGAGGCCCGCGCCGCCGACGGCTTCATCCTGATGTTCCCGACCCTGCCTGCAAGCCTGACCGACTTTACCGAACTTGTCGTACCGGAACTTCGCCGCCGTGGGCTTTTCCGCGAGGAATACGAGGGTTTCACGCTTCGCGAAAATCTCGGTCTTTCAATGCCGGAGAACCGTTACACCGCGGCCCGACGGAAAGGCTGAACCGGACGCGCAGAAGGCGCCCCCGATGTAGCGGGCGCCTTTTCGATATGACGGCCTACATTCAATTGAGAATGCGGACGACCGTGTGTGTCTGCGGGTCGACGATCACCCGCTGGTGGTTGACCACAGCGTAGGCATAGGTCGGATCTTCCGGGATCGGCGTCAGCACCACCTGCTGCGGAATGGGGCGACCAACGACCACCCGCTCCTGAACGACGACCGGCTGTACCGGCATCGGCTGGGCTTCGACATATCGGACGACACGCTCCGGCGGCGGATCGATTGCGGTGCCGGCTGCAGCGCCGACGATACCACCCACCGCGGC
>DLSX01000138.1:0-2077 GCA_002500765.1 Neorhizobium sp. UBA7851
ATACCGTCACCGCTCCGGACCGCAGCGCCTCTGCCAGCTGCTGCGCCGTGGTGATGACGATCCCGCCACCCGCATCCTGGAACGACGCGCGCGGAGATGCGGCCGGCGGTTTTGCGCCGCCGAACCAGTTCGACCAGAATGCCATTGGGTTCTTTCGTCAGCTCTTTACAACATCAGGATGCCGCGGGTCTCATAGACCGAGCGGCCGGCATTGACGTCACGGGCCAGAGCCCGGCCGAGCGCGTTGCAGATCGCGACAATTCCGTCGATACGCTCGGTGGAGCGCTCCTTGTCCGGCTTGATGTTGCCGGCCGGATCATGGCGCACGGCGACGTTGGAGGCGTTCCAGCGCAACACCGGATGCCCGCCATGCCAGAGAGAGCGCGACACCGACAGGCGCTCCAGTTCCGCCGTCGGAGCGGCCATCGACAAGAACCCCTGGCCGAACTGGACAAGGTTCAAGCCTTCATCCTGAAGATGCTGGACGATCTCGCCGGCAAAAGTGCGGTCGTAAGAGAGCTCACGCAGGTCATAGCGGCCGGCAAGGTCGAGGATTTCTTTCTCGACGAAGGCGAAGTCAGTGGCGTTGCCCGACGTGGCGGTCAAAAATCCCTGATCACGCCAGACATCATAAGGCACGCGGTCGCGCCGTACCCGGCGCACGATGTCGTCTTCGGGGATCCAGAACCGGCAGAGAACGATCCATTTGTCGGCGAGCGCCCCGAAATCCTCATCCAGCGTCGGCGGGAACAGCAACACGAAGGCCGACAGATCGTTGACGCGGGCCAGGTCGAGCCCGCCATAGCATTCGCGCCCCAGAAGCTTGCCTTCCAGGTCCTTCAACTCGTGTTTGACGATGCGCCAGTCTGTGGCAGCCTTCAGGCCTCCTACCTCCCAGACGCCCATATCGAGCCAGCGGGTGACCTGCTCGGTCCATTCGTTGAGCCGCAGCCGCCGGATCGCGTTCTGCTGCGCCGGCATTTCCTTCGCCTCGTCGATCTGACGCTTGAGGTCATCGCGTTTGACGGTGACGCCAAGGCTGGGGTTCGCCTTCACCCAGACCTTCTCGTCGGTCCAGTCGTCGCCCTCATCAATGGTGGCGATATAGGCAAACCAGCTATCTGAAGACTCCGTCGGCACCGTGCCTTCCAGCGCCTTGACCGAGAACTCGTGATGCTGGCGGCAGACGGAATGGCGATCATGGCCGGCCGTCGTGATCTCGAAGATCAGCGGCTGGCGCCGCGCGCCGGTCGCGGTGTTGAGCTTCTGGATAATCTCGGGACCGGGATGTTCATGGACCTCGTCGACGGCGGCAAAGTGAATGTTCAACCCGTCCATCTTGGTGGCGTCGGCCGACAGCGGCCGGAACCAGGACGAGGTCGGCAACACGGCGAGATTGTTCACCGTCCGCGTGATCCGGGATTGTAGCGCGCTGCTTGCCGCCACCATGCGCTCGGCCTCGCCAAAGACGATGCGCGCCTGATCGCGGGTGGTCGCTGCCGAATAGACATGCGCGCCCGGTTCGCCATCGGCGATCAGGGCATAGAGCGCGGTACCGGCGAGCAGCACCGACTTGCCGTTCTTGCGCGCCACCTCGACATAGGCCGTGCGGAAACGGCGCAATCCATGTTGGCCCGAACGGGTCTTGCGCTTCCAGCCATAAAGCGAGCCGACAACAAACTGCTGCCACGGCTGCAGCGCAAACGGTTCGCCGGCCCATTCACCTGTCGAATGACGCAGATGGCCGAAGAAGTCGATGGCATGCCGTGCGGCAGCGCCATCCCAGACCAGACCGCGCTTGCCGCCCGATTTTAGATCGGCCAGATGACGCTCGCAGGCCAGGCGAACAAGCCGGCCGGCGACGATCTTGCCGCTGACGACAGCGCGCGCGTAGGCCGTGACCGGACAGGATGACGCTTTCCTGACCGAGCCGGATTTACGCTTTTCGGCCACGGGTCAAAAAGTCCTCGAAGGGGTCGCTGGTCTCGGCAGGCTCTGCCATGCGGATGCGCGAGCGGCTGGAGGGTGTGAGCCCGAACTCGCTTTCGATCTGTGCCATCTGCGCCAGGCACTTGTT
>DLSX01000138.1:2232-2777 GCA_002500765.1 Neorhizobium sp. UBA7851
CCCTTCACCAGCTTCAGATGCGTTGGCAGCGGCTTGCGGCCGGCCATGTCAAAACTCCATGCATTATCCAGTGCCGTCACCGCGAAGGCGTACCGCCTCGAACAACCTGCGTAGACAGTAACTGCGTGCGATCGACACCACGGTGAAGATCGCGCCCATCGCCATGTTCTCGGCCAGCGTGGTCGATAACCCGAACAGTGGGAACACCAGGATCTGGGTGATGACGGCGATGCCATAGCCGATGGCGACATTGGTGAGCGCTTTCCACCAGCGACATGGTGCACGACTGCTTCATGCCGCTGCATCCTTGGCCGTATCTCCGGTATCGGGCACGCGCTCGGCGGCGATCGCGTCAAAGCTGCGGTCGTCGCCCTCGAGCGTCGCCTGCTTGCCGGTAAACGCCTGCCAGCGTCGGATGACCACGTCGCAAAAGGCTTCCGATAGTTCGAGGCCATAGACCTTTCGCCCGGTCTTCTCGCCCGCAATCAGTTGCGATCCGGAGCCGGAAAACGGCTCGTAACAGATGTCCGTCGTCGAAACATTTG
>DLSX01000079.1 GCA_002500765.1 Neorhizobium sp. UBA7851
TACTTGAGCTCATCCTGCACCTTGTTCAGGGCAGCGGCGCCGCAGGCCTCGTCGAACTGGCCGCCCGGCGCGCCGCCGACGCCGATCGCTCCGATCGTGACATCGCCGACCTTGACCGGAATACCGCCGGCGAGAACCAGAAAACCGTCGATGGAGGCAAGTTCGGCAGCGGCCGGGTTCTCGGTGATGTTTTCCGCCATGGCGCTGGTCGGCATGCGCGAAGACGACGATGTATAGGCCTTCTGTCGGGCAGCTTCGGGCGTATGCGACCCGGCATTGTCGGCCCGAAGCAGAGCACGAAGAACGCCCGCGCGATCCACCACGGCGGCCGAAACGTTATACCCCTGGGCGGAGCATGCGGCGACCGCTTCGCGGGCGATCGTAGCCGCCAGTTCCATCGGCATGTTCTTTTCTTCGAGAATCTGTGCTGAAGCTGCCGAGGTCATTGTGGCAGCGGCTGTAGCGGCGAGAAGAATGCGCTTCATGGTCGTCTCCTTTGAAACCATATCTCGAAAGTCCTTGCTTTCTGACGATGGTTTTAAAGGCACGGCACAATCCCCGGAATCCGCGACGGCACGGTGAGCCCTAGGTAGTTCTACCGAGAGGCCGCGATGGTGAGACGCACGAACTCTGCCACCGAGCTCGTTTTCAGCTTCTCGGCGATGTTGGCGCGATGCGCGTCTATCGTGCGCGCCGAGATATCCAGCGCGCCTGCGATATCCCTGCTGGAAAAGCCTTCACAAACGAGATCGAGCACTTCTCTCTCCCGTCCCGTCAGGCTGGCCAGAAGATCGATAGCTTCGCGACGCTCAAGCCGTAGATCGAGCAACGCTCCGGCCGTGTGGATGGCATCGAGCAGCACGTCCTCGTCGATCGGCTTGCTCAAAAAATCGCTGACACCCGCCTTGAAGGCCCGGCGGCATGCGTTCACATCGCCATGGCCTGTAATCATGATGATCGGCCAGTCGATCCCGCGTTCCGCCAGCTTCTGCTGTACCTGCAAGCCGCTGACCAGCGGCATGCGCAGATCAAGCAGCAGTATCCCCGCTTGCCGCGCATCGACGTGGGCGAGAAAGGTCGTCGGATCGGCAAAGGTTTCAACCGCCATGCCATAGGTGCCGAGCAGAAGCGAAAGCGCGTCGCGCACTGCCTCGTCATCGTCGACCAGATAGATGTGTCTTCCGCTCACCGGCTTGCCTCTTCGCTAGCAACAGTCAGCCGGACGGTGAAACAGGCGCCGCCGTCCAGTTCGTTACGGGCTTCGATCTGGCCACCGACGCGTTCGACCAGCGTCGAGCACAATGCAAGCCCCAGCCCCATGCCGTCAGGCTTTGTGGTGAAGAATGGTTCGAACAGGCGTGGCAACAGGGCCTCTTTTATGCCCGGGCCGTTGTCGCGAATATCGATCCGCACCCGATCGCCCTCAAGCATGGTCGCAATCGTGACCCGGCCCTGTTCGATACCGGCCTCCACCAGGCTTTCGGCGGCGTTGCGGATCAGATTGTTGAGAACCTGCTCGAGTTCGACCGGATCGGCCATCAGAACCGGCAGATTTCCTGCAAGCGACAGATCGAGCGCGATGCCGCGCTGTTCGAGATCGGCATGCATGAGGTCCACCGTGTCGCCAACGATTTTGTTGATTTCAACCGCAACGGGTTTCGGCGGACGGTTGCTGATATAATCACGCATGCGCTTGAGCATGTCGCCGGCACGCCGCGCCTCGCGCACATTGGCGGCCATCGTCTTCTTCAAGAGCGGATTGTCCATGCCGGACTGTTCGAGCAGACGCTCCGCGGCCCGGCTCTGGCTCATCAGCGCGGTCAACGGTTGCGCCAGTTCGTGGGCGATGCCGGACGCGAGTTCGCCCAGAGAATTCACCCTTGCCGCATGGGCAAGCCGCGCCTCGCGGGCGAGCAGGATGCTGCGCTGTTCGGCCCGTTCAGCCGCCGCCTGCAAGAGCCTGGCCTCACGCCGGTGACGCAGGCTGTAGCCGAAGAGGGCAATTCCGCCGAGGCTCGCTGCAGCAACCATCGCAAGCGTCGCGACATCGACCAGATCGGCGAGCGAAACCCGCCGCTCCACGGTGAGAAGCAGCGGCTGCGACTGGCTGTCGATCATGCGGCTGAAGCGAAGCGGCGCAAGCCAGCCGGATGCCTTCTCGCCGGCAGGTCGTTCCATAACCACCCTGCCGTCCAGCTGCAGTTGAAGGAAAACCCAGTCCGGCAGCTCATCGATATCCACCAGCCGCTTCGGATCGATTTGCAGAACGAGTGCCGGGGCCGGATTGCTGTCCCTTACCTTTTTCGTCAGCAGATAACCGGCGCTGGACGACGCATCGAC
Organism: Neorhizobium sp. UBA7851; assembly: GCA_002500765.1. Classification (GTDB taxonomy): domain Bacteria; phylum Pseudomonadota; class Alphaproteobacteria; order Rhizobiales; family Rhizobiaceae; genus Neorhizobium. The sequence continues at coordinate 2,341 of DLSX01000079.1, forward strand.
ATAGCTCTTGCCCTCGCCCGCCTTCTGCATGAAAACGGCGGCAGCAAGCGAGCGATCGTCCGGTACCCTGGCATCTGCGGGAATGGACAGGATTCGGCGCGCCTCGGCACTGGCCGAGGGTTCGCGCCACGTAATTTCCAGTTCGTTGATGGCTGTGATGCGCGGATAAAAGCGCATGATGCTCTCGCCGACCTGGGTCAGCGGCTGGCTCTGCCCGTCTTCAGCTGCCAGTACCAGCGAGACCAATGTCGTCAGATGCGCATCGTGCTGTGCCACGCGTTGCGAGATCATCCGGTGCAGAAGAAATCCGGTTTCGTTCAACTCGCCTTCGGCACGCTTCAGGGAGGAATTGACGGAAAATGCCGCGTAACACGCGACGCACAGTATCCAGATGGCAAGGATTCCAGCCATCCATTCCAGTCGCGAATGTGCACCTCTCATCACCTATGCACAATCCTGTTGCATGTCATCGCGGACAGCATAGGGCATAAAGCAGGCTGTCCATCAAGTGCCCACCGCCTTACGGGAGACCTGAAGACAGAACACCCGCTGAAAGCATCTGCTCCCGGCGGGTGTTACTGTATAGGGTTTATGTAGTCAGGCCTTGGTCTTCAGCGAAACAACCTTCCGCTCTTTGGCAGTGGGCTTGTCCTGCTCCTCGGTATAGGCTTCGCCATGGAAGCTCGCGATCAGCACGTCGCGAATTTCGGCAATCAGCGGATAACGTGGGTTGGCACCCGTGCACTGGTCGTCGAAAGCCATTTCAGCCAGCTTGTCGACCTTGGCCATGAAGTCGGCTTCACCGACACCGGCTGCTTGGATCGAGGCCGGGATGTCGAGATCCGTCTTCAACTGCTCCAGCCACTGGACCAGGTTCTCGACCGATGCCGCATCATTCTTGCCGCCAAGACCGAGATGCTGGGCAATCTCGGCATAACGGCACAAGGCTTTCGGCCGGTCATACTGGCTGAAAGCCGCCTGCTTGCTCGGATTGTCGACTGCGTTGTAGCGAACGACATTGGAGATCAAAAGCGCGTTCGACAGGCCGTGCGGCAGGTGGAACTCAGCCCCGATCTTGTGCGCCATCGAGTGGCAGACGCCAAGAAAGGCATTGGCAAAGGCGATACCGGCAAGCGTTGCTGCATTGTGAACCTGCTCGCGCGCCTTCGGGTCCTTGGCGCCGTTCTTGTAGGCCGAGGGCAGATAGGTCTTGAGCAGCTTCAGTGCCTGCAGCGCCTGGCCATCCGAATATTCGTTGGCCATGACCGAGACGTAGGCTTCCAGCGCATGCGTCACCGCGTCGATGCCGCCATGCGCGGTCAGCGATTTGGGCATGTTCATCACCAGATTGGCGTCGACGATCGCCATATGCGGTGTCAGCTGGTAGTCGGCGATCGGATATTTGATGCCCGTCTGCTCGTCGGTCACCACGGCAAACGGCGTGACTTCCGAACCGGTGCCCGAGGTCGTTGGAACGGCCACGAACATGGCCTTCTTGCCCAGCGTCGGGAACCGGTAGATACGCTTGCGGATATCCATGAAGCGCAGCGCCAGATCGGTGAACTCGACATCCGGATGCTCATACATGACCCACATGATCTTGGCCGCATCCATCGGCGAGCCGCCACCGACGGCGAGAATCAGGTCCGGCTGGAAGGCGTTTGCAAGTGCCGTTGCCTTGCGCACCACGGCAAGCGTCGGATCGGCGCTGACCTCGAAGAAGACTTCGACCTCGAGGCCGAGTTCCTTGAGGATACGGATCGTGTCGTTGACGTTACCGTTCTCGAACAGAAACCGGTCGGTCACGATCAGGCAGCGTTTCTTGTCCTTCAGGTCTTCGAGCGCAAACGGCAGGCTGCCGCGGCGGAAATAGATCGAAGGCGGCAGCTTGTGCCACAGCATGTTTTCCGCGCGCATGGCGACTGTCTTCCTGTTGATCAGATGCTGCGGGCCGACATTTTCCGAGATCGAGTTGCCGCCCCACGAACCGCAACCGAGCGTCAGCGACGGAGCGAGGCGGAAATTGTAGAGGTCACCGATACCGCCATGCGAGGCCGGCGAGTTGATCAGGATGCGCGAGGTCTTCATCTTCGCGCCATAGGTGGCGACGCGTTCCGGCTGCAAATCCTGGTCGGTGTAGAGAACAGACGTATGCCCGACGCCGCCGAAGGCCACCAGCGCCTCGGCCTTGTCGCAGGCATCTTCGAAGTTCCTGGCCTTGTACATGGCGAGCAGGGGCGAAAGCTTCTCATAAGCAAAGGGTTCGGTCTCGTCGATGGCCTCGACTTCGGCAATCAGGACCTTGGTGCCGACCGGCACCTCGAAGCCCGCCATCTCGGCGATCTTGCCCGCCGACTGGCCGACGATCTCAGCATTGATCGACCCCTTTTTCAGGATCAGGCTCTTGATCGCACCCGCCTCGTTGCCCGAAAGCACATAACCGCCATGGGTGCGGAAACGCTCGCGCACGACATCATAGACGGCATCGACCACGACCACCGACTGTTCCGAAGCACAGACGACACCATTGTCGAACGTCTTCGACATCAGGATCGAGGCGACGGCACGCTTGATATCGGCGAATTCGTCGATGACGGCCGGCGTATTGCCGGCGCCGACACCGATTGCCGGCTTGCCGGACGAATAGGCGGCCTTGACCATGCCGGGACCACCGGTCGCGAGGATCAGGTCGATCGCCGGGTGATGCATCAACGCATTGGAGAGTTCGACGCTCGGTTCATCGATCCAGCCGATAATGTCCTTCGGCGCACCGGCCTTTACGGCGGCCTCCAGAACAAGGCGGGCCGCCTCGCAGGTTGCGCGCTTGGCGCGCGGATGGGGTGAAAAGACGATGCCGTTGCGGGTCTTGAGCGCAATCAGCGCCTTGAAGATCGCCGTCGAGGTCGGATTGGTGGTCGGCACGATGGCGCAGATAAGGCCGATCGGCTCAGCAACCGTTGCGATCCCGTATTCGGGCTCTTCGGAGAGAATACCGCAGGTCTTCTCGTCCTTGTATTTGTTATAGATATATTCCGAGGCAAAATGGTTCTTCACCACCTTGTCCTCCATCACGCCCATGCCGGTCTCCTCAACCGCCATCTTGGCGAGCGGAATACGCGCATTCGCCGCGGCAAGCGCCGCGTTGCGGAAAATCTCGTCAACCTGCTCCTGGCTGAAACCCGCATAGGTTTTCTGCGCCGCCTCGACCCGAGCAACCAGCGCATTCAGATCCGCAATCGTGCTAACTGTCATGATAATTCCACCTCAAATTGTATCATGGTGCATATTTTGTCGCGCTCATAACGCGTACTAATCGATTTAGAAGACCAAATTCTGGACCAATGCCGCCAGGAAGCAAGCCTTTCGCAGGCTCCCGGAAACTATGTCGCGGCTGCGAAACCTCGCCATGACGTATGTCAATTTTCGCCTGATATGCGCCATGAAGCGAAAGCCGGACTCACAATCGAACCCAATGGAATTGAGCGGTTGACTGGCCACCGCCACGGGCTATCACTGCAGGCCCGCAATTGGGAAAATGCGACGCAGAGAAAACCATGCCTTTTGATATTCAGGACACCACCATCGACGCCGACAACGAAGTGCGGATCCGTCAGCGCTTGACGCTGGTCGCGCTCGGCAAGGAAAAGGCCGATGTGGCCCTGCGTGTCGGACGGCTTCTCGATGTCGCAACCCGCACATGGTCGCAAGACCAGGAAATCATCATCAAGGACCGCCGCATCGCCTATGTCGGCAAGGCCGGTTCCTATCCGGGCGAGGTGGGCATCCGCGTCCACGAACCGGATCTTTCCGCCGTTCCCGGTCTCGGTGAAGTCCACAAGCATATCGAAAGCTCGCATCTGACGCCGGAATGGGAAGCCGCCCTTGTCCTGCCGCGCGGCAATACCTGGACCTGCGAGGCCAGCCACGAGTTCTCGAATGTCAACGGCGCAAAGACGCTGGAATTCTGGCTGAAGGCCCGTGAGGCCGGTTCGCCCCTGAAGATTTTCCCCCTGCCCGGCTCTGCCGTCCCGCCAACGGCCTATGAACATGGCGGCGGTTATCTCGGTTATGACGAACAGAAGACGTTTCTTCAAAAGAGCCTGATGACGGCGGGCCTCGACGAGGTGATGGACTGGCCGGCCGTCTGGAACCCGGAAAACCCGTCGCATAAACGTCTCTGGGGCATGATCCGCGCCACGTTCGAAATGCGCGCCGTCGTCGAGGGCCATGCCGCCGGTATCCGCGACCTTCCGTCGATCAATGCCTTTGCCGCAGCAGGCCTTGCCTCCGACCATGAAGCATGGACGCCGGAAGAGTTCTGGGACAAGCTCACCCACGGCCTGTTCATGGAGCTTCGCCCGCACAGCCTGCCGGAAGTCATCAAGGGTCTTCTCGACCGCGACCTTGCCGACTGGTCGCAGATCGCGCTGACCACCGACGACCGCTCGGCCTCTGATACCTTGAGCCTCGGCGCCACCGACCACAATGTGCGTCTCGCCATCCAAGCGGGTCTCGCGCCGGAAATCGCCATCCAGTGCGTCACGATCAACCCCGCCCGCCACATGCGCCTCACCCCCTGGGTAGGCTCTATCGCGCCCGGCCGTTATGCCGACATCGTGCTTCTGTCGGATGTCGAAAAATTCGAGATCGCAAAGGTCTGGGCCGATGGCAAACAGGTCTCCGACGGCAAGACCTACCTGCCGGGCGTGCCGAAGATCGACTGGCCGGAATGGGCGACGAACACCATCAATATCGGCCGCGACCTGACGGCGGAGGATTTTGCCATCAGGGCCGACCCCGGCCGCGAGACGATGACGGCCGCAGTCCTTCGCCCCTTCCACTGGACCGACGACTTTTTGACCTTCGACCTGCCGGTCAGGGACGGTCTGGTTGAGAGGGACCACGCCCGCAACATCACCAAATTCTCCGTCATAGACCGCTTTTCCGGCAAGGCTGCCGTCTCGAAAATGTTCTGGCTCGGCTGCGGCCCGTCGACGCCTGACACAGCGCTCGCCTGCTCCATGGCGCATGACAAGCATAATATCTGGTGCGTCGGTTCATCCGACGAAGCGATGGCAACAGCAGTCAACGCGGTTGCCGAGATCGACGGCGGCTGGGCGCTGGTGCGCGAAGGAAAGGTCGTCGCCCGCGTGCGCTACGAGGTTGCCGGCCTGATGAGCTGCCGCCCGGCGGAAGACCTGCACGCGGACATGCAGGCGCTTTATGCCGAGGGTGAAAAGGTCGACTGGATGTACGAGCCGAGCTTTCATCCGCGCTGGTTTGCAGGCTTCCCGGAGCGCCTCGCCTTCGCCACGCTCACCTGCGCCCCCTGGCGCTGGGTCCTTGTCGCGCCGAGCGATCATGCCCCGCAGGGCCTTGTCAATGTCGAAACCGGCGCCACCCATCCCGTTGTTTTCTAATTTTTCGAAATCCTGCGCCGATCCCGGCCGCCGTTGCACCGATCTCCGTCGAGGAACTGCAGGGCCGTATCACCAAGCTGCAGGCCCTGATGCGGGACGCGGGCGTCAAGGCCGTCTATCTCGATACCTCGACCAGCCTCACCTATTTCACCGGCATAACGCTCGGCGCATCGCACCGGCCACGGGCTGGGCATGGATCTGCACGAAAACCCGTTCATCGTGCGAGACAACGGGACGAAGCTCGAACCCGGCATGGTCTTTTCCGACGAACCCATTCTTTGCGTCTATGGCGAATGTGGCGTGCGTCTGGAAGACATTATCTACATGTCGGAAGCAGGTCCGGTCTTCTTCACCGAACCAGCCAATTCGATCGACCGGCTTTTCGGCTGAACACCCGGCGCCGCCCCACCGCAATCACCGTTTTTCCGCCGTGCCCTCCGAACCTGCCGGAGGGCACATAATCACTTCATGCTTCGATCAAGCCTTGAACAGCGACTTCAGCGTCGATGGCTGGCTGCGATGGTATTGGGGCGCGGCGGACACTTCGCCACCCAGAGCCGCAGCGGCATGCCAGGGCCAGCGCGGATCATAAAGGACCGTGCGGGCGAGACCGACGAGGTCGGCATCGCCTGTCGCAACGATCGCTTCCGCCTGAGACGGTTCGGTGATCAGACCGACGGCAACGACCGGCATCTTTACGGCCGCCTTGACCGCACGCGCGAACGGCACCTGATAGCTGGGAGAAACGGGGATTTTCTGGTCGATATGCAGCCCGCCTGTCGAGACATTGATCGCATCGCAACCACGCAGATCGAGAGCCTTGGCGAATTCGATCGTCTCTTCCAGGTTCCAGCCGCCGTCATACCAGTCGGTGGCCGAAACGCGCACCGAAACGACGTTGTCGGCCGGAAATGCGGCACGAACCGCGTCGAACACTTCCAGCGGAAAGCGCATCCGGTTTTCCAAGCTTCCACCATATTCGTCGGTCCGCTGGTTGGCGAGCGGCGACAGGAAGGAATGCAGGAGATAACCGTGCGCAGCATGGATCTGCACCGCATCGATGCCGATACGCGCAGCGCGGATTGCCGCCTCGACAAAGGCGTCGCGGATTTCGTTCATCCGCTCGCGGGAAAGCTCGGTCGGCACCGTATCCGTCGACTTGAACGGAACCGCGGACGGGGCCTCGGTCTGCCAGCCATCCTTGTGATCGACGGGAAGTTGCGCACCGCCGAGCCACGGCAGGTTTGACGAAGCCTTGCGCCCGGCATGGGCAAGCTGGATGGCGATCGGCATGTTCGACCACTTGCGGATGCTCTCCAGCGTCCGGCGCATCGCCGCTTCCGTGGCGTCATCATACAGCCCGACATCGGCATAGCTGATCCGGCCTTCGGGAACGACAGCCGTCGCCTCGATGGTCAAAAGGCCGGCACCGGACAAAGCCAGTTGCCCCAGATGAATGAGATGCCAATCCGTCATACATCCATCCACGGCGGAATAGGTGCACATCGGAGCAATGGTGATGCGGTTCTCAAGTTCGAGATTGCGGATCTTGAACGGTGTGAAAAGCTGTGGCTGAGGCATGGCGCTCACTTTCGGTATGATAGGGTTCAGCGCCGCATTCAACGATGGGACGCCGTTTTCTGCTCGTAGATTCGACCGATATCCGCAGGTCCCGGAGAAGTGCTGGTATGGCGTAAGGCATACCTATGCCTCCCAAAGCTATGCGTCAAGGCATACCTGATGCTTGCATCGTGACGCCAATGTCCGTAGATTTATCCTATGCCAGAACTGCTTCCCCAACCAGCACGCGATGAGATCGACCTCAACACCGTCTTCTCGACGCTGTCAGACCCGCTTCGCCGCACTGCAATTGCCATCCTGGCAAGCTTGCCGGACTGCACGGAACGCAATTGCGTGTCCTTCGGCTTTCCGGTGGCCAAGGCTTCCCTGACCCATCACTTCAAGATCCTGCGCGAAGCCGGTCTGATCAGCCAGATCGATTACGGAAATCGTCGCGCATCCTCGCTTCGCCGCGACGATATCGAATCCCGGTTCCCCGGCCTTCTTGCCATGCTGGTGAAGGAGCTTGAGCAGGATGGCGGTATCGAAAAGGCTGTCACGGCCGTCGGTAAGCGCTGATTTCGACGAAAGCGGAAGCCGGCTAACTAAGCGATTTTGTCGAACACCGTACTTTCAAACGGCAACGGCCCGGGAAGGTTTGCCTTCCCGGGCCGTTGCTTATCAGGCTTTAAGCCTAAATCTTAGTAGTGGACCGACAGACTGTCGATCGGCGTCGTCTTCGGCGGCGCGAACTTGGTCAGGTTGATGCCTTCGACCGCGACACGATATTCCTCGATGCTCGGCGTGCGGCCGAGGATCGCCGACAGCACGACCAGCGGCGTGGAAGCGAGCAGCGATTCACCCTTCTTCTCCGCCGTGTCTTCAACGACGCGGCCCTGGAACAGGCGGGTCGAGGTGGCAAGAACCGTATCGCCCTTCTCCGCCTTTTCCTGGTTGCCCATGCACAGGTTGCAGCCCGGACGCTCCAGATAGAGGATGTTTTCGTATTCGGTACGGTTGGACGTCTTCGGCTTTACGTCGTCGAATTCGAAGCCCGAATACTTCTGCAGGATTTCCCAGTCACCTTCGGCCTTCAGCTCGTCGATGATGTTGTAGGTCGGTGCTGCCACGACCAACGGCGCCTTGAATTCGACCTTGCCCTCGGCCTTTTCGAGGTTCTTCAGCATCTGGGCAACGATCTTGATGTCGCCCTTGTGAACCATGCAGGAACCGACAAAGCCGAGGTCCACCTTCTTGGTACCGCCATAGTAGGAAACCGGGCGGATCGTGTCGTGGGTGTAGCGGCGCGAAACGTCGGCATTGTTGACGTCCGGGTCGGCGATCATCGGTTCGTCGATCAGGTCGAGATCGACGACGACTTCGGCGAAATATTTCGCGTTGTCGTCCGGCTTGAGCGCAGGCTTTTCACCCGAGCGGATCTCGGCAATGCGGGCATCCGCCTTGTCGATCAGGCCCTTGAGCGTCTGGGCGGCATTGTCCATGCCCTTGTCGATCATGATCTGGATGCGCGACTTAGCGATTTCCAGAGACTCGATCAGCGTCGCGTCCTCGGAAATACAGATCGACGCCTTGGCCTTCATTTCGGCCGTCCAGTCGGTGAAGGTGAAGGCCTGGTCGGCGAGCAGCGTGCCGATATGGACTTCGATGATACGGCCCTGGAAGACGTTGTCGCCATGCTGCTTGAGCATCTGCGCCTGGGTGGCATGCACGACGTCGCGGAAGTCCATATAGGGCTGCATCGTGCCCTTGAAGGTGACCTTGACCGACTGCGGGATCGGCATGGTGGCTTCGCCGGTGGCAAGCGCCAGTGCAACGGTGCCCGAGTCGGCACCGAAGGCGACGCCCTTGGACATGCGGGTGTGGCTGTCGCCGCCGATGATGATCGCCCAGTCGTCCACGGTGATGTCGTTCAGCACCTTGTGGATGACGTCGGTCATCGAATGATAGACGCCCTTCGGGTCACGCGCGGTGATGACGCCGAAATTGTTCATGAAGGACATCAGCTTCGGAATGTTGACCTGGGCCTTCTTGTCCCAGACGGAAGCCGTGTGGCAGCCCGACTGATAGGCACCATCGACCAGCGGCGAAATGACGGTTGCCGCCATCGCTTCCAGTTCCTGCGCGGTCATCAGGCCCGTCGTATCCTGCGAACCGACGATGTTGACGGTGACGCGGACGTCGGAACCGGCATGGAGAACCTTGCCCGGCGTCACGCCGACGGCGTTGCGGTTGAAGATCTTTTCGACCGCCGTCAGGCCCTGGCCTTCGACCGAGATTTCCTTGTTCGGAGCAAAGACCGGGGTCGCCTCGACGCCGAGCGTCTGGGCCGCGAAGGTCTGCAGCTTCTTGCCGAAGACGATGGCGTAGGACGAACCCGCCTTCATGAACTCCATCTTCTGCGGCGTGAAGGAGGAAGCGATATCGACCAGCTCTTCGCCGTTTTCGTCGCGCAGCTTCCGGTTCTTCGCATCGATCTTCAGGACCGTGCCGGTCTCGACCGAATATTTCTGCTCAAGGATCGGGTTGCCGTCATTGTTGAGGATCGGCTTGCCGTTCTCGTCGAGCTTCTTGACCCAGTTCTTCAGGTTGATGCCGATACCGCCGGTCACGTCGACTGTCGTCGCGAAGATCGGCGAAATGCCGTTGGTGCCGGCGACGACCGGAGCGAAGTTGACGAAAGGCACATAGGGGCTGGACTGCTTGCCGGTCCACAGCGCGACGTTGTTGACGCCCGACATGCGCGAGGAGCCGACGCCCATCGTGCCCTTTTCGGCGATCATCATCACCCGCTTGTCGGGATGCTGCTTCTGAAGCGCGACGATTTCCGCCTGCGCTTCCGGCGTGATCATACACTGACCATGCAGCTGGCGGTCGGAGCGCGAATGCGCCTGGTTGCCCGGCGACAGAAGGTCGGTCGAGATATCGCCTTCGGCGGCGATAAAAGTGACGACCTTGATCTCGTCTTCAACGTCAGGAAGCTTGGTGAAGAATTCGGCCTTGGCATAGCTTTCGAGCACATCCTTGGCGATCGCGTTGCCGGCCTTGTAGGCATCGCGCAGACGGAACATGTCGGCGTCATAAAGGAAGACCTGCGTCTTCAAAACGTCGCCGGCTGCTTTCGCGATTGCCGCGTCATCGCCGAGCGCGATGTCGAGCAGCACTTCCACCGAAGGACCGCCCTTCATGTGCGACAGAAGTTCCAGCGCAAAGGTCGGGGTGATCTCCGCAACGACCGTTTCACCGAGAATGATCTTCTTCAGGAAGGCGGCCTTGACGCCGGCGGCACTCGTCGTGCCCGGCAGCGTGTTGTAGATGAAGAATTTAAGAGCGTCCGCGCGATGCTCGTTACCGGCATCCTCGATCAGCGTGATGATTTCAGCGGTCAGCGCGCCATCATCGATCGGCTTTGGAGCAAGCCCTTGAGGTTTTCTGCTTTCAATTTCTGCCAGGTATTCCGAGTACAGGTTCATCACAGTCCCAACGTCATTAGCTTTTTGGCGCTGAAACGCAGCACCACCGAACGAGTTATGCGGCCCAGGGCCTTCGGGTTTGGAGTACGTCAACCGAGCCCGTGTGACAAGATACCGCATTTCGGTAAATGCAGTCCTTCGGCTCCAGCGTTCAACGGCTGACGATGACCGAGCGCGTTCTTAGCGGATCAGCGCACTGGAAGCCATAGATTTCCGTGCACCCGGCATTTCTGAATCACCCGGCAGCAAAGGCGCAAGGCGAAGCTTTCCGGCGAAAATTCATGAGTTTTCCGCTCAACGATCGAACATGTCCTGCCATTGTTTCTCGCCGACCATGCAATCGCTTTTGGCCGGCTTGTCGGCAATGCGACGAATGAGCGGCTGGGGTTCGATACCGCTGACCTCCATGACCAGCTTGCGGCGGACCGCAACACCGAAATCATCGATGTCATGAACCGGTAGCACGAATGAACCCGGCCCGCCCGCAACACAGTCGCTGTAATATTGATCGAGCCCGCCCGGCGTTCCCGACGGCCTGAGCATGATCGCCAAGCCATTGATGATGATGCCTGCTTCGACAGCCTTGTCGCGTGCCGGCGTGACCGGATTGCCGGAATTGTTCGGCCCATCACCCGAGACGTCGATCACCTGTCGAAAACCATGGTAGGAATTGGAGACGAGCATCGTCGCGCCTTGCACGATGGCAGCCGAAATCGACGTCCGGCGCTGCATTTCGACCGGCCGCGCCTCGACCTTGTTGGCAAAGGCGATCGCATCCTGTTCGTTCTCGATGATCTGCCAGTCGATCACCGAGCCCTGCACGACATCGCCTGCCCATTCGAAATAGCTGATCGCAATGCGCCCGGTCAGCCCGTTCTTCACCGCGTCGATGAACTCTTTATGCTTGAGGGCTGAGACATAACCCTCGCGCTGGATGCGAGCTTCTTCCGTGTCCATGGATCGCGATGTATCGACCGCGAGCACGAGTTCGACATCCACTTCCTGTCCGCCCTGCGACATTAAAGTATTGGTCGCGGACAGGGTCAGTAACAATGCAAGTGTTGTGAGCATGGCAATCCATTCACTGCAGTGTCGGTTGCCGGACTGTAACACAGGATATTGCCGGAGCTATCCCCTCCCCTTGAGCGGATACATATCGCGGCTCAAATTTCAGTGATGCCTTATTCAGCAGCTGCCGGGCTAAAGCCATCCTTCATCGCTTCGATCAGGCATTCCATGATCGCCGCTCGAAGGGCATAGGTGTTGGCGCTTGTCTGTTTACGGTCCAGGCTCTGGGCGGCCTCGACCAGACGCATGCCTTGATGCACCACGATCTGGTGCGCGCGATTCATGGCCCAGTGTTCGATTGAACCGCCATGATCAATTCCATGACTTTGTGCGTTCAATTTAACCTCGCTAATCATCAGCGTTACTGCGAATCATCTCGCTGGGCCGATGCTAATACAGCTTCAGCTGCGCGTGAATCCTCAACACTCGGAAGTATTGGCAAAGGGAAGAGAAAAACGCGAGTAAGCTGGCAAAACCCAATTTTTCCTTGGTAAAAAACTGCCCCTTAGGACGCCTATAACTATCACGTTTCCGTATCGGTGCTCCGAATGATGAGGTCGAGACCGTTCTACGTACGACATCTTCGGGATATCTTTCGCCTTCGCCTTCGGCACGCACCGGATCTAGTGAAACGATGCCTACATAACGCATTCATTTTACTGAGCGCGAATTATCGCAAGTCAATTACGTTTCCAGGCGTAAGACCGAGGTCCGACAGGCTGAAAACTTGAACGGCCACGGACGTTCCTATCACCGGAAGGGAACTATCGGATCGCCATGAGCGCCGATTTGACAGGCGAATCGAGGATCAATAGTCCGCGAGTAGGTATTCCTCGCGTTCCGGGCCAAAGCTCGGCTTTACACCTAGAAGAGGCGCGGCTCGGGAGATGATCTGCTTGATCATCGGCGCGGCGGTGGAGGCAGCCGTGCGCCCTCCGTTCTCACCGGTCCTGGGAGCATCGATCACCGACAGCACAATGTATTTTGGCTTGTCCATGGGAAATGCGGCCACGAACGCGTTGAAGTTCTGGTCGCTGGCGTAACGTCCGTTGACGACTTTATCCGCAGTTCCCGTCTTGCCCCCAACATTGAAACCCTCCACCTGGGCCTGACGGCCAGAACCGTTTATACCGTTCCAGTTAAACAGGTAGCGCATTTCCGCGCTCGTTTTTTCTTTCAGGACCATGCGAGCGACGCGTTCAGCCTCATCCACCGACCGGGGAAGGAACGTCGGTGGCAGGAGTTTTCCGCCATTGATCAAGGCGCCGGCAGCGACGGCGGTCTGTAGTGGAGTAGTCGCGACCCCGTGGCCGAAAGAGATCGTTACCGAGTTAATCTTCTTCCATGTTCGCGGTTGCGTCGGCGTCGCGACACCCGGCATCTCGGTTTCCATCTTGGACAGAAGACCGAGCCTGGTTAGAAATTCCTGATGCCCCTCGATGCCAACCCGATCAGCAACGGCTGCAGTCCCGATATTTGACGAGTATTGAAACACTTCGGGTATGGAAAGCGGCCTGTTCTTACCCTTGAAATCCCTGATGGTGAAGCCGCCCATTCGAATGGGGCGAGAGGCGTCGACAACGGTGTTAAGGTCGATCTTGCCGGCGTCCAGCCCCATCGCAAGCGTAAAGCTTTTGAATGTCGACCCCATCTCGAAGGTCGCGTTGCTCATCCGGTTGAACCAGCCCTTTTCATACTCCTTGTCGATGCTGCCGTCAGCAAGAGTTCGCGACGGCTGGTTCGGATCGTAATCCGGCACTGACGCCATCGCGAGGATTTCTCCGGTTTCGACATCGAACACGACTGCCCCGGCCGCTTCGGCTTGATACGAGACCATCGCGTTAGCCGCGACCTCGCGAACGATATTCTGGACGCGAACATCGATCGACAGCTTAACGGGTTCCAGAGGCGCATTACTTGTCATTCCGATGGACCTCAGATCGGCCAGTCCCTGCTGGTCGAGATATCGCTCCATCCCGGCCAATCCCTGATTATCCACATTCACATGCCCAACGATATGAGACGAGGTTGCGCCACCGGGGTAGAAGCGACGCTTCTCCGGCCGAAACCCGATGCCAGGTATTCCAAGCGCGAGAATATCCGCCTGCTGTTTCGGCGTGAGCTGTCGTCTCAGCCATTGAAACGCGGTTTTCGACCGCAGCTTCTTGTTGGTGTCGCTCCAATCGAGATTTGGCAGAACCGCAGCCAGCTTTTCCACGACCTCGTTCGGATCGACGATCTTTCGCGGGTCTGCGTAGAGCGAGATCATGTTGAGATCTGTCGCCAGCAGCGTACCGTTACGGTCAACGATGTCGGGCCGGGATGCAACCGCGTTGACATTTGCCCCTATAGAAGACGTCGTCAGAGGAACGGCGACCCCGTATTGCAACAGGCGCGCGCCGACCACGCCATAGACCGCGATACATCCGACGATCAGCAGGCCAATACGTTGCCTCGATTGGTTGCGACGCTGGGTTCCGCCACTCGACGGCTGCCTCTTACCGTTTCGACCAACTTTTACGTTGAAGTGAGACCGGCTCTTGAGCCGTACGACGAAAGACAGCATTCAAAGCAACCTGAGAGACGAGTTTAGGGGTAAAATGCCTAGATCGGAGCCAATCTGCATATTGCCACCACAGAAACCAATGGTAGCAGAAGCGCACACACACCTCTCCGAAAACAGCATAAACACCAGGTTAAAGTTGCAATGAATTCCTTATAACCCGTTAACCATGACGCTAATCCAGATCACCATTTTGTCAGATCATCGAAGGCGCGCTCAAGGTTGTGACCACGATTGGCGTCTTGTCCGTCACGCGGTTGTAAAGGTCGATAATGTCCTGATTCATCATCCGAACGCACCCGGATGAAACGGCCTTGCCGATCGTCCACCATTCGGGAGATCCATGAATGCGATAGATCGTGTCCTCGCCATTTTGAAATATGTAGAGTGCTCTTGCCCCAAGCGGATTGTTAAGACCCGGATCCATACCACCATTCGCAATGCTGTAGGGTTGGAGTTCGGGCTGCCGCGCCACCATTTCGTCAGGCGGCGTCCAGCGTGGCCACTGACGCTTGTACTGAATCACTCCCCGCCCCGACCACTCGAAACCCTGCCGTCCCAGCCCGACACCATAACGTATCGCCTGCCCGCTTTCGGTTGTGAGATACAGGAAGAAGTTTGCCGTATCGACCACGAGCGTGCCCGGACGCTCTCCCGTAGGATTTGCGACGGCCTGCCGATAGAACCGCTTGTCGATGCGCTGGTAAGGAATGGCTGGGAGCGGGAAGGTCTCGTTCGGCATCGCCCCATACATCGATGCGTAGATCGAAGTATCGACCGTTGGCGTAACAGGTGCGGCGGCTTCTTGTTCAGAAATTGTCGTACAGCCGGCAAGCGCCGCTGCACCAGCACCAACTGCACCGGCCATGAAAGCCCGTCGCCTCAGGTTGACATGTTCCACTTAACTACCTCCATCATTTCCCGTTCGTTCCTTCGGTAACGGGCTGTGAAAATCACAGCGTCAGGCTCACCGTATCTATGAGGTTGCGAACTTTCTGCAGCCTCGTTTCCTTTGGTTCGTGCATGTCTAGCATGCCCCTGAACATACCTTCAGCGTCCATCAGATAGACCCCAGCCGTATGATCCATGGTGTAGGCGCCGCCCTCCTCCGGCACTCGCCTGGCGTAGGCCGCAAAGGCTTTCAGAGCGATGTCGGTCTGCTCTGGCGTGCCTCGGAGGGCAAGGATTCTTTCATCGAAGGATGTCATGTAGGATTGCAACAATTCCCGGCTGTCGCGCTCGGGATCGACTGTGATGAATATGACATTGAAAGCGTCCGCTTCCGCCCCGAGTTCCTTCATCATGTCCGTCAGCTCGAATAGCGTCGTGGGGCAAATCTCCGGGCAATGAGTGAAGCCGAAGAAGGCAAGATAGGGCCGGCCCTTCAGCGTTTCATTTGTCACCGCAATTCCACGGTGCGACGTCAGGACAAACGGTTTCCCAACAACTGCCGACGCCGTCTCGCCAACCTCAGAGGCCACAGATTTCTCTCGTGAAGGCACGACATTTCCGAAGACCACCAGCAAGGTACCGACAAACGCCAACAGGCTCCAAGCAACATAACGGACAAGTCTCAAACTTCTCATCTCGCCACCTATGATCAAAGGGGTCGAATCGGGGCATCACCCGCGAGGCACTCGATAGCCCCTCTAGCTGCTAGAGGGTCAAGGGCCTGTTGTTGCAAGACATTACCCTGCCAGTATCCAGGACTTTGTGGAACAAGGCCATCACCTATCTAGTGCAACGTGCCGTTGAGAATATGCACCACCAATCACGATTTCGCCATCCACCAAGCACTTGACCCTCTAGCTGCCAGACGTTTCAGCACTAGTCGAAGATGATTCAGGACCGACGGATGGCAAGCGCGGTTATCCAGTAGCCCGCACCACTCGCAATGGCAGACAGGAACGTACCCCAGCAAAGATCCGCGATCGTCAATACCGTCGACCAGCGTATCAATGTTGCCTGATTGGTCAGGTCATAGGTGGCGTAAGCGATGAAGCCCAGGACTGCACCGGACAGGATTGCGACAGTCAGCGCTTCTTCCCTGAACGCGGGCCAAACGGCCAGAAATACCAGTCCAGCAGGATAGATCAGATAAAAGACGATTGCCGGGGCCAGCCGGAATTCCGGCGCCAGCATATCGCCCATAACTGGGCGGTAGAGGCGATCGGCCATGGTGCTCAGCCACACAGCATCGATCGAGACCATCACGATCAACGTTACCATGTAGGCGACAATATACCTCTTCATCGTTATTACCTCTTGAGGTGCAATCAATCGATCCGGGTCCAGTCAATGCCCTTGCACAACAGGCCGGCAACGATACAGCCCTTGGTCGTCATCCTGTCTCCCTTGACGGTCACGGTGAGCCGGTAGGTCAGGTCCCGCTGCGGATCGAAAGCGCTGCCGGAATAAACCCCTTCACCATCGGGCTTGATGCTCATGACCAGCTTGTCGCCTTCCTTCTCCTTCGGCGTGCCGGGCTTGATCCAGATATTGACCGCGCAGATGTCGGATCCGCATGGCGCGATCGTCACCTTGGCGTTTCCATCGCCGCGGGCCCATTGGCCATCGATGTCGGCGGCATGGGCTACCGTTCCCCATGTGAGGCAGGCACCAATCATCACTACGCCCATCTCTTTCATGACAGGCCTCCTTGTCCCTTTACCGATGCATGCTCGATCGTGTAGAGCCCGACATTGATCGTCCCTTCCTCGAACCCTGCCTCGCAGTAACAAAGGTAGTAGAGCCACAGACGGCGAAATCGCTCGTCGAAACCCTCTGCGGCGATCTGTGGCCAATGCTCCTCGAAACGAATTCGCCATTCCGCCAGCGTCCGGGCATATGAAGCCCCGAAATGCTCGATCTCGCAGACAGCCAGACCCGACTGAGCGACAGATGTCGACAGGGCATCGTCCGATGGCAGAAAACCGCCGGGAAAGACGTACTGCTGGATAAAATCGGTACTTCCCCGATATGTCCTGAACCGCTCTTCTTCTATAGAGATGATCTGCAGAACCGCACGACCGCCGGGTTTCAGGCAACGTTTCAAAGTGTCGAAATAGCTCGGCCAGTAGGCCTCGCCAACGGCTTCGAACATTTCGATGGAAACGATACGGTCAAACTGCCCATCGGTGTCGCGATAATCCTGGAGACGAAGCGCTACGTCGCTTGATAGACCGGATTTTTCGACAACAGCACCTGCCCAGGAAAGCTGCGAGGGCGACAAGGTGATCCCGGTGACCTTCGAGCGGTTCACCTTCGCCAGATGCGTGGCAAGCGCACCCCATCCGCAGCCAATCTCGAGAACGCTCTCTCCGCCAGCAAGCTGGAGTTTCTCGGTGATGCGGTCCAGTTTTCTGCCCTGTGCCTCCTCCAGTGTTCGCGTCGTCTCGTCGAAGATCGCTGAAGAATAGAGCATGGAGGGATCAAGCCACAGCGCATAGAAGTCATTGCCGAGGTCATAATGCGCTTCGATATTCTTGCGGCTGCCACGCCTCGTATTGGCGCGAAACAGATGCTTCATGCGGTTGACGACACGCATGAGCAAACCGCCTTCTATCGCCGGCGCCAGTGCCTTGCCATTCCTAGCCGCGAAACGGATGAGCGCCGTCAGGTCGGGCGTTGTCCAGTCACCCTCGATGAAGCCTTCCGCAAATCCGATATCGCCTGCTGCAATCACCCGACGCAGCATCCGCCAATTTCGGATCAGGATGATTGCCTCTGGACCAGGGTTAAGCCCTTGCTTGTTGATGACCTGGCCGGATGGAAGCACGATCTTGATATGGCCGTAGCTCACGCCCGCCAGTAACCTCTCGAGCATGGTGCCCGCCCAGCCGAATTCCGCAGGCGCCTGCGAAAGATCAAGCTGCGTTCCGGTGACCTCGTCTGACCCGCTCATGCCATCTCCCTCCGTCAGTTGCGGGGATTGCGTCGATGTATCTTCAAGATGGTTACGAGCGCTTCCAGCTTTCAGTTTCGTGGGAAAGAACAAATTTTTCGATTTTTTCCGATCGGCATGAAACTGGATCGGCTTTTTCTCCGTAGATCTCATCGAAGGCATCAAGACCTTGCCTTGCGAGGAGCCCATGGACATGCTTCTGCTGATCATAATCGCATTCTGGCTGTCATTGGCCATGTCTGGCGCTTGGGCTATCCAGCGTGTGACCGGCTTGAGCGGATGGATCGACACGATCTGGTCATTTGCCGTCGGCGTCGGCGGGATCATCGCAGCACTCTTCGCCGATGGAGATTCCGAGCGGCGCGTCGCCATTCTGGTGATCGCAGCCGCTTGGGCGCTCAGATTGGGTAGCCACATCGGCTCGCGAACCAGAGGAGCAGGCGAGGATCCCCGTTATGCGAAATTCATCGAGGATTGGGGAGAAAGCGCCTCCTGGCGGCTTTTCTTCTTTCTGCAGATCCAGGCCCTCGCCGCCTTCATCCTTGTTCTGGCGGTCTACATGGCAGCCACGAACGAAGCACCCTTTCCACGCATTATCGACCTTGTCGGCATCATCGCTGCTGTCATGGCGCTCGCAGGCGAAGCAATCTCCGATCTGCAACTAAGCCGTTTTCGAAAAACGCCACAGGCAAAGACCGAGGTCTGCGAGACGGGCCTTTGGCGGTATTCGCGCCATCCGAACTACTTTTTCGAATGGATGTTCTGGTGCTGCTGGGTTCTGTTTGCCGTCTCGCCATCCATTGGGAGCTGGCTGTCGTTGTTGGCTCCGCTCCTCATGTATTGGCTGCTTGTGCATGTCTCCGGCATCCCGCCCCTCGAAGATCATATGCTGCGCTCGCGCGGCCAGAAATTTCGCGCCCTGCAGCGCCGTGTGAATGCTTTTTTCCCCGGCCCCAGAAGGCAGGATATCCATCCAGAAGGAGAGTTGAAATGAACATGCTGGCCTTCGCTATCAACACCGCCGAACGCGCGCCTCTGACCGACGGCATGACGCTCGCGGGTATCGACTTCCTCTGTGGCCGCACCAAGCGCCGTCTCGCCGCCACGGCGGCCATCCAGGAAAATCTATTTGTCGACACTATGAGCCAATACCCCGTAGCGGTCCATGCAGACGAGGCCAATCGTCAGCATTATGAGGTACCCGCGGCATTCTTTTCGCGGGTTCTGGGGCCAAGCCGGAAATACTCCTGTTGTCTTTATCCAACCGAGGCTACGACACTGAAGGAAGCGGAGGTTCATGCCCTCGCCGAAACGGTCAGGCATGCCGCGATCGAGGATGGCATGACGATCCTGGAACTCGGCTGTGGCTGGGGCTCGCTTTCGCTTTATCTGGCGGCGCAATTTCCGAACTCGCGTATCGTCTCCGTCTCCAACTCCGCCTCGCAACGCGCTTTCATTCTGGCGACTGCCAATCAGCGCGGACTTACAAACCTCTCGGTGGTAACGGCCGACATGAATGACTTTTCGATCGACCAACGCTTCGATCGTGTCGTCTCTATCGAAATGTTCGAGCACATGTCCAACTGGCGGAAGCTTTTCGAGCGCGCCCGCGACTGGTTAAATCCGGAAGGCCGGCTTTTCCTGCATGTCTTCACCCACAAGGACCGCTCCTACCGCTTCGATCATGATGACCCGTCCGATTGGATCGCCCATCATTTCTTCACCGGCGGCATCATGCCGGCGCATGATCTGCCACATCGTTTCGGTGATCTGTTCACGGTCGAGGAGGAATGGCGGTGGTCCGGAACCCATTATCGTCGCACCGCACTCGACTGGCTCGCCAATTTCGACCGGGAACTCGATCACATCCAGCCGATTTTCGCGGAGGTTTACGGCACCGACGCCTCACTCTGGCAGCGCCGCTGGCGCCTGTTTTTCCTCGCGACTACCGGCCTTTTCGGCCACGATAACGGCGACATCTGGGGTGTGGGCCATTACCTGCTGAAACCGGCAAGGCCATGAAGGCACAGCGGATTCCTCTCGATCCTCTTACCCAGGCGACGGTCACCATCTCATGGGTCATATGTCTCAACAAGCCATTTTACCCGGTCTATGTCTGGTATCTCGTCGGCGATGGCGTCGTCACGTCACTCGGTTCGCTGCTTGCTGCTCCGATCTTTCTGGCAATCCCGTTCATGGCCCGCCATTCGCCCATCATCGCGCGGATTTCGCTTCCCGTCGTGGGGGCATTCGACACCTTGTTCGAGACACGATTGTTCGGCCAAAATTCCGGGACAGAATTGTTCTTCGGCGCCTGTATCATGCTTGTGGCAGTCTCTTTCCGGATGGAAGAGAAGTGGATTCAACGCGGCGTAGCCGGCCTCGTCTTCGCCGTATTCCTTCTATCGCGCTATACCACCGGACCGCCGCTCCACGGCTGGAGAGATGCCGACCTGGCTATTCTTCTTGATCTCAACATCTTCGCGGTCGCATGCCTGATGGTACTCATCGCCTTGAGATACGCAGGACTGGCGACAACCACAGAACCAGCGACCGGGGAGAAATGCCAAGACAAATACACCGGAGGATGACATGCAGAACTTTTGGAAATGTCTCGCCAGCGCTCTCTGGCTCGCCGGAACACTTCTAGCGCACACCGCCGCGGCAGCCGAGCCTGAAGTGGTCAAGGTTGGCGCTGACCACTATCGCGGGACATGGCTTGAGATCGGTCGCCGGCCGATGTGGCTGACCGACGGTTGCGTCGCCGGTTACTCCACCTATCGCAGCGGCAAATCACCGGATCAGGTACTTGTCGAAGACGGATGCCGCGTCGGCAATCCTGAGGGTCGATTGAGGACTGTCCGTGGGACAGGGCGCATAATCGATTTCGACGGCGACAAGGCGAAGATTCGTGTTCGCTATCCGTTGCTCATCACCTTCAACTACTGGGTCCTTTACAAATCACCGGACAAGAACTGGTTCATCAGCGCCGGTCCCGACATGACCAATCTATGGATCTATGCCCGAACCGTTCCTTCCAGAGCCAGGCTCAAGACAATGATCCGAAAAGCAGGCCAACTCGGTTATGATGTTCGCAAGCTGGAGTTTCCCCAACAATAGCGGATGCAATTTCACACGCCCGCCTGGACAACTAAAAACCTGGCCATGATGGCTTTGAAAAGGACCTCAACCTGATCCAGCTCGCTTGGAAACAGGAAACAGGAAACAAGATCACCGAACCGCTTGTTCTCATCGAACTGACGTGAGAGCGACTTCCCAGCGCGTAATCGACGCGGTGCTTGCTCCTGAACGGAAACGACCAGTGATTGAACCACGCCCCTTGTTTCTGCGTGAGGGAGTTAAGTGGCTGAGCGGCAAACGTTATGCGACCCAAAAATCATACTATAGAGAGGCTTTGACGCGGCGTAGAAAAGTCCCTGATATCCACATATCACCAATTACCAGTTCGTTGCCACGTTGAAGGAAAGTTTGAAACGAATACGGCGCCTAAGAGCGGGCTTATCAAGTTACCAACTCTGGATGCTCGAACGCTTGCACAGAGGCCGCATAGTCCTCGTCGACTTTTCGAATCCGAACAAGGCACGTCTGGGCGCTGCATCCCTGCGATAACGATGAAGATGGCACATCCAGCGTCAGAGTATTCGGGTTGCCGTGGCGCTCCAGGTTGCGCTCGAAATCCATGTCGAACCACGCCCCTGTCGAGAGCCGGACCACGCCCGGCATGATGGCGTCGGAAATCACCACCGCGGAGATGAGCCTGCCGCGTTGGTTATGGATCTCGACCAGATCTCCGTCACGGAGGCCGCAACACTCCGCATCGGAAGGATTGACGAGAATCGGCTCGCGGCCCTTCACCTTCCCCGCCTTGCTGTGGGGACTGGCATCCAGTTGGCTATGCAGACGCCTCACCGGCTGGTCGGAAATCAGATGAAATTGATCATCGCTCTCCCGATTACCCAGCCATTCCGGCGGCTCGAACCATGCAGGGTGGCCCAGGCAGTCGTCGAGGCCGAAACTGTCGACAGTCTCCGAAAATATCTCGATCTTACCGGACGGCGTTGGAACCGGGTTTGCCGTCGGAGCTTCGCGAAAATCCTGCAGCATCACCACAGGCAGCGCCCCGGGTTTGAGGTCGAAAAGACCATCTCGCCAGAACTGGTCGAAATTCGGCATTTCGACACCTTTTTCGAGAGAGTTAGCGGCTGTGACGCCATAGAGCCTCCGCAGCCAGCCTTTCTCATCGAGATTTTCGGAAAAATTGACGCCCATACGTAACGCCAATCCGCAGAAGATATCGAAATCGTTCCGCGCCTGTCCATAAGGTTCAGAAACCTTACGCATCGCCACGATCAGATCCTCGCCACCGGAAGACGCAATATCATTCCGTTCCAATGGCGTTGTCACCGGCAACACGATATCCGCAAGCTTTGCCGTCGGTGTCCAGTAGGGCTCGTTGACGATGATCGTTTCCGGCTTCTGCCAGGCCTTCAGCAGGCGGTTCAGATCCTGATGATGGTGAAACGGGTTGCCGCCGGCCCAGTAGACGAGGCGTATATCCGTATAGCTATGCTCCTTGCCGTTATAGGTGAACCGGGCACCCGGGTTCAGCAACATGTCGGTGATGCGCGCCACAGGAATGAACGCCTTGACGGGATTGTCGCCCTGCGGAAATGCACCGGACTTGAAGCGCACATTGTCATGGCCGACGGAATTCAGTGCACCATATCCGACGCCGAAGCCGCCGCCCGGCAATCCGATCTGCCCCAGCATAGCTGCCAGCGTCACCAGCATCCAGAAGGGCTGCTCACCGTGGACCGCCCGCTGCAGCGACCAGGAGATGTTCAGCATGGTTCGATGGCATGCCATCTCGCGGGCAAGCGACGCGATACGCTCGGCATCGACGCGACAGATCGTGGCAGCCCATTGTGGCGTTTTGGCTACCCCGTCCGTATCTCCCATCAGATAACCGGAGAACCGGTCATATCCGACACAGTGGCTGCTGAGGAAATTCCGCTGCGCCAGATCTTCGGTGTGGAGAACATAGGCCAGCGCCAGCATCATCGCGACATCGGTATTGGGTCGGTTGGCGATCCATTCGCTGTCGACCGGCATATTGTCCGAGACCGGGCCGATATTGATGAAACGCGTGCCGTTCTTCTCCATCTCAAGCATTCCAGCAACGACACGGTGCCGCCCCGCCCCGCCGGCTGACATCTGAGCGTTCTTGACCGGCACGCCACCGAACGTGACAAAAAGTTCGGTATGCGCGGCCATCACATCAAAGGACGTATGCCGATCCAGCAGGAATTCGGTCGAGCCGATCGCATACGGCAAGATCACCCGGCCGGCAGCAAGGCTGTAATTGTCCACCGACGACACATAACCGCCGAGGAGGTTGAGAAAGCGATGAACCTGGCTCTGCGCATGGTGGAAGCGTCCTGCGCTCGCCCAACCATAGGAACCGCCAAATATGGCGTCATTGCCGTGGTCGCGCCGCACCCGATCCAGTTCGGCAGCGAGAAGGTCAAGCGCCGTATCCCAGCCGACTTCGACAAACGGCTCGCGCCCACGCAAATGCGGATTGGCTCCCGGGCCATTCTCGAGCCAACTCTTGCGGATCGAAGGCTTGCGGATCCTTACATCCGTCAGATCTTTGGCCGCCATATGCAATCCGATCGGCGACGGATCGGGATCCTGAGCAAAACCTTGAAGCGCCAGCCCCGCCTGATCGGCGCTCACTTCGTAGACGCCCCAATGGGCCGCGGTGAATGTCTTCGCCATTGGTGCCGTCCGCCTTCTCTTTACTTGACCGGGACCTGCTGCATCTGGCGCCGCTGCAGCGCCTCGATGACGATACGTGCGCCGTCCTCGATTGCGTGTTCGATGGATTCGCGAGCAGCAACCGCCCTCCGCTCATGCAGCGCAGTCAGAAGGTCGTCATAGTTATGATGCTCTCCCGTGCCGGACTGGGTCTCCGGATAGAGGTAGTTGAAGCCCGGACCGGCTTTCAGCCACAAAAGCTCGATCACGCCGAGAAGCGTCGGCATTCGGGCAGCGGCATAAAGCACGAAACGGAATTCCTTGTTCAGCGTCAGCGCAAGGTGCTGGTCCTTGTCGGCCTTGGCGGCGAGATATCGCCTGAGTAGGGCTTTCATCGCCCCGATCTCCTCTGCGGTGATCTGCGATGCCGCGTTGAACGCAGCCAGCCCTTCCACAGATTTGCGGATTTCCGAAATCTCCGAATATTGCGCAACTGTCATCGTCGGCACTCTGAAGGACTGTGCCGGCTCGGCCGTCAGAACGCCGGAGGCGGCAAAACGCACCAGCGCCTCACGCACCGGCGTAATGCTCATGCCGAGCGAATCCGCCAGTTCCTTGGTGACAAGCCGTGTCCCCGGCTCCAGCCGTCCTTCGATCAGGGCTGCGCGGATTTCATCTTCCACATGCGTAACAAGGCTCTTTCGCGGAGCCGCGTTGAACAAAGATGTACTCACAGAGACCTCACCCTTAGAAAAATTGCCCGTTTTTTGATGCGAAATCAAAATTGCCCATATCTTGCTCACTCATAATATATCATATATCTTAGCAGATAATAATAGCCCCCCGAGGATTACACCGACAGGGTATCAAAAACCAACTCCAGAGGAAGTGAAGGCCCCCATGAAAAGACTTGCTGCCATTGCGCTCGCTGCATCCATGCTGCTGCCATTCTCGACGTCTATCGCTTCGGCTGCCGATATCGTTGTCGGGCGCGGCGCCTCCACCACGGCCATGGACCCAGGCTTCCTCAAAGAAAGCGCGACCATTGTCGACAACATCTTCGATACGCTCGTCATGCGTGACAAGGAGATGAAGCTGGTTCCGGGTCTTGCCACCTCCTGGACCGCGATCGATGACACGACCTGGGAATTCAAGCTGCGCGACGGCGTGAAATTCCACAATGGCGAAGCGATGGATGCCGAGGCGGTCAAGTTCACCATCGACCGCGTCATCGATCCGGCCGCCAAGTCGCCGACCGTTTCCTATATCCGCACCGTCGAGAGCGTCGAAGTCGTCGATGCGCTGACGGTTCGCATCAAGACCAAGGGCGCAGATCCTCTTCTGCCCACCCGCATGAGCCGCTATCCGGCCTATATCGTGCCGCCGAAATACGTGAAGGAAGTCGGCAATGACGTTTTCGCCCGCAAGCCGGTTGGTACGGGGCCATACAAGTTCGTCGAATTCGTTCCCGACCAGCACGTCATTCTGGAAGCCAACAAGGATTACTGGCGCGGCGCGCCGTCGATCGACAAGGTGACTTGGCGGGCCATTCCGGATGGCACGGCCCGCATCACAGCACTTCTGACCGGTGAAGTCGACCTTATCGAAAACGTCCCCGTCGATATCGCCCCGATGGTCAAGGACAGCCCGGATACCGATCTCGTGCAGGTCAAGAACGGCGGCCTCACCATCTATCTCGGTCTGGTGATGAGCGAGAAGCCGCTGGACAACGTCAAAGTGCGTCAGGCGCTCAACATGGCGATTGATCGCCAGTCGATCGTCACCAACATCCTGCAGGGCATGGCATCGCCGCGCGGCACGCAAGTGGGCGCCGCCGACTTCGGCTACAAGGATTTGCCCGTAACCGCCTTTGACCCGGCCAAGGCCAAGGCGCTGCTTGCCGAGGCAGGCCTTCCGAATGGTTTCTCGATCAAGATGCAGTCGACCCATCGCTACATGAAGGACAGCGAAGTCGCCCAGGCGATTGCCCAGCAATTCGGCGATATCGGCGTCAAGATCGATCAGGAAGTGCTCGACTGGTCGGTCTACACCCAGCAGGTGCCGCGCAAAGGTCCGATCTTCATGCTCGGCTGGGGGTCGACCCAGACGCTCGATGCGGATGCCGCCGTCTATGCGATCTTCAAGACCGGTGAGCCATACTCGACCGCCTCCATCCCTGAACTCGACAAGCTGCTCGATGAAAGCCGTGCGATCGTCGATCCTGTCAAGCGTGGTGAAGTGCTGGCGCAGATCCAGGATCTCGCGGCCGAACAGGTGCCGGTCATCCCGCTCTACCAGGAGGACGCCCTTTACGGTAAGGCTAAATCGGTGTCGTTCGAGGGTCGCCCGGATGCCCGTATCCCGATCTTCGACATCAAGAAGCAGTAATCGCGCATGACCCGGTTCTGGAATGTCAGGGACAACGCAGATGCGATATTTGCCACGTTCCTTCTGGTCGCGGTTCTGGCGCTTTGCGTCATCGTGCCATTGCTCTGGCCGATCGATCCGGTGCGCGGAACCCTGACCGCGACATTCAAGCCACCGCTCTCCGTCATCGGCGGAGAGCTTCATCCTTTGGGAACAGACCAGCTCGGGCGGGATCTTCTCGCTCGGCTCGGCCTTGGAACGGCAATCTCGCTGTCGATCGTTCTTGCCGCCTCTGTCATCTCCGTCGTGCTCGGCACAACTCTGGGAATGATCGCCGGCTATTATCGCGGCTGGTTCGACATCATCATCATGCGGGCCGTCGACGTGCAGCTCGCCATTCCCTTCATTCTGCTGATCCTGCTGATCGTTGCCGTCGTCGGACCGAGCATGGGCAATCTCGTGGCCGTGCTCGGCGTCACCGGCTGGGCGGTCTTTGCCCGCGTCGCCCGCGCCAAGACGCTCGAAATCCGCGAACTGGAGTATATCGATGCGTCGCGCTCCATCGGCCTCTCAGACATGGTCATCATCTTCCGCCACGTTCTGCCCAATATCGTCGGGCCGATCACGGTGCTGATGACACTCGACCTGCCGCGCCTCATCATTCTCGAAGCGTCCGTCGGCTTCCTCGGCCTTGGCGTACAGCCGCCGACCCCGACGCTTGGCAACCTGATCGGTGAAGGTCGTTCCTTCATCCTGCTCGCCAACTGGCTGGTGCTCTATCCGGGCCTTGTCATCGGCGCGCTGGTGATTGGCTGCAATCTGATCGGTGACTGGCTCGTACGACGTGCCGACAGCAGGAATGCGTGAAGAACATGAAGACCTTGAGCTTTATCACCGGACGAGCACTACAGGGCCTCGTCGTCATGTTCGGCGTCTCGGCCATCGTGTTTTTCGCCCTTTTTCTGACCGGGGATCCGGCAGCTCTGATGATGTCGCCTGAAGCGTCGCGCGAGGAAATCGAGGCTTTCCGTCAGGCAATGGGGTTTAACGACCCCATCTGGGTTCAGTACGGACGTTTTCTGGCGAGCGCCATGACCGGAGAACTGGGCACATCGCTCCGTTTCCAGCGCCCGGCGCTTGACCTTTTGATCGAACGCCTGCCGGCGACGGCACTTCTGGCCATCACCGCGCTGGTGTGGAGCTCTCTGCTTGGCTTCCTGCTGGGCACGATCGCGGCAGTGCGCAAGAACAGCGCCATCGATTTCGCCATCCGCGTCATCTCGCTGCTTGGCCAGGCCATTCCGGTGTTCTGGCTGGCACTGCTGCTGATCATCTTCTTCTCGCTCAAGATGCGCTGGCTCCCGTCGAGCGGCATCGGCTCGGCATGGCATCTGATCATGCCGTCCATCGCGCTCGGCGCCTATTATCTCAGCGCCATCACGCGATTGGTGCGTGCAAGTCTCATTGAGGTTCTCGGCGAAAACTATATCCGCACCGCCCGCGCCAAGGGTATCTCGTCCTGGCGCATCATTGTTCATCACGCATTGCGCAACGCGCTGATCCCGGTCATTACCGTCCAGGGCATGTATTTCGCATCGCTCCTCGGAGGCGCGCTGGTGACGGAGATCATCTTCGCATGGCCGGGTATCGGCCGGCTGGCGGTCGAGGCGATCCAGAATCGCGATTTTCCGGTCGTTCAGGCAGTGGTGCTGTTTGCCGCCGCCGTGTTCGTCATCGTCAATTTTCTGGTCGATCTCGCCTATGTCTGGCTCAACCCGAGGATCAGGCTGTGATTTCCGAGGAGATTTTCGAGGCTGCTCTGGGGCTGACACAGGAATGGTGTGCAATTCCGTCGGTCAAGGATGATTACGCGCAGATTTTGCGGCAGGCCAGCGCCATCGTCGACTGGCTGAAAAGAGAGCTTGGCGCGGTGATCGTCTCCGCCACCGCCTCCGACCGGCGGCCGCCCGTCATTCACGCACGGCTGGATGTGGGCGCACAAAAGACCGTCATCCTTTACAACATGTATGACGTGATGCCCGCCTCCCCGGAAGGCTGGTCGGTCAATCCGTTCAAGGGCGGCATCGTCGATCTGCCGGAGATCGGCGACAGCTTCGTCGCGCGCGGTGCAGAAAACAACAAGGGGCCGCTTGCAGGCATGCTTCTCGCCGTCAAGGGGCTTGCCGATGCAGGCAGACTTTCCGTCAACGTCGAGTTCCTGATCGATGGCGAGGAGGAGAGCGGCAGCGGCGCGATGCGCGACTATCTGGCAGATCCCGGATGCCCCGTGCGGAAAAGCGCCTCGGCGATCTTTCCGTCCTTCTGCGAATATGGCGGCGGCGCGCCGCGTGTCTATCTCGGTTTCTCAGGCATTGCCAAGGGCGAGGTTCGGGTCGAGGGAGGCGCATGGGGCGGCCCCAAAGCCGCCATCCATTCCAGCAATGCGCCATGGATTGCCAATCCTGCGAGCCGGCTGGTCGAAGCCTTGTCCCTGATCGGCAAGCCCGCGACCGGGGAACTGGCAAAGATTGCAATCGACGCCGAAGCCGCAGGGATTATCGAGGTTCTGGCAAAGGCCTTCGATCCGGCAGCCGAACTGCGCTTCCGAAGGACTGAATGTTTCTCGCTGGAAGGCGATGCACAGACGCTGCTCGAGCACGTCCTTTCAACCGCATCCTTCAACATATCGGGTCTCGAGAGCATGCCTCTCGGATCCGATGGAGTGATCCCGTACGGTGCGCGTGCGACTTTCGAGCTGCGGACACCCCCTTCGCTTGACCCGGCAGATTTTCTCGGCCGATACCGGGTTGCGCTTGGAAATACGCCGGGTGTCGCTCTGAATGTCGCCGACAGCTATGCCGGATTCCGTTTTTCCGCGGCTGCCGCCGGTGTTCCGGCTCTCCTCAAAAGCTATGAGGCAACGGGCAATGCCGCGCCGCAGATCTGGCCATGGGCAATCGGCGCCGCGCCCGCCTATGCATTTGCGCGCCATGCAAATTCCTTCCTGCTCGCCGGCGCCGGCCGCGGTGGCAATGCGCATGGCATCGATGAGTTCATGACGCTTGAAGGTTTTCGACGTTTCATCCAGTCAATCGCGCTCTGGCTCGAACACATCGCGGAAGAAACGGAGGAAGCGTGAACACCATCCGTCATCTTTCCCGCAAGGATACCATCGAAGCCGGCGCCCTGGATTGGCAGGCAGCCGTCACGGATGTGGAAGCCACGCTCCGGCTTTTGCGCGGCGGCGAAGCCGGCATGGTCGCCGAAAGCGTCATGCCTCTGGGAGCGGATCCCCGCAACAAGGCCTATGGCCTGCCGGCCTTCGTCGGCGGCACCTATGATGCCGCCGGACTGAAATGGACCGTGCATCGGGCGGAGCCGATCGGCGACCTGCCGAGTATCAGCAGCACGACAGTCATCAACCGCCTGTCCGATGGCGCACCGCTCGGCAGCGTTGAAAGCGCACTTCTGACCCGCATGCGCACCGCAGCCGTCTCGGCCGCGGCGATAAAGGCGCTGAAGCCGAACGGCATCAGATCTGTTGCGCTTCTTGGTGCCGGCGCCCATGCACAGACCCATCTCGACATGCTGCGCGCCCTGTTTGCGGACCTTGAAGCGATCCATCTGTGGAATCGCACGCGATCAAACCTGGAGCCCCTGCTAAAACAGGCCGCAAACGGTCCCACCCGTGTCTCGCCCCATGCTGATTGGCGTGATGCGACTGCTGATGCGGATGTCGTCATCTGCTGCACGTCCTCGCCGCAACCGTTTCTGGACAGATCCGCGGTCAGGCCCGGACGGCTGATCATGCAGATCGGCTTCCACGAGGTCATGTTCGAAACGATCGCCGCAACCGATCTCGTCACCGTCGATCTCTGGGGCGATTTTGCGAACAAGAGCGCCAAAAGCCTGTTCCAGATGTACCGCGCCGGAGAATTTTCGTCCGGGCAGGTCGCAGCGGATCTTCCCGCATTGCTGCTGGACAAATGGTGCCCTCCACCGGAGGCATCACTCTACTTCTCCAGCTTCGGCCTCAACGTCTTCGACATCGCCTTTGCCGCACGTGTCCTGCGGCAGGCGAACGCGCTGAACATAGGCATTCTCCTGCCCTCCATCTGATACGCATTGCCTGAAAGGATCCGGCCTTGATCATCACCGCCGCCGAACTCATCACGTCGCTGCCCGAGGGCCGTCTCGTTCCCGTCGACGTGCGTCCGCAGGCGGCCTGGGATGAAGCCACGATTCCCGGTGCAATCAGCCTCAACGTCTATGACTATTTCATCCCCGAAAGCGACGAGGCAGGCATCGCCGGCATGGCTGCAGGCGCCCGCGAAGCCTTTGATCGGCTGAACCTCGGTGGCGATCGCATCCCCGTCTTTTTCGAGGAACAGACCGGCATGATCTCGCCCCGCGGCCTGTGGTTCTACGAGCTTGTCGGTGGCAAGGGGGGATTGATCCTCGATGGCGGCATCCAGGCATGGAAGACCGAAGGCGGCGAAACCGCACCGGGCGCCGGCACGCCGGACGCGATCACCCAGTCCGAAACCAAGGACATGAACTTCCACCGCGCACTGGTCGCTTCCACGGATGACGTGCTGAACCATGCCGATCATGATGCCGATATCTTCGACGTTCGCCGAAAGACCGAATTCGAAGGCACTTTCCATCACGCCTGCTGCGCCCGCCCCGGCCGCATTCCGCATTCCCATTTCGCCTTCTACGAGGACGTGCTGAAAGACGGGAAATATCGCCCGGCCGAAGAAATCCGCCGGATCGCAGAAGACGCCGGCCTGTCGCCGGATCGCGAGATCATCACCTATTGCCATCGTGGCGCTCGTGCTGCGACCGCACTCTATGGCCTGAAACTCGCAGGCTTCGACAAGCTGAAGATCTATGTCGGCTCATGGCATGAATGGGCCGGCAATGCCGCCCTGCCGATCGAGATCGGCCCGGCCGAAGACGTATGACCGGCCTCAAGCCGGACCACATTACGCGGCTCGGCAAACGGCCCACACTCCCAATCAATAGCAATCTTCGACGCTGTAATGGACAGGGATCTCGGCAATGCTGGCCGTCTTCGGCAGTTCGAGAACCATGTGGACGATATCGGCAATATCTTCCGGCTGGGTCAGCTCGGCACTGTCGCGGCTTGCGAGCGCATTGCCCATGTCAGTCGCGACAAAACTCGGGCAGATGATCGTCGAACGGACGCCGTTCTCCTTGCCGCATTGGCGAAGGCCGTGCCCGAGCGCCACCGCCGCAAACTTCGACATGGCATAAAGCCCGGAGCCGGCGGATTTCACCCGCTTTCCGGACAGCGATGCCAGCGTCACGATCCGCCCGTGCGGTGCCTTTTCCAGATGTGGCCATGCCAGCTGGCTGAGGCGCATCGGCGACTTGACGTTGACGTCGAAGATCAGGTCGAAGTCGGCATCCTCAGCTTCCAGCACCGTTTTCGGCGTCATGATCCCGGCATTGTGTACCAGTCCATCCAGTCGGCCGAAACGCGTGATCGTCTGTTCCATCCATGACCGCTCGCTCGCGGCATCCAGTGCATCGAAACGGCAGACAAGCGCGTCCGCATTCTCATTGAATGCCGAAACCTCCGGGCTTCTGACGCCGAGGCTGACTGCCCAGCCTTCGACAAGCAGCTTTTCAGCGATCGACGCGCCGATCCCGCGCGACGCACCACTGATCATCGCCACCTTTTTGGAGGTCGTCATCGTTTTCTCTCCTGCCAGTTCACGTTATGCCGCCGCAGCCGCATTGCCCCATTCATCGCCCCAGGCCTGCACGAAATGGCCTGGAGAAATTTCCACATAATCCCGCTTCGGCGCAACATAGGACAGCGGCCGGATGGGGCTCTTGATCTCGTCATTGCTCAAGCCGCGGCGAATACCACGGCGGGCCGGGTCCGGAATGGGAACAGCGGCAAGCAGACGTTTGGTATAGGGATGCTGCGGGTTCTCGAAAATCGCCTGACGCGGGCCGATTTCGACGATCTCGCCGAGATACATGACGGCGACGCGATGGCTCATCCGTTCGACAACCGCCATGTCATGCGAAATGAACAGATAGGAAAGCCCCATGCTTTCCTGCAGGTCGAGCATCAGGTTGATGACCTGCGCCTTGATCGATACGTCCAGCGCAGACACTGCCTCGTCTGCCACAATGATCTGCGGCGCCATGGCGAGCGCGCGGGCAATGCACAGGCGCTGGCGCTGGCCGCCGGAAAATTCATGCGGGAAACGGCTCGCCATATCCGGCTGCAGGCCCACTTTCACCATCAGGTCGGCCACCCGGTCGCGGGCATCGCTCTTGCCGGAGGCAATGTTATGCGCAAGCAGCGGTTCCGCCACCGCATCGCCAACCTGGATGCGCGGATTGAGGCTGGCGAACGGATCCTGAAAGATCATCTGGATATGGCGGCGCATGGCCCGCATGTCGGCACCTGTCAGGCCGAGTATCTCCCGACCATCCAGCTTGACCGAACCGGACGTCGCATCCTGCAGCCGCATGATGGTGCGGCCGGTCGTCGACTTGCCGCAACCGGATTCGCCCACCAGCGCCAGCGTTTCACCGGCCTTCAGATCGAAGGCGACGTTTTCGACAGCATGGACGCGGCCGGACGCGGAGCCGAGAAAACCGCTGCCGATCTCGAAACGCGTCACCAGATCGCGCACCTG